>CALJER010000037.1 GCA_938074535.1 uncultured archaeon
GCCCAGAGCTCCCCCACCCCCCTCTCCCTGGCCAGGTCCGCCATCTCCAGGATTTCGGGAGTCTCGTGGCCGTAGAAGGAGAAGCCCACCACGTCCCACCCCTCCTCCAGCTTCCTCAGGTACTCCTCCCTGGTGGGGTACTCCAGGATCTCCAGCTCGGGAACGTTCTGCTTCAGGAAGCGGAGGCCGGGGGAGATCTGGGCCGGGGAGGAAAAGCGGAGGGGCTCCCTGGAGCCCACGTCCAGGAAGTCGAAGGGCCTTTCCCTGTACACCGTGGTGAAAAGTACCCTGGGCAACCTCTCACTCCAGCGTGCCCCTGTAGAGGGGCCTTCCCTGGGGAGCGTAGACGAGCAGGAGTTCATCCCCCTTCCTGAAGCCCTCCACGGGGAGGCTCAGCACATCTCCCGCCTTGAAATCGCACCTCCCGCCCCCCTCCCTCCCGTTCAGTTTCCCCCCTCCCTTCACGGTCACCTTGAGGGCGTTCACCCTCACCTCCAGGTTCCTCCAGGAGATGGCCCCGTTCTCCAGCTCGAAGGCGTCCTTTATGGTTTCCCCGTACACGTGCTTTAAGGTCAGCTCCGTGGAGTTCTCCCCGAAGCCGGAAACGGTGAGGAAGGGGAAGAGGGGGGGTTCGGGCTTGCGGGAGGAGCCTATGGCCCAGCCCAAGGCGAAGCCCAGGGAAAGGGTGAGGGCGAGCAGCAGGACCTCGGCCACCGTGGGGGAGATGCTGGGGAAGCCCATCCTTTCAGGTAGGAGGAGGGAAGCTTTTAGCCTGATGGAGCTTTTACCATCTCCCGCTTCAGGGAAAGGATGAAGGTTTCCGTGATCGTCCCCACCTACAACGAGCGGGGAAGGGTGGGGGCGGTGGTGGAGGGGGTGAGGCGGGTGCTTCCCGGGGCCGAGGTGCTGGTGGTGGAGGGGGGGTCCACGGACGGGACGGTGGAGGAGGCCCGCAACGCAGGGGCCAGGGTGGTGAGGGTGGGGAGGGGGAAGGGTCTGGCGGTGAGGAAGGGGGCGGAGGAGGCCAGGGGGGAGGTGCTGCTCTTCCTGGACGGGGACGGGAGCTATCCCCCTTCTTCCCTTCCCTCCCTCCTCTCTCCCCTCCTCTCGGGGAGGGCGGAGGTGGTGAGGGGCTCCAGGTTCAGGGGAAACTCCAGCTTCTCCCCTCTTCGCAGGGTGGGGAACAGGCTCTTCTCCCTCCTGGCTTCCTCCCTCTACGGACGCACCTCCGACCTGCTCACCGGGATGTTCGCCGTCAGGAGGGGGGACCTCCTGTCCTTGGGTTTGAGGAGCGGGGGGTTTGAGGTGGAGGCGGAGCTCTTCGTGAAGGCCTCCAGGAAGGGTCTGAGGATGCAGGAGGTGCCCGTGCACTACTCCCCCGCAAAGGGCTCCAAGCTCTCCCCCCTCAGGGACGGTGCCAGGATCCTGCTCACCCTCCTGGGGGGATGGGGGTGAAGGTGCTGGAGGTGCTGGGATGCTGGAGGGACGTCGTCGTGCGCCCGGAGCGGGTTAGGGAGGGGAGGTTCTCCCTGGGTTTCATGCTCACCCTCTCCTTCTACCTGGGCTTCCTGTACAACACCTTCCACTACTTCCTCTATCCCGCCTACACCGTGGAGGAGTTCCATGCGGGCCTCTTCTTCTGGCTGCACTCCCTCTTCGGGGGGGCCGCGGCGGCCGGGATGCTCCTGTACGTGAGTGCCATAGGGTACTTCGGCTGCCTGCTGCTAGGCAAGAGGGTTCCCTACTCCAGGATAGAGCATCTGGTCTTCGCCTGTTCCTTCCTCTGGCTCCTCCCCCTCCTCCTCTCCCCCCTCCTGATAGGGCTGGGGGTGGAGGAGCCGGTAGGGAAGGTGAAGGAGGTGCGCCTCTTCGGCGACTGGTTCTACGTCACCTGGGCCGTTCTCCTGAGCGCTCCCGTGGCCTCCCTCCTCACCTTCAGGGTCTTCAGGAGGGCCCTGGGCTTCGATGTCCCGCGCTCCCTCCTGCCCGCGGTCCTCATCCTCCCGCTTGGGTACGGTTTGGGTAAAGGATCCTTCATGCTTCCCTTCAGGGGCCTGCTCGGCCTGGGGGGGGAGGAGAGGATGGCGGCGGGCATCCTCTACTTCTCGCTCATGGGTTTCCTCTTCTACCAGGTCAGGGAGAGGAGGGAGGGCGTGGAGAGGGTGCTCTTCGGCCCGCTCAGGAGGCTCGGGCTCCAATCCTCCAGAAGCCGAGGAGCTGGTCGGCGGGGGCGTAGGCGGCGGTGAGCTTATCCCCTTCCCTCAGGGGCGGGGAGGGGGAGAGCTCCAGCAGGTCCCCGCGCCGGAGGGAAACGAGACCGGGGCTCGGGTCCCCGTTGAGGGCCGCCCAAGAACTCTGCAGCCTCTTCCCGTTCACCCTGAGCCTCAGGCTCCTCCACTCCACCCTCCCGTTCTCCAGGAGGAAGGCGTTTTCTATCCTCTCCCCCTTCCACCTCAGCACCATCCTCGGCTCCCCCAGGTTCAGGCAGTAAAGGTACCCGTCGGAGGAGCCCACGTAAAGGCGGTCTCCCAGGGGAAGGGGGGTGGAGGTCACAGGTCCCCCCGTGGGGAAGTACCCCCTCGGGTTCCCGCTCTCCGCGTCCAAACAGTATACCCTCCCGTCCCGGGATCCCACGTAGAGCTCTTTCCCCAGGCAGGAGGGCGGGGAGACGATCGCCCCCCCCGTCAGGTAGTACCACCTTTCCTCCCCGCTCTCCGCGTCCAGGCAGTGGATCGCTCCCGCTTCGTCCCCCACGTAGACCCTGTTCCCACAGAGGGCGGGGGGAGATGAGGTGCTCCCCAGATACTGGTGCCAAACTCTTTCCCCGCTCTCCGCGTCCAGGCAGTAGAAGTAGGGACCGACGGGCAGGTAGATCCTGCCGTTCTCCAGGCTGAGGCCGGTGGTCAGGGGAAAGGGCGCGGGCCGGGACCAGAGCGTGCTGCCGTCCTCGGCCCGCAGGGCGTGGAGCCCATCCCAGGTTCCGACGTAGAGGGTGTCCTTCCAGACCACCGGGGGGGAGTAGAGGGGGGAGCCCAGGGATCGCTTCCAGAGGGGGGTGCCGTCCCCGGCCGAGAGGGCGCAGACTTCCCCGGTCTGGGGGGAGGAGAGAAAGATGGAGTTTTCCCAAGCCGAGGGCGGATAGAGGAGGGAGCCCTCCGTTTGAAAGCTCCATCTCATCCCCCCTCCCTCCTTCTCCAGCGCGTACAGCTTCCCATCGTAGGATCCCACATAGACGGTGTGGTCCGACACCAGGGGGGAGGAGACCACCGGTCCTCCCGTCTTGAAGGACCAGACGGAGTTCCCGGAGGGGGAGAGGGCGTAAACCCTCCCGTCGGTGGAGCCGAAGTAGATCCTCTCCCCGTCGGTGGAGGGGGAGGAATGGATTCCGCCCAGGGTCTTGAAGGACCAGAGGTTTTCCCCCTTGTTGACCAGGGAGAGGAACAGGCTCCCGCGAATCCTGGGGGCGGGCTCCCCCAGCACCCCCATGGCGTGGGTGGCCAGCACCATCGCGGCCACGGTCCCCAGGATGACCGCCATCGCCCCCGCCGTTTCCGAGAGACCCTTCGACCCCACTTTCCCCATACCTCTTTTCACGGGATAAAAAGAGGGTCCAGCCCTCCGGAAGCCTCATATTGACCCCCTCCAGAGAAGAGAAGTGCCAGACAAGAAGAACGCGGCCCTCCTGGCGTTTTTGCTGCTGCTGCTTGCCATCTACGTCTTCTTGAAGTGGAGGGGGGAGCCAGCGGAATTCTTTGAACTCACGGCCGAGAGGGTCGTGATGAAGGGATGGAGCATGGAGCCGGCGGAGTATGCCGGACAGAAGGTCACCAAGATAACCGCCGCCTCCTCCTCCCACCTTGACCTCTCCCTCACTCCCATAGGTACTTCCTCTGAGAACTTGGAGCTCAGGAACTTCGCCGTGTACGTGCCCTGGGTCGAGGGGACGGCGAGGGGAGTCCGTGCGGGCTGGGAGGGGGACGAGGTTCCGGTGGAGGCCCTCCGCCTCCTCTTCCCCACCGAGAACGCCGAGATGGAGGGGGTGAGGATGAGGTTCATAGCTTTGGATGCGGAGGAGATGGTTTCCCCGTCCATGGTCGTGCAGGCTTCCTCCGCCTCCCGCCCCCTCCAGGTTAGCATGCCTTCAGTGAGGATGTGGGGGTGGAGCATGGAGGGCCCCAAGGAGGTTGAGTTCTCCGGGAGAAGGGTGAAGGTCACGGAGATCCGGGCGGAGAGGCTCTCGGGGGAGTTCTATCTTGGCTACGGCTCCTGCGTGCTGGGGGGAAGGCTGGAGCAGAGGGGGGCGAGGATATGGGCGGTGGAGACCTGGGGGGAGGCGGGGGGCTTCAGGGCTGGGTGGAGGGGCGACCAAGCACCCCAGGACAGAGCGATAAGGAATCTGGTCGGGGATCCCGCCACCCTCCTGAACGCGAGCCTGAAGCTCCTCTACCTCTCGGCGGACACCACGGTCCTGGAGAGGGTCACCATGAGGTCCTTCAGCCCAGCCTCAATCCCTTGAGCAGAATCCTCTCGGTCCTCAGGCCCAGAGCGGGGAGCTTCAGGTCCTTCATCCTCAGCCTGCTCAGCCTTATCTCCCTCCCGCTCTCCACCACCAGCAGGAGGAAGGCCCCCACCCCCTGGTTCTCCAGGGAGGAGGGGTCCGCCGTCACCCTGATGTTCTCCCCCCAGGTTTCCTCGGCTTCTATGGCGACCTTCCCCTTGAGGCGCAGGTTCCTCGCCTTCATCTCGGAAAGCTCTATCAGCAGTTCCCCCTCCCCCGGGGAGAGGGTGCCGGTTATGGTAATTTCTTCGGCTTCTATCACCACCCCTCCCTCCATGACCAGGTTCCTCACCTCTATACCTTTCGAGGGAAAGAGGAGGGAGGCGCTCAGCCCGGTGAGGGCGAGCACCAAGAGGGCGATTAGCCAGGGGAGGGTCCTCTCCATCCTTAAAGCTGGTTCCCTCCCCCTTTAAAGCCGCCTTTCCGAAGGATGTGGGATGGAGGAGGTGGTGATCGTGGGGGGAGGACCGGCGGGCCTCACCGCCGCCCTCTCCCTGCTCGAGGAAGGGATTTCCCCCCTGGTGCTGGAACGGAGCGCCGAGTTCGGTCACAAGGCGTGCGGGGAGCTGCTGGCGGAGAGGTTTTACGGGTTCGAGGTGGGGGAGCTGGTGAGGGGAGCGGTGGAGAGGGTTCACGACGGAATCACCGTCAGGTTCCACGGCAAGGAGCTCCGCTTCTCGGGAAGGGGGATCCCGGGATGGCGGAGGGACTCCAGGCTCTTCTTCATCAACAGGAAGAAATGGGAGGGCCTCCTAGCGAAAAAGGTGAGGAGGGAAGGGGGGGCGGGGCCCGGGCCATCCAGGTCCACCATCACCTGACCAGACCTGGACATGGATCGTGATCATCATTCGTTAGGTTGTGCAATTGTGAGAGAAAGAAATTTGGAAGGAATATCTAGATAATATCTGACACAAATTCACTGACATTATTGACCAGTAGTGTAATATTGGTTTTAATGCATGAAATGCAGCGGGTCGAGAAAAATTATCTATCTTTTATCTGTAGATTGCATTTATGATAACATTTCTGAAATACTTCCACCATTCTTT
>CALJER010000038.1 GCA_938074535.1 uncultured archaeon
AAGGTTGAAGACCTCAAGAGGATCCTGGACGAGTACCAGAGGATAACGGGCGTGGAGTGGAAGGAGGAAAGGGTCTACGTCTTCTTCGACGAGATCCACAAGCTCGAGGGCTGGGGCTCAAAGCTCAAACTGCTCTACGACGCCTTCCCCAACCTCAAGTTCTTCGCCTCGGGCTCGAGCTCCGTGGAGCTGGAGAGGGAAGCCTACTCGAACCTCGTCGGAAGGCACTTCCTCCTCAAGGTGGATCCCCTTTCGCTGAAGGAGTTTTTCGAGCTCAAAACGGGCAAGAGGGTCGATGACTTCGAGGTGTGGAGGGAGGAGCTCTTCCTGGCTTTCCCCGAGTACCTTAGAAAACCCTTCCCCGAGATGGTCGGGGAGGAGGACGAGAGGAGGATGATGGAGTACCTGAGGGAGAACGTGATCGGCAAGATAGTTTACCGGGACCTGCCCAGGAAGTTCAAGAACGTCAACGAGGACCTGCTCCTCGGTCTGATCGAGATCTTCTACCAAAACCCCGGCATGTTCCTGAACCTGGACCGCCTGGCCAGGGACCTGCACGTGGCGAAAAAGACCCTGCAAATACACCTGTTCTACTTGAGGTTCTCCTACCTGATAAGGACGGTGAAGAACTTCAGGATCTCGATGCTGGTCGCGAGCAGGAAGCTTCAGAAGGTCTATCCTTACCACTGGTCCCTCGTCTTCGGCCTGTACAGGGAAATGGAAAAGGGGAAGCTGCTGGAGTGCGTTGCCTCCTCCCTGCTCGACGCGAAGTTCTACTGGAGGGAGAGGGGAAGGGAGGTCGATTTCATTTTGAGGGATGGTGGCATAGTCCCGGTGGAGGTCAAGGCAGCGGCCGAGGTCGGCGGGCTGGCAAAGCTCCTGGGGGTGCTGAAGGTGGACAGGGGGATCCTCCTGCACGAGGGGAAGGAAAGGGAGGTGAAGAGGCTGGACGGGACCCAGGTGGACCTCCTGCCCCTCTTCGAGCTGGCTTTCCGCGGAGGGCTGCCGGAGAAGGCTTCATAGGTTTCATTTCGGCTGGAGGTTGAAGAAGCCCAACCCGAAGGAGGACTTCGCCCCCGCTCCCACTACCCCCTCCACGCCCTCTGTTTCAGTAGGGTGCCTCGGAAAGTGAGGAAAGTCCTCCCCAGCCGAACCGCCCGGGGTAGACGTAGTAGGTTTCAATAAGGAGCCTCGCAAAGTGAGGATTGGAAGACTCTTCTAACTTTCATAACGGGTAAATACAAGTTTCAAAGGGTTGACGGGTACCTGTTCACATAGAGTTCCGCGAGGTCGGTGAGGTACTTGGGGAACCCGGAAGGTGAAGTGTACACCGCTATCGAATACCTTCCGTAGCACCACACGGATCCCGCGTGTTTCTCTCCCTTTGGAGTGGAGGCGGAGGGACCCCGAGTTGAAAACGTGTGCCTGCCGCAAGACGAGAACATGGGACCAGAGGTGCTGGAGGGGGTTCATTTCGAAGACGCATATAAACATTTAAAAGGTGTCAATTTTAATAGTGTTAAAATGGAATACCTGGAAAGAATTCTGCTAGACTGAAGAAGTGGATTGACAGGAGAGAAATCATAGCGATTAGGGGCCCGAGGCAATCCGGGAAAACGACCCTCCTCCGTATGCTCGCCGAGTGGTTGGAAAAGGAGAAAGGGGTGGAAAAGGGGAGGATAATTTATGTGACCTTCGAGGATAGAGAACAGCTGGATGCCTTCTCCCTCAACCCCAAGGACTTCGTCAGGAGGTTCGCACCCGACGAGTCTGGGAGGTATTACTTCTCGATCGATGAGGTGCACTACTGCAGGGATGTCGGTCAGAAGCTCAAGCTCATGTACGACCTTCGCGAAAACATAAAGTTCATAATCACTGGTTCGTCGTCTATGGAGCTCCTCTCCGAAACCGCCAGATTTCTGGTGGGCAGGCTGCTCTCCTTCGAGCTTCTTCCCTTCTCCTTCGGCGAATTCCTGAACGCGAGGGAAAAAGGGCTCGCGAGGATGTTCTGGGAAAGGCACCTCCTCATCAGGAACCTGATCCTCAGGGGTGAGGACTTCAAGATCCCGGAAAAGGACATCTTCACCCCCGAGCTGCTGAGGTACTATCAGGAGTTCGTCCTCTTCGGTGGATATCCGGAGGTGATAAAGGCGAGGAGCGAGGAGGAGAAAAAAATCGTGCTGAAGAACATTTTCAACACCTACCTGGAGAAGGATGTCATTTCCTTCCTTCAAATAACCGACACGACCAGGTTCAGAAAGCTCGTCTCCCTTCTCTCCTCCCTGACGGGGGAAATGATTAACTTCGAGACTCTCTGCAGGGAGACCGGCGGGTACTACAGGGAGATGGTTCGTCTGCTCGACATACTCGAGCAAACCTACATTGTAAGGTCGCTCAGACCGTTTCGCAAGAACCTGGTCACGGAGCTGAGGAAGAATCCCAAGATTTATTTTTTGGATTGCGGGATGAGGAACTACGCGATAAACAATTTCAACCCGCTGGAGGTGAGGGGGGACGCGGGGAGGCTCGCCGAGAACTTCGTCTTCAACGAGCTGAAGCTGATGGGTGAGAACCTTCTCCTGAAGTACTGGAGGACCACCGCCAAGGCCGAGGTCGACTTCGTCGTGGATGCACACCCTCCAATCCCCATAGAGGTCAAATTCGGGGGCGTGAGAGAAACGGGGATAGGCAGGAGCCTTCACAGTTTCCTAAGGAGCTACTCGCCTAGGTTTGCGGTTGTCGTGACGAAGGACTTCTGGGGGGAAAGGCTGGTCGGTAGCACGAAGGTGAAGTTCGTGCCCATCGTTTACTTCTAGCTCAACCCTTGGAAGGTGCCAGACCCAGAAAGATGGGGATTACGGGCGCCAAGACTCAAGTTGTGTTCTGTGATTGCCGAGGTTGGAAGTCTTGGCACGTTCCGTGGGGGCGGCTTAAGCAGGGTTACACGGAGGATAGGTCCGACCACAGCGCCAGAAAGCCGGATGGGATAATTCGGCGGAGGAGCTCACTTGGAATTTCTCCGTCTTTCCACCCAAGGGTTCTTTCGAACGCGCTTGGAACTTTTCCTGATGTCTAACTTTTATGGAAAGTTCATGGAACCTTCGTTTCACTGGGAGTCAGGGGTTTTTCCCGGTTCCAGCACTTCCCACTCCCAGCCACCATGACTCCGGAAAGCGAGTCGGCTCGGGAGTTCGATCGTCCGGTTCATCCCCTCCCCTGCCTCTCGAAGAGCTCCCTCACCCTTGCGAGGGTGTCCGCCTCCTGGACCCTTTTGTCCTCCCTCACCCTCACGATCCGGGCGAGCCTCAGGGCCATGCCGCACGGATACTTGGGGCTGCGCTGGATCTCGCTGTAGGCCACCTCCACCACCACTTCCGGCTTCACCCAGATCCTCCTGCCCTCCCTGGAAACCTCCAGCGCCTTCAGCCTCTCCGTCATCTCCGCCAGCTCCTCGTCGGTCAGGCCCTTGAAGGTCTTGCCCACCACCTCGAACCTCCCCTTTTCCCCGTCCCACGCCGCCAGGTAGTAGTCCGAGAGGTACCTGGCCCTCCTCCCGTACCCCCACTCCGCCCCCACGATCGCCAGGTCCAGGGTCTCCGGGACGGGCTTGAACTTGAGCCAGAGCTTTCCCCTGGCCCCGGGCAGGTAAGGGCTGTCGGGAAGCTTGGCCACCACTCCCTCATGACCCCCCTTCCTGGCCTTCTCCAGGAACTCCACCGCCTCCTCCTGGCTCGACGTGACGATCCTCTCCGTGGTCCTTTCCCCGCACACCTCCTCCAGCCTCTCCCTCCTCTCGGAATAGGGTAGGTTCAGGAGGGACCTTCCGTCCACGTAGAGGAGGTCGAAGAACCAGGGTTTCACCGGCACCCTCCTCCTGGTCTCCTCCACCCCCCTCTTCCTCCTGAACCTCCTGAGGAGGTTCTGGAAGGGCAGGGGCCTTCCCCCCTCGTCCACCGCCACCACCTCCCCGTCCAGGATGGCCTCCTCGGCCTGCAGGCCCCTCGCCTCCTCCGCCACCTCGGGAAGGCTTCCCGTAACCTCCTTGGACCCCCTGCTGAAGATCCTCACCTCCCCTCCCTTCTTGTGTACCTGCACCCTGGCCCCGTCGAGCTTCACTTCCAGGGAGGTCGTTCCGTGCTCCCTCAGGATCTCCTCTACCCCTCCCGCGGGCTGGGCCAGCATGGGCTCCAGGGGCTGGAAGGGGATCACCTGCAGCGGCGTCCTCTTCTCGCTCAGAAGCCCCGCCAGCCTCCCGGCGTCCGCCGAAAGGGCGAAGGCTCTCCTGATCTCCTCCTCACTCATCCCGAAGGAGAGGGCCAGGGAGGAGAGGAGCATGCCCTCCTTGAAGCCCGTCCTCATCTCCCCTATGACAACCTTCACCAGCAGCTTGGCCTCCTCAGGGCTGCTGCGGTTGAGCAGTCCTTCCAGCAGCCTCTCCTTCTTTTCCCTCTCCCCCTCCGAGGCCATTCTCGCCAGGGCATCCCAGACCTCCCGGAGCCCAAGTGGTCTGGAGTCGAGGGTGGGAGAGAAGTACCTCCTGCGCTGGAAGAGGAGCCTGGCCGTCTCCCCCAGGTCGCCCGTGGAGTGGAAAGCCCGCAGGAGGTCGGAGGAAGGGAGCCCCGTGACGCCCAGCAGGACCCTCCTCACCGTGGCCCAGTCCACGCCCAGGGTCAGGGAGCTGGAGGGCGGGAGGGGCCTGCCCAGCAGCAGGTGGCAGAAGGGTTCCACCTCCTCCTTCGAGAGGGAGGAGAGGAAGGAGGAGACCATCCTCACCTTTTCCTTCCTACCCCTCGCCCGCTCCAGCCGCTCGCAGAGCTCGGCCATCCTCCTGAACTCCATTTACTACTTCTGGGGAACCGAAAGGGAAAAAAGGGCGGGAGGACCAGAAAAGGAGGTCCATCGGCTGGAGGTGGTGGGGGGATGAAACGGGAGTGGACTCCCGCTCTGGTCGCCTTCTTCCTCGTCCTTTTCTCAGCCTGCCCGGCGTCCTCCCTCCGCCGCGACTACGTCTCCTACTACTCCGGCGTCCTCACGGTGCTGGAGGGGGCGGTGGAGGACGAGCTCGGGGGTCTCCCCCTCCCCCTCTCCCTGGAGGTCCATTCCGTTCCGAGGTTCTCCTCCACCTCTTCGGGTCCAGCCGGCGAGTTCTCCTTCGAGCTGGGCGAGCTGGAGCCGGGGACCCATGAATTCTGGCTGAGGATCCCGTCCCCTGGCTACGAGTTCTCTCCCTCCACCCTGCAGCGTTTGGTGGCGGAAAATTTGGAGGCGTACAGAGAGGGGGAGAACCTAGTGGTGCACGGAATCCTGGAGGCCGGGAGGGCCAAGGACTTGGGGACGCTGAGATTGCTCTTCAGACCCTTCGACCTATCCCTCTCGCCCGCCTCTGCTTTCTCCAAGGCCGCTTCCTTCCAGAGGAAAGAGGTTCCCCTTCCGGTGACGGTGACCAGGATAACCGGCTACCGGGCGGAAAACGTCCCTTCGGGGTGGAGGTGGAAGGAATACGTTCCGGTGGGAACCCGCACCTTGACCCAGACCCTGATGCCGGAAGCGGGAAGCTGGGTGCCCACGGGAAGAACCCACACCGTCTACGGAGTGGGGCCCCTGCGCACGGACCTCCCCTCCCTCCCCCAGGGCTACCGCTGGACCAAGACGGGCGGGAACTGGTACTCGGCCACCTATCGTGAAGAGGTGAACCAGGTGGAGCTCCTGAGGGCGGAGGGCTGGACCGTCACCCCCCAGTACGCGGCGGGGTGGCAGGCCGATGTCTACCGCTGGGAGAGGGTGGGCTCCCACACGGAGTACGGCGAGTGGAAGTACTCGGGCACCACGACCGTGAAGTCCAACCTCTCCAGCCGCCCGACGAACGTGACGGACGGGAAGTGGGAGGAGACCTCCAAGACCCAGGCCAGGAAGTGGTGGATCTCCTCCACCACCGAGCCCATCTACACCACCTACTACGTTTACAGCTACACCTGCTACAAGAGGAGCTGGAGATGGCTCCCGCCAGGATGGGGCCCCTGGAAGTACCAGGAGAGCGGGACGGAGACCTTCACCTCCTACAGGGGGAGCTCCTTCACCGCCGGGGGAGGCTGGCACGAGGACTGGAAGAAGGAGTACTCCTATTCCCGCTCCTACACCGTCCAGACCGGGACCAGGACCCGGTACTCCTACGGATACGACACCTACACCAGGAGCTCCCGGACGGTGGACGACTACGACTGGGTGTACAAGGGGAGGCAGACCTTCCCCTCCCAGCCGACCACCGGCGGGGAGTGGCGGTACACCAACGTCACCCCCGCGAGCACCCTCACAGGCTACCTGGCCACCAGGCAGGAGCCTGTTTATGAGTGGGTGGAGAGGAGCGGGAA
>CALJER010000039.1 GCA_938074535.1 uncultured archaeon
GGATCGTCTACGTCTCCTGCAACCCCGCCGCCCTCGGGAGGGACCTGGCCGGACTGAGGGGGTTCAGCCTCGAGAGGGCCCGGCCCATAGACCTCTTCGCCCAGACCAAGCACGTGGAGTGCGTGGTCATGCTGGAGAGGAAGTAGGCGTACTGGTCCCGCGGGGGAGAGTTCATCGATGCGGTCAAAGAAGAAGGCCAAGGAGCAGGGAAAGGGGGAAGGTTGCGAAACCTCTCGGTGAAGAGCAGAGCACCCGCCAAATTTGGCGGTGGGTCCTTTAGCAGGACCCCGAAAATCGAATTGGGGTCAGGGGAATTGGGTTATATCATCAACAACGTTAGTGACTTCTCTCCGCCCCGCTGACCCTTCTCTCGACCATCAGCTCAACTTGCTTTTGCACATTCTCAACGTCCTCGTCTTTAATACCCAAAATCGCGGCCGCGGCTCGGTCGATCTCGTATATCTTGGGCTTGAGTTTCTCAATCTGCTCCCTGCTAGAGGCACCACCGATTTCTCTTGCCTTTCGCTCGAGTTCGTCGAAAAGCTTGGCCAGCGTGTTTAGTTGTTCGTCGTTTAGTTTTCTTATATCAAGGATAGGCATTTCTCTGGCAACTTTTATTTCGAAACCTATTATCCCTCCAGGGCTTTTTCTTCCTTTGGTCTCTATGTAGGCTTGTGTAAAGCTTGAGTTAAGGAACGCTAGAAGGGCCTTAATCTCATCGAGAGAGATTTCTTCCTTGGGTACAAGGGCTATTAGTGCGTGATACGTAGCTACTGGAAACCTACACCAAGTAAACCTAGTCTTCCACCATCCTTGGTAGGTGGCAAGTATAGGTGCTGGAACTATCCCGCCTAAATCGTACCAACCGTGGAATATCTCTGTCTCTTTTGCCCTAACCTTGGCTGCCTCGGTTTCGCTGGCCGGTTTTCCGCCTTTCCTGCTACCTCTTATCTCTGTCCTACATTCCGTTTCTCCCCATTTGATGTAGTTCTCCACCTCTTCAGGAAGGTCCATCCTCGGCTTGTGGCCTATGAACATGTAGCACTTTTCATCGGATTTGCGCATTTCTTCCCAGTCCTCCTCGGAAAATGTAAAGAAGTTCGTTTGTCTAGCGCTCGTTATGGCTGGATATATTAAAGCCTCCTTTAACGGGGCATTAGGATATGCCCACTTGTCAAGCCCAAACTCCTTTATTTTTGAGGGCGACAGATAGTGAAATTCGCTCGAGCCTGGATTTCTTACCCCCCTTATTCTGCCTGTGGATGTCAAGTAGAGATAAACAACGTTCCCATACGACGGCTCGAAAAGTTCGCCAAGTGTCGTCATTAGCGGATGTTCTGAGACATCTACGGTTTCGAAAAACATGTCTATCCATTTTTGTTCCCTGGGTAACTCCCTCTGTTTCACAAGTCTAACGGTGTACTTCTCCGATCTGCCGGTCTCTATGGCACCCAAAAGGTTATCGACATCCGCGCCTTCGACCTCACCAGGAATATGGACAAAAGCGACCTCGTTTTCCAGTCTCTTTTCTTTGTCACTTTCTTTCTCGGCGAGGACTATGCAGGTTGTTACCAGGGCGTCTTTGAAAAGTCTAAGGGCGACGTCTGTTATGGCTTTCACCCTGAAGTTGTCAAGAAGAAAATTCCCGAAACCGATGCCGTAGTCAGTCTGAAGCCAAGTGTTCGAGATGATCATCCCCAGCCTGCCACCTTCCTTAAGGAAATCGGTAGCATGCATTATCCAGTAGGTGTAGATTCCAGGCTCGACCCCCCTGGAGACTTGGGGGGTGAGCCCGTACTTCTTCATGAGCTTTCCTAAGCGTTTCCTGATCAACCCTTGCGTCTCTTCCGGGATCTCCGTCCACCTGGTGTACGGGGGATTTCCTATTACGGCATCAAATTTCGGCATGACCACCTCACGCTCTTCCTCCCGCACGATCGTCTTCACCTTGTACGGGGTCAGGACCCTCTGGCCGGGCTGCAGCCTGAAGAAGTCTGACACCAGCACGTTCAGCTTCGTGGACGGAACCCTGATGTTCTTGATCGAAACCCCCATGGCGGAAAGATGGGCCGGAAAGGGGTTTATATCAAGGGCGTAGAGCTGCCCTAAGATCTGCTCATGATCGGAGGGTCGAACGAGGCGCAGGTCTTTTTCTCCCCTTTTCAGCTCGAAGAGTCTCCTGTAGGCCTGCAGGAGAAAGCCCCCGCTGCCCACACCCGGATCCAGTACAACGTCGTCAGGACTTCTGATGCACCAGCGGGTTATGAACTCGCAAACCCACAGTGGCGTGTAGAACTGGCCGAGCTGATGCCTCTCCTCTGGCGGGATGAGGACCTCGTAGATATAGCCGATCTGATCCCCTATCTTGACGATGTCAATGCTTTCGAGGTCGTAGACGAAATCGTTGATATATTCCATCAGGTCTGGGTCATCGGGGATTGGAAGCTGGTCATACACCCCGGTGCGGAAGATGGGCTCGAAATCACGGGTTGCTTCAACGGCTCTGTCGAAATTATACTTTAAACTCTCCTTGAACCTAACCACCGAGGACGAGTCGAGTGAAACCATCGGAGGCAGTTTGTAGCTCCTTTCCAGCACTTTGCGAAAAATGAGCTTGTTCATGAGCACGTATGCCATCATGCGCGCCAGATTTCTGGCGGTTTGGGGTAGGTCCTCAGGCCCCGTTTTGTACCCCAGTTTTTCCACCTCTTTCCTGAAAACCCTGTCCTCCTTTAACTGTGCCTCCAGGCGAGGCAGGCACTTCTCAGCCAAGGTCCTGACAAATTCCCTGAACCTTTCCATCATGGCCTCGGTCGGCTCCGGTTTGGTGAACCTTTTCTCCGCGTATTCCTTGGCAAGCCTGTCAATCAAATCCTCGACAAATTCAGCACTCATCGAGAGTTTCTGAGGTTTGCCCACCATGTAGCTCTCGAGTATAGAAAAGTAGTTTCGCCCGATGGCACTTCTGTAATCCCTTTTCATCAGGGCCTCTCGGTTGATGTATCTTTCGATGTCTTTTGGAACCCTAAAGACAGCGATGAACTCAGGATTTGCCGTGGCGACAAAGGGGATTTCGTGCTCCGGGTGTGAGCGCTTCCAGAGCGCGGCGTAGGACATTACCTGGCCTACAACCGAAGCATCCAGTGGATCGAACAAGGCACCCCTGCCGACCTTCCGTTTGGTCTCGATGAACATGAAGGGGATTTCGCCCCGCATGAAGACCACGAGGTCCGCTTCCCTGCCGTCCACGGGGTAATCCCTCTCGACGTGGGTTATCTCGACCCCGTGAAACCTGCGCTCCTTGGTCACCTTTTCAATCAGGTCTTTGAGAGCATCCTGAAGCCTGGCCTCGCGCTCCATCTTCAACCTCCCCACAAAAATGCTGGGTCCATATCCCTCTTTCTCCCCCTCGGATACTGCGTCATCCTCCCATTTCTACCCTCGGAATCTGCCTTTAACTATCTCTTGGATGTCGCGAACAAGGAAAGATTTGGCGAACTGGATCGAGGGCAGATAGCCTAGGTAGGGGTCAAGGTGGGCAAGCATTCAGGTAAGGGTAAAAGCATAGCTATCCCCTCTAGAAATCGGGCGGGCGAAGCTGGTTCAGGCTTTTTGTGCCCCATAAGTGACTCGCTGTGGTTGGTGCCGGGAGCGGAGGCCAGCCGGTTTAGGGTTCTCGGTCCCCACCCAAGGATTTATTTTTGAACTCCAACGATTAACACGGTGCACACGGGCACCGACAAGTCCGGCTACCGGGAGAGTGGGCGGACCCCCCCTTGCCATCCCAGGCTCCTGATCCCCTCCTCACCCTCCTGCTGCTCTGCTCCCTCCTCCCGCTTGTCTGGCCGGCCTCAGCGGCCGGCGGGTGGGCGGAGAGGGCCCCCACCCCCGCCTCGGGGGGCTACGGCCAGGCCGTGGTGGGGGCTGGCAGTTTCGTCTACGTGGTAAGGTGCCTGTACGCGAGTAGCGAAGTCCAGTTCTGGAGATACAGCCCGTCCGCGAACTCCTGGGAGAGCCTGACCACGGGCCTGGCGGCGGGGACCTTCAGGAACGGGACCGCCCTGGCCTGGGACGGGGGGGGACTTCATGTACGCCCTGGCGGGGGCGCGCTACGAGGACGCGGACCGCAGGCTCTTCCTGCGCTACCGCCTCTCCACCGGCACCTGGGAGTACCTGCCCGAAACGCCCGGGCCGCAGGGGGCCGGGAACGCCCTGGTCTGGTCGGGCTGGGACGGGAAGCTCTACGCCTTCCTGGGGAGCAGCCAGCACGGGACCGTCTTCGCCCGCTACGATCCCCAGTCGGTGTCCTGGGTGCTGAGAGCTGACCCGCCCGGGGGCGTCGACGACGGGGCCTCCCTCGCGTGGGCGGGAGGAAGGTTCCTCTACGCCCTGAGGGGCGAGTACCACGAGAGCTCCCCCCTCCGGGACTTCTGGCGCTACGACATCGAAACGGACACCTGGAGCGCCCTCAGCCCCATCCCCGACCCCGGGGGGGTGGGGGACGGGGGCTCGCTCCTGTGGATAGGGAACTTCCTGGGCGACCAGGCCGACTACCTCTACGCCCTAGGGGGAGGGGCCTGCGACGAGGCCCCAGGGTACGGGTTCTACCGCTACAGGATCTCCACCGACACCTGGGAGACCCTGGAGAGCCTCCCCTACCCCGTGGGGTACTACAACGGGAACAGGCTGGCCTACGCCTCCGGCAGCATCTTCTACTGGCAGGGAACCCCCTCCACCTGGAGCGGCGGGGGCGCGAGGTTTTGCGCGTACCCGGTCTCTGCCCCGGCGAACAACCCGCCGGTCCTGAGCTCCGGGAGCGTCTCGCCAACATCTGGCACGACGGACACGACCTTCACCTACGAGGTCACCTACACGGATGCGGACGGGGACGCTCCCTCCTACGTGAGGGTCTACATCGACGGCGTTGGGTACCCCATGATCAAAGTCAGCGGCACGTACTCTGGGGG
This sequence comes from uncultured archaeon, assembly GCA_938074535.1. Taxonomy (GTDB): domain Archaea; phylum Hadarchaeota; class Hadarchaeia; order Hadarchaeales; family WYZ-LMO6; genus WYZ-LMO6. The sequence continues at coordinate 4,968 of CALJER010000039.1, forward strand.
AGCCGTCTACCGCTACACCACCACCCTCGGCGCGGGCCCGCACACCTACTACTTCGCGGCGAGCGACGGCACCGACTCCGCGAGGCTGCCTTCGAGCGGGTCCTACTCGGGGCCCACCGTGGGGACCGCCAACACCCCACCAACTCTGAGTTATGGAGGTGTTTCTCCCTCCTCGGGGGCGATTGGCACGACATTCACGTATGAGGTCACCTACACGGACGCGGACGGGGATGCTCCATCGTATGTCAATGTTTACATCGACGGGGTTCCGTACTCCATGAGCAGGGCGAGCGGGACCTACACGGAGGGCGCCCTCTACCGGTACGCCACGAGTTCGCTCGGCGCCGGCTCCCACACATACTACTTTGAGGCGAGCGACAACAGGGGGGCGGGGGCCAGGCTGCCCGCGAGCGGGAGCTTCAGCGGACCCACGGTGGGGGTGCGGGGCAGCCCGCCCACCGCGTCGTTCGGCTACTCCCCCGCTTCCCCCACCACCGAGGACACCGTCCAGTTCACCGACCGGTCCACCGACAACGACGGCACGATCGTCTCCTGGTGGTGGGATTTCGGCGACGGGGAGACGAGCACCCTGCAGAACCCCTCCCACAGGTACTCCAGGAGCGGCACGTACATCGTGACCCTCAAGATAACCGACAACGAGGGGATGGAGGACTACGCCTTCCAGGCGATCACCGTCACCTCCCCGGCGCCCGAGGTCGCGTTCACGTTTACCGGCCCCTGGCGGAGAGCCCCTCGCCGGCGTCACGATCTACTACGGCTTCTCGGAGGGAGAGGAAACCGAGGTGCTCGGCACCACCGATGCCCAGGGCAGGATCACCTGCAGGGATCCGGGCTTCCTCGGCCGGACCCTGTACTTCAGGAGCGAAAACGGAAGGTTCGCGGGAAGTTCCTACGTCGGTTCGGCGGAAGAGGCGAGCGTCTCGCTCGTAGGGGTTCCGAAGAAGGGCCCCGGCCTCGGTTGCGGTATTGTGGGGTTGGTCCTTTTTGCGTTTATCGCGTTTGTAGCTTACCGGATTATCCGTCGCATAAGACAAACCCTTCTTTGAGCAATAGAATCTCACCCTCTTCGCCCTTGATTTCGCCCTTTCACTCTCCAAGGGGTATTTCACACTATTCCTGTGGGCGGGGAGGGGTTTCATCGATACGGTTAAGGAAGAAGGGAAAAAGGAGGGCCGGGGAAGGGGGGGGAGATCAGGGGGTGTTGCCTTGAGGGCGAAGGGGTGAGCTCCATTCTGACGCTCCTGCTAGTGATGGTATAATGCGCGAAACGGAGGAGATTTCAACCTCTTTTGGAGTCACGAAACAAAAGTAAACTTTTGTCGTGTTTCAAGCGTTCCGCTCTGATGACTTGATCAAAGGAGTATCGCTCAGCTCAAATTTTATAGCATAGTACTTTAGTTTGACCTTGTTCGCGACTTCTTTAACCGCATAATTAAGGTTCTCGTCAGATTCATGAGTGACTAATATTCCCTTGACCTCTTTCTCCCCCGCCATTTTTTCCCTAACCCACCCCATGTATCTGAGCAACTGGCCCAAAGCCCTCTCATCTGCTATTCCCTTTTTCAGTTCCACCACAACGAAATTTCCACTCTCGTCTCTACAGAGAAGGTCAATCCTACCAACACCAGTTTGGTATTCGGTATTCAAAACAGAAAGCCCTCTTTCTATCGCTTCAGGATGTAGACTCAAGTACTCTCTTAACTCCCTTTCGGCTTCGAGCGGAACTCTTAACTCCCTTTCGGCTTCGAGCGGAACTTGTTCGCTTTCGGATTCCTCCTTTGTGGGTGTGGGGGAAAGTTTCTCCTTCCAAACCCACCAAAGGAAGCTGTCAAGCGTTATGAGATCCACACCCAACTCCGAACATAATTTTTCTTCCGCCTCAATTATCTCTCTATATTTCTCGCCGTAGGTACCTCTCAACTTGCCAATCCTCCCAATTGCTCGTAAAACAGTCTCTTTCGGGCCACTCCAGAAAGGGTATTTTTTTGGATCCCGAAGGAATAGAATCATCGTGGCTGTGACGTGACCTATACCTGGACATTCCAAGGCTTCATTAAGCCTTTTTTCTATGTCTCTACCTTCATCAATCAACACTCTGATTGCGGATTTCGTTCTCTCCAAGTCTTCCACTAAACGTAACACTAAACGTAAGGCAACTCTTTTTTGTAGTTCCGGTATTTGATTTTCCTCAAAGTTCAGCAACTTAAAGATGGTTTCCCCTGTTAAACCGTCAAGGTTCTCCGGAGCCAAGAGTCGACCGAGTTTCTCGCAGGCCTCTCTTCTTCTTTTTATCCAAGCGTGAACATTCCCAACAAGTTCGGCCTCGGTTTCTGGGCGCATAAATTCCTGAAAAAGAGCGCCGATGTCTAACACCATTTTTACCTCCATTTAGACTAATTTTTTGCTAGGTACTTAAATTTTTCTAAAAGACCACTCGACCTAACATTATTTAACCCACTCTCCCTTTGACCATTGACCTATTCTGACCCAAATTCCTGACCCTAATTCGATTTTCAGGCTTTCGGGCGGGGAGGAACGGGAAAAATGTAATCACGTTTCTAGGCCCCGAAAACGCATCCGATGTTCAAAACTCGAGTGCTATTAAAATGTTTCCATTTTAATGGAACCGAGAAAAAGAAGCCGTTTTGCGGGCTTTTCCCTCCGCTTCCTTTATTCACTTTGGGCCGGGGCGGATCCCTCCAGCCGAGTCAAGAGCTCCGCAGGGGTCATCCCCATGCTGGGGGCCGTCTTTATCGCCCACTCCAGCCAAGCCATCGGGCTGCCCTTCTCCTTCAGCTCCCTGTACTGCTGAACCAGCTCCTCCAGTTTCTTTTTCCGCTCCTCCTCCCTGGTGGCCTTCAAGGAGAAAGTCGTAGGGAACCACGCGCGTTGGGCCACCCACCTGGCGAAGGTGCTCACGGAGGACCAGCTCAGGGTCTTCTTCGGCTGGAGCAGGAAGAGCCAGGTCCCCGCCAGGTACGTGCACCTCTCCGGGAGGGACGTGGACGAGGCCCCGGCCGGGCACTACGGCCTGGGCCGGGAAGCCGCCTCCGCCTCCTGCCCCCGCTGCGGCCTCACCGTCCAGAGGGGCCTCAACTACTGCCCCAGGTGCTCCGCCCTCCTCTCCCCGGCGGAGGGGGCCAGGGTGGAGGAGCTCAGGAGGAAGGAGGACGAGCTCGTGGCCAGGGTGGTGAGGGAGCTCATCGAGCTGGCCCCCGGCCTGCTGGAGAGGGTGCTGGTGGAGAGCGGCGCGGCGGAGGAGCTCGGCCCGGTAAGTGAATCGTATCGAGTTGGTCCCGCGGGGGAGATTTGAACTCCCGACATGCCGGTCGCGGCCCCGGGTCTACAGCCGGCCGCTCTACCAAGCTGAGCTACCGCGGGACCGTTTTCTTTTGAACCTCCAGGGATAAAGCCGTTAACCCCCGGCCAGCCTGGCCAGCCTCCTCAGCGCTTTGAGCTTTTCCTCCCTGTCGGCCTTCGCCTCCTCCAGGGAGAGCTGCAGGAACTCCAACACCTCATCGTAGTGCTTCCTGTCCACGGGGTAGGGCACACCGTCCTTCCCCCCCACCGTGAAGGAGTACCTCACGGGGTCCTTCCAGGAGGGGGGCTTCCCGTACACCAGCGCCGAGAGGAGGGCCAGGGCCCTCACCGTCTTGGGTCCCACCCCCCTGAGAGCCACCAGCTCCTCGTAGTCCCTGGGGTCGACCTCCCTGACCTTCTTGAGGACGGAGAGGGTCTCCCTGGTGAGCCGGGAGATCCCGTGCCCGCGGGGCATGACCAGCCTTGCCCGCGGAGGCAGGCCCAGGTACTCGTCCAGGGAGGCCTGCTCCACCTCCCTGCTCAGGAACATGAGGTCCTGCGGATCCTGCTTGGCCAGCTCCACGCTCCCCCTCCTGGCCCCCTCGCTCTCCCTCGCCGTCATGTCCAGGACCGCCTCCTCCCTCCTCTCCCCCGCTATTCCCGAGTGGGGCTCCTCCACGAAGCTCCCCACCCCCTCCGAGACCCAGTGGTACCTGCGGGCCCATCTCTCCCTCATCCCCTGCTGGACCACCGCCCAGTCCCCGTCCTCCGTGAGGATGAAGCTGTGGTGGTAGAGCTGGTAGCCGTCCTGCACGCAGGCGGTGTCCACCTTGGCCGCCATCCTGCTGGCGTGCTGGAGCTCACCTATCCTGGCGGAGGAGAGGGAGAAGAGCTCCCCCCACTTCCTGATCTCCTCGGGCGTCCTCCTGGAGGCCCTCCCCTTCCCCCCGCAGAAGGCCAGCCCGACCTCCTCTGGGTCCACGCCCTCCTTCAGGGCCCCCAGGGTGACCGTGCTGAGTCCGCTCGAGTGCCAGTCGTAACCCAGGGCGCAGCCCAGGGACTGGAAGAAGAAGGGATCGCCCATCCTCCTCAGCAGTTCCTTCCTCCCGAACTCCTGCACGATGACCCTGACCACCGCCCCTCCCAGCCTCCTCATCCTCCCGAAGAGCCAGGGGGGACAACGTCCCCCGTGGAGGGGAAGCTCCGCCGTCCCTGTCCTCATCCCGAAGAGAAGAAGGGCCCGAGAGGCTTAACCTTTACTTCACCAGGTAGTAGCCGGCCGCCTTCTCCCTGGCCACCCTCTTGGCGTACCCCTTGTTGACGAGCTCCATCAGGGAGTTGTTCACCATCCCCTTGGGCAGCTTCGCCGCCCTCATCACGTCGTCCGCCGTCTTCAGGGTGTTGGGGGAAGTGGCGCCGAGCTTCTTGAGCGCCTCGTACACCTTCTGGGCGTTTCCCGACAGTCCCTCCAAGCTTTCACCTTCGGAGGATGGTCTTCTCCCCCTTTTTAACTTATCGATGGCGGCGGGCAGCCCTTCCCTCCACCTCCAGGCTCATGTCCACGGCCAGGGCCCTGAAGGTCATGTAGCTGGAGGAAACCACGTCCGCCCCCGTTCTGGCGTACTCCTGCAGGTTCTCCGGCGTGATTCCCCCGGAAACCTCCACGAGCACCCTCTCCCTGAGCCCGGCCTTCCTGAGCTCCTCCACCGCCCTCCTGGCCTCGGACGGAGAGACGTTGTCCAGCATCACGATGTCCGCCCCGGCCCTGGCCGCCTCCAGGGCCTGCTCCGCCGTGGTCACCTCCACCTCCACCTTCTTGGTGAAGCTCACCCCCTCCCTGACCTTCCTCACCGCCCTCTCTATCGAGTCCACCAGCCTCAGGTGGTCCTTCTTCACCAGCACCCCGTCGTCCAGCCTCCACCGGTGGGGATCCCCTCCCCCCACCACCACCGCCCTCTTGTCGAAGTAGGTCAGGAGGGGAAGGGTCTTGCGGGTGGCCGCCACCCTCACCCCGGGCGCCACCTCCCTGGCCCTCTCCACCATCCGTCTGGTCGCGGTGGCCACCCCGCTCATGCGCATGAGGAGGTTCAGGGAGATCCTCTCCGCCTTCAGGATTCCCTGGGCGGGACCCTCCACCTCCATCACCACGTCCCCGGGTTTCAGCTCCTCCCCATCCTCCTTCGATCTGAGCGTTCTCACGCCCATCTCCTCGAAGGCCATCCTGGCCTCCCGGACCCCGGCCAGCACACCCCCTTCTTTGCACACGATCCTTCCCCTCGCCACCAGCTTTGGGTCCACCAGCACCTCGGTGGTGAGGTCCCCGAAGCTCAGGTCCTCGGCGAGCATCTGCCTGATCTTCTCCCTCACGTAAGGATTCCCACCGGTGCCCGCGGGAACCATGGCGTTCAACACCCGCTTTACTTCCTCCCGGATTTAACTCTACCGCAGGCGCCCTTCCTGGAGCCGGGTCATCCGCTCCCCGGGTTGCCGAACCACTCCTCCAGCGGGGAGGGCCAGGGAGGAGGCCGGCGCAGTTCCTTCCCCTCCACCAGGCAGAGGCGTGGGAGCCTCCCCACCGCCCCCACCCTTCCGCCGTAGAGGATCAGGCAGCCCCTCACCCCCGGGATCTCCCTCGCCCTCTCCAGCCCCCTCCCCACCGCCTCCTCGGCCTCCCCCCTCACCTCGTTGGAGATGGAGGTGGCGGCCGCGTCGGAGAGGGAGGCCTCGTCAGAGACCACCGTCACGGCCTCCGCCCAGCCGAAGCTGAGGGAGGGCCCCACCTTTCCCGAGCTGGTGCACACCCCGGCCGGAAGCTCGCCAGGAGTGAGGACGAGGGCCATCCTGCCCGAGAGGGGGTGGTCCCCGGCGAAGATGCCCACGGAGAACTCCCTCCTGCCGTCCAGGGCTATGTCCCCCCCGTTCTCCACCACCACGTTGACCCCGCCGGCCTCCCTGGCACCCTCCAGGGCCCGCTGGGCAATGGCCCCGGCCACGGAGGCGAAGGGGCCCACGCCCGCGGCCTCCCCCGACCTAACCATGAGCTCCACCGTCCTGGGCAGTTCCTCCCCGGGGAAGGAGAGGGGCTCCAGGGAGTACCTGAACTCGGGATGCACCAGGAGGAACCTCTCCACCTCCCTCCTGGCCCTGAAGGCGGCGCGCACGGCGGCCCTGGCCACCTCGTGGCTGTCCGCCCTCACCAGGAGGTTGGTCTCCCTGTACGACCACCTCAGGGAGATCATTCGAAGCTCCTCACCGTAATGGCCCTGACCGGGCAGGCGGGAACGCAGACCTCGCAGCACACGCACTTCTCCTCCTCCACCTGCAGCGAGTAGTCCTCCGCCAGCCTGAGGGCCTGCGTGGGGCAGAGGGAAATGCAGGCGCCGCAGTCGAAGCATTTCTCCCTCTCCACCCTGACCGCCCTCCTCACCTCCACCGCCTCCACTCCCTTCCTCCTGAAGAGGGCCATCATCCTCTCCACCTCCTCGGGGGGCGCGTCCACCCCTATGAGGATCTCCCCTCCCCTCGCCCCTATGCTGGAATAGAGGATGTTCGCCGGGATTCCCGTCTCCAGCAGGACGGAGGCAAAGACGGGCTCCTCCGCCATCTCGGCCGGGTACCTGAGCAGGATCTTCCTCTTCATCACCCAAGCTCTTCCCCCCGGGTTAAAATATCTCCCCCTACCGAGTAGGGGGATGGGAAACCTCACCCCCGAGCGCCTCTCCCGCTACAGGGGACTGGAAAGGGAGTTCGGGAGGGAGGGGCTCATCAACCTGAACCCCATCCAGAGGGGGGGGATCCTCACCCCGGAGGCGAGGAGGGCCCTGCTGGAGTTCGGGGACGGGTACTCGGTGTGCGACTGGTGCCCCCCCAGGACCCCCAGGCTTGACCGGATAAAGCGGCCCCCCCTGGCCGAGTTCATGGAGGACCTGGCGGAATTCCTGCACCTGGAGGTGGCCAGGGTGGTGACCAGGTGCAGGGAGGGGAAGTTCATCGCTTTTTCCTCCCTGGCCTCTCCGGGGGACTGCGTGGTGGTGGACGCCCTAGCCCACTACTCCACCTACCTGGCCGCCGAGCTGGCCCGCGTGAAGGTGAGGGAGGTCCCCCACTCCGGCCCTCCAGAGTTCAGGATCTCCCCCGAGGCCTACGGGGAGGTGATGGAGAGGGTGAGGAGGGAAACCGGGAGGCCCCCCTCCGTGGTCCTCCTTACCCATGTGGACCCCTTCTACGGTAACCTGGCCCCGGCGGAGGAGGTGGGAAAGCTGTGCAGGGAGCAGGGGGTGCCCTTCCTGCTGAACGCCGCCTACACCGCAGGGGTGATGCCCGTGGACGGGAAGAAGCTGGGGGCCGACGTGCTGGTGGGCAGCGGGCACAAGAGCTGGGCCGCCAGCGCCCCCACGGGGATCCTGGCCCTGGGCGGGGGAGTGGCGGAGAGGGTGCTCCGCAGGTCGGAGATGAAGGGGGACGTGAGCGGCCGTTCCTTCCCGGAGAAGGAGACGGCCCTGCTCGGCTGCACGGTGATGGGGGCTCCCCTAGCCACCCTGATGGCTTCCTTCCCACACGTGGTGGAGAGGGTGAAGGGGTGGGAGGAGGAGGTCAGGAAGACCAGGTACCTGGTGAAGGAGCTGGAGAGGATAGAGGGGACCAGGCAGCTGGGGGAGAAACCCAAGAGGCACACCCTGGTGCAGGTGGAGTCGGAGGGCTTCTACAGGATCTCCAGGGAGCACCGCAGGAGGGGCTTCTTCCTCTACGAGGAGCTGAGGGAAAGGGGCATCGTGGGCATACAGCCGGGCCTCACCAGGCACTTCAAGCTCAACACCTACGGCCTGAAGTGGGAGGAAATCAAGCTCGTGGCGGAAAGCTTCCTGGAGATAGCCAGGAGGCACGGCCTGGCCGTCACCTAGGTTCCCACCAGCAGGATCTCCACCAGGTCGCGGAGCCTCATGATGGCGGAGAGGGCCGCAAGGTAGCTGGTTTTGGGATTGCCCGGAGAAGGAACGTTCCTGGCCACCACCACCATCTCCCCCGCCTCTCCCACCAGCCTGAGCTCGTGCACGTTCCTGTCCAGGGAAGGATCTGCGATGATCCTCACCCTGAGCCTGTCGAGGCCTATCCCGGCCAGACCCAGGGTGGCGGCGATGTTCACGCTCTCCGGGAAGGCCCTGACGGCTTCCCTGGCCGTGCCCTCGAACACCACCAGGGGCCCCCTGAGCCCGGAGAGGTCCACCCCCTTCTCCTTCAGGTAGGGGCTGTAGGAAAGGGCAACGGGAGGCTTCCTGGTGGTGAGCTGCGCCTCCCTTATCCCCACCAGGTGGGCCGCCTTCACCCCGTCCACCCCCGGGATGGATCCGGAGGGCACGTGGATCCTGCTCCCCCCCTTCCTGGCGGCCTCCAGGAGACGGTGGAGCAGCTCCTCGTCGGCCAGGGCGCCCACGCTCATCACCATCAGGTCCTTCCCCGACCTCAGAATCTCCTCCCCGTACTCCGCCAGGGCGGACTGGGAGGCTGCCTCCACCACCACCCTGGTCTCCGCGTCCGAGAGAAGCTCCCTCACGCTCCCCGCCACCCTGATCCCTCCCAGCTCCTGCGCCAGCCTCCTGCTCCTCTCGGGGTCCCTGTCGAAGAGGAACCTGAGCTCAGCACTGCCCGCCTTCCCCGCCTTCACCGCCCTGGCCAGGATGCTCCCTATCTCGCCGCAGCCCAGGAGGGAGACCCCGAGGCGCTTGGAGGGGGAAGAGGCCAAAACTCCTCACCTCCCCCCCTCTGCCTCCCCCCGTTTAACCCTACCGCTTGCGGGAGGCGGAAAAGAAAACGGATAAAAAAGCCCGCTCGTAGATATGGGGGGCGACGGAAAAGAGACGTGGGGAAGATGGGCGTCTACATAGAGCGGCTGGAGGACCTGAGCAGAAGCGACCTGCCCAAAGTGGGGGGAAAGGCCGCCAACCTCGGGGAGATGCACAACGCCGGCCTGCCCGTCCCCTACGCCTTCGTGATCAACACCCGCGCCTACCTGGAATTCGTGGAAAAGAACGGACTGAGGGGGAAGATCAGGGAGCTCCTCTCCAGGACGAACGTGGATGATCCCTCGGAACTGGAGAGGAACACGGAGAGGCTGCGCTCCATGATAGAGGGCTCCCCCATGCCCCCCGAGATAAGGGAGGAGATCCTGAGGGAGTACCGCGACCTCTCCAGGAGGTTCGGGAAGGAGGAGGAGTACGTGGCGGTGAGGAGCTCCGCCACCGCCGAGGACGTGCCCGACGCCTCCTTCGCCGGGCAGCAGCTCACCCTGCTCAACGTGAAGGGGGAGGAAGAGGTGCTGGAAGCCGTGAAGAAGTGCTGGGCCTCCCTCTTCACCTCCAGGGCCACCTTCTACCGGGCCAAAAAGGGCTTCGAGCACGAGAAGGTGCTCATCGCCCTGGTGGTGCAGAAGCAGCTGGGAATGCTGGGGGAGGAGGGCTACCTGCAGGGAAGGTACAAGGCCGGGGTGGGCTTCACCCTCCACCCCTCGACCGGGGACAGGAGCAAGATCGTGGTGGAAGCCTCCTGGGGCCAGGGAGAAGCGGTGGTCTCGGGGGCGGTGACCCCGGACACCTACGTCCTGGACAAGCGAACGGGGGAGGTGGTGGAGAAGCACGTCTCCTCCAAATCCAGGATGTCCGTGGTCTCCCCCGACGGCGGCCTGAGGGAGAGGGAGGTGCCCCCGGAAATGGTGGGGAGGGAGTGCCTGACGAAGGACGAGCTCAGGCAGCTCTGGGAACTCGCCCTGAAGCTGGAGGAGCACTACAGGTCCCCCCAGGACTTCGAGTGGGCCAGCGAGGACGGAAGGGTCTTTTTGCTGCAGGCCAGGCCCGTGACGGTCTTCTACGAGGAGAAGGCGGTGGAGGTGGAGGTGAAGCACCCGCCCCTCCTCAAGGGCCTCCCGGCCTCCCCGGGGGCCGCCATCGGAACGGTCAGGGTGGTGAGGAGCCCGCAGGAGGCCGCCCAGAAGCTGAGGAAGGGGGACCTCCTGGTCACGGAGATGACCTCCCCCGACTGGGTGCCCTACATGAAAATTGCCGCCGGCATCATCACCACGGAGGGCGGGATCACCTCCCACGCGGCCATCGTCTCCAGGGAGCTGGGAATACCCTGCATCGTGGGGGCCAAGGACGCGCTGAAGGTCCTCTCGGAGGGCATGGTCGTGACGCTGGACTCCAGGAAGGGAGTGGTCTACGCCGGGGAGGTCCCGGAGCTGCTCGCCAGGGAAAAGGCCCTGGAGGTCTCCCCGGAGGAGGTGAGGGGGCTGAAGACCAGCACGAAGATCCTGATGAACCTGGGGGAGCCCGACGAGATAGGGAGGTACAGGGACCTGCCCTTCGAGGGCATAGGGCTGATGAGGGTGGAGTTCATCATCGCCAGCTGGGTGGGGCAGCACCCCAACCACCTGCTGGAGAGGGGGGAGGGAGACCTCTACACGGAAAAGCTGGCGGAGGGAATAGCGAGGGTGGCGGAGGCCATCTACCCCAGGTTCGTGGTGGTGAGGTTCTCCGACTTCAAGACGAACGAGTACAGGAAGCTGAAGGGAGGGGAGAAGTACGAGCCCGCGGAGGCCAACCCCATGCTTGGCTGGAGGGGGGTATCCAGGTACATCAGCCCGCAGTTCGAGCAGGCCTTCAGGCTGGAGTGCAGGGCCATCAGGAAGGTGAGGGAGAAGGGACTGGACAACGTGTGGGTGATGCTCCCGTTCGTGCGCACCGTCTGGGAGGTGGAGAGGTGCCTGCAGATCATGAAGGAGGAGGGACTGGAGAGGGGGGGAACCTTCAAGATCTGGCTGATGGCCGAGGTCCCCAGCATCGTCTTCCTGGCGGAGGAGTTCTCCAGGTTCTGCGACGGCTTCAGCATAGGGAGCAACGACCTCACCCAGCTGGTGCTGGGGGTGGACCGGGACTCGGGAATCCTGGCCAACATGGGGTACTTCGATGAGAGGAACGAGGCGGTGAAGAGGGCGATAGAGGAGCTCATAAGGAAGGCCCACGCGAAGGGGGTGACGGTCTCCATCTGCGGCCAGGCCCCCAGCGTCTATCCCGAGTTCACGGAGTTCCTGGTGAGGTGCGGGATAGACAGCGTCTCCGTCAACCCGGACACCGTGGCCAGGACCAAGCTGCTGGTGTACCAGATGGAGGAGAAGCTGAAGAAAGGATGAGCCCTGAGTACATAAGCGTGAAGCCCGGTTTCGGGGGGCTGGAGGGAAGCTATGAGGACGCGGAGGTGGTCTTCCTCGGCATCCCCCTCGACTCCACCTCCTCCTACCGCACCGGAACCCGCTTTGGCCCCTCCCGGATAAGGGAGGCCTCCCTCAACCTGGAGACCCATCTGATGTCCCTGGGCGTGGAGCTGGAGGAGAGGTGGAGGGTGGCCGACCTGGGGGACCTGCTGCTCTCCTCGGAGCTGGGGGAGGACGGCCGCAGGATAAGGGAAGCCGTGAAAGGGCTCCTGGAGGACGGAAAGATCCCCGCCCTGCTGGGGGGGGAGCACACCCTCACCCTTTTCTCCCTCCAGGCCTTCGGGGAGGTCTACCTGCTGCAGCTGGACGCCCACCGGGACCTCAGGGAGGAGTACCTGGGGAGCAGGATCAACCACGCCACGGTGATGAGGAGGGTCCTGGAGCGCCTGGATCCGGGGAGACTGATTCAGCTTGGGGTCAGGTCCTCCTCCTCGGGGGAGGCCAGGTTCGCGGAGGAGAGGGGAATCAGGTGCTACACCTCCGAGCAGCTCCTGGCGGAGGGGAGGAAAGCCGTGGAGGAGGTGAGGAGGGAAGTGGGCTCCTCCCCCGTGTACCTCACCCTGGATGTGGACGTGCTTGACCCCGCCTTCGCCCCGGCCGTCTCCACCCCGGAGCCCGGGGGCCTCAGCAGCCTGGACCTCCTCAGGATCCTGCGCGGGCTGAAGGGCCTGAACATAAGGGGCTTCGACGTGGTGGAGGTGGCCCCGCCCTTCGACACGGGTCAGACGGCCTTCGCGGCGGCCAGGGCCATCTACGAGCTGCTGGGGATCCTCCTCTAGCTCCCGGCCTTCTCCACCACCGTTTTCCACCTGAGGGGGAGCTTGCTCACCGCCCGGTCCAGGGCCTCCTTCGCCAGGCCGAGGAACTGCTCCGGGACCCTGACGGTCATCACCTTCTGGTCCGCCTTCACCCTCACCGCCGTGCCTATCGGTCTTCCGAAGGCCAGGCGCATGCCCTCCGAAACTCTGTCCGCCCCCGCCCCCAGAGCCATGGGATGGTCCCTCAGGATCTGGTGGGGATAGAGACGGATCTTGAAGTGGTAGTTCTCCCTTCCCGCCCTGGTCTCCAGCAGGCGGTTGGCCGCCATGCGGGCCGCCTCCAGGGCGTTGTGCCTGATCTGCCCCTGCTCCCGAGCCACCAGCGAGACCTCCACGGGGAACTCCCCGCTGGGGTTGCCCATGTCGAAGAAGGTCACGCGCGACCCTGGCACCCCGTCCACGAACTCCCTCCTGGTGTAGGCCGGGCCGCTGAAGTGCCTGTAGCACTTGCCTGGTTTCAGGGGCATGCTCCCTCCCTAACCTCCCTGTCTCCGGCTTAAACCCTTTCCTCAGACCCCCGTCTTCCTCTGCCTCAGCCTCCTGAGCTTCCTCCGCATGCGTTTCCTCACCCACTTCCAGCGCATCCGTCCCTTCTTCTTCCACTTCCTGGGTCTCTTTCCCATGGGGGTCCCCTTCCTCCTGCTCCGGGAGGATTAAAACCCTAGGGGGAGATCCGCCGCAGAAGCCTCTCCACCCCGGGCCTCACCTCCCTCCTCCTCTCCTCCAGCTCCCTCAGGAACCCCTTCACCCTCCCTATCAGCTCCTCCTTGCACTCCCCGCAGATGATCTCCCCCCTCTCGCACCTCTCCTTGAGCTCCAGGAGCTCCCTGTCCTCGGGTGCGAAGTGGTACATGCAGAGCTCGTACACCAGGCACTTGGAGGGCTCCCCCCCCTTCTCCCTCTGCTCCCTGGCCGTGGGCCTGCCCCCCGTGAGGGCGTCCCAGAGTTTCCTCTCCCACACCTCCGGCGGGTCGGTGAGGAAGAGGGCGGAGTCGGGCCTGCTGCTGGACATCTTCCCCCCGAAGAGGTCCCTCATCAGGCGGTGGTAGGTGGAGGAGGGGGGAAGGAAGCCGTACTCCTCGGAGAACTTGGCCGCCACGTCCCTGGCCAGCCTGAGGTGCGGATCCTGGTCCACCCCCACCGGGACCACGGTGGGCCTGGGGCCGCCGAACTCCTCCAGCTGGGGATGAAGGATGTCCGCCACATCTATCATGGGATAGTAGAGGTGGGAGAGGTGCGTCTCCCCGGAGAAGCCGTAGATGGCCCTCACCTCGCTGAAATTCACCCTGCGGGCCAGGCTGTAGGCAAGGCCCTGCACCTGCTGGCTCCTGGACTGGAAGTACACCCTGCACCTCTCCAGCTCCAGCCCCAGGGCCTCGCAGTTCACCAGGTACTCCTCGAAGGCTATCTTCCTGCCGAGGTCGTAGGGGATGCCCCTGGCCGAGAAGGCCTCCATGTCCGCCACGCACAGGAAGATCTCCCCCCCTTTCCTCTGGTACCAGATGAGCTGGTCCACCACCATCTTGTGACCCAGGTGCATCCTCCCGCTGGGCATGAGGCCCGTCATCACCGCGTACCGCCCTCCCCCCATCCTCTCCAGGACCCTCTCGAAGTCCCTGTGCCCGAAGATCACGCCCCTCCTCATCAGGTGGGGGGGATCGGGGATGCTGGGGAGGAGCTCCTCCAGCGGCCTGATCCCGAACTCCTGCATGAGCCTGGCATAGTCCTCCGGCACCTCCATCCCCCAGGGATCGAGCCCCTCCGGCATTACGGCTTCTCCCTCCTGAGGGAGTAGTAGGTCACGTCCCCCTCGTCGTCCACCACCGCGAAGAGCATGGTCTTCCTCACGGAGTGGGCCAGCCTGACGGCCCTGGCCAGCTCGGGCGGGGAGAGCCTGATGCCCTCCTTCAGGGCGTGCACCAGGTACCTGGAGTGGGCCTCCCCCGGCTTCTCCCCCCTGCCGTACACCCTGAAGTGGGCCCCGAACTTCAGCCCCGTCTTCACCACGTAGCCCCTGGAGCGCAGGTCGGAGTAAACGGCGTACTTCACCACCAGCTCTGGATCCAGCCTGGAGAACCTCCGGCAGAGCTCCTCCCAGCCCAGGGGCTTCTCCGATTTGCCGTCCACGGCCTCCGCCTTCCCGTTTTCCAGCAGGTAGAGGACCTCCAGCGGGGAGAGCTGCAGCCTTCCCCCGCTCAGCGGCTTGCCGAAGGCCCCCTTCTGGTAGAGCTGGTTGGCCCGGTCCTCCTCCAGCACCAGCCCCCTGTCCCTGTAGACCCTCACCCTCACCGGAGGCTCCATCACATCCCACTGGGAGCTCCGCTAAAAAAGCCGGACGCTCAGTCCATGAACTCCTCGGGCCTGGGCACCTCCAGCTTCAGACCCTTCCTCTTCCTGGTGTTCGCCACCACCTGGGCCTGGAGCTCTGGGGAGAGCCGCTCGAAGCGTTCGAACTCCGTGGCCCAGATCGCCCTCCCCTCCGTCTCCGAGCGCATCTCCGCCGCCAGGCCGAAGGAGTTGGCCACGGGGAGGTGGGCCTTTATCACCGTGACGGCCTCCCCCTCCGGCTCCATGGCCACGATCCTTCCCCTCCTCCCCTGGATCACCTTGATCGCCCCTCCCATGAACTCGGTGGGGACGCGCACCTCCAGCCTGAAGAGGGGCTCCAGGACGACGGGGTTGGCCATGAGAACGCAGGCCTGGATGGGGCGCCTCACCGCGGGTATGATCTGGGCGGGACCCCTGTGGACCGAGTCCTCGTGGAGCATCGCGTCGTTCAGGATGACCTTCACCCCCCTCATGGGCTCCCTCATCACCGGCCCCTCGTTGCACACCTGCGTGAAGGCCTCCCTGATGTAGTCCTCCACCTCCCCCATGTACTGGACCCCCTTGGTCATGTCGACGAGGATGTTCCCCCCCACCACCGCCATCACACCCTTGGCCGCGTCGGCGCTCCAGCCCAGCTTCCTCAGGACGGAGGCCCTCTCCCTGGCCTCCTGCTTGTCCGTGACCCTCTTCTCATCCAGGGCCTTCAGCACCTCGGGCTCCAGCGGCTCCACGCTGATCTGGAAGCGGTTGTGCTTGTTCGGCGACTTCCCCTCCACCGGCCCGGCCTTTCCGGTCACGGTCTCCCGGTAGACCACCAGCGGCTCCGAGGTCTTGATTTCCAGGCCCGCCTCCTTCAGCTTGTACTCCACGATCTCCAGGTGCACCTCACCCATCCCCGAGATCAGGTACTCCCCCGTCTCCTCGTTGATCTTGACCCTCACGTTGGGATCCTCCCTCGCGATCTTGTTGAGCTGGTTGACCAGCTTGGGAAGATCCTGGAAGTTCTTGGGCTCTATGGCCAGCGTGACCACGGGTTCGCTTATGTACCTGAGCTCCTCGAAACCCACCCCCTCCACCCCCGCCTCCACCAGGGTCTCCCCCACCGCCGCCTCCTTCAGGCCTATGATGGCCGCTATGTTCCCGGCCGGGACCTTCTCCACGATCTCCCTCCTGGGCCCTATGTAGATTCCCACCTGCTGGATGCGGGCCTCCTGCCCGGAGCCCACCAGCCTCACGGTCCTGCCCTTCTCCACCGTCCCGGAGAAGACCCTGCCCGTGCTGATCACCCCCGCCTGCTCGTCCACGATGATGTCGGTGATGATCATGCAGATCTTCCCTCGGGGGTCGCAGGAGAGCATGGACCTCCCCAGCTCGCTGTTCAGGTCCCCCTTCCAGAGGATGGGGATGCGCAGCTTCTGGGCCTCCAGGGGGTCGGGGAGGTGCCTCACCACCATGTCCAGCACCACCTCGTAGACCGGCGTGCGCTTCGCCAGTTCCTCCCTCCTCCCCTCCTTCGAGGCCTCCAGCACTTCCCTGAAGGTGATGTTCCTCTTCTTCATCTGGGGGACGGAGAGGGCCCACTTCTCCTTCGCCGAGCCGAAGGCCACCGATCCCTCCTCCACCTTCACCTGCCAGCGCTCCGCCAGCTCCCTGGGGGCGTACTTCCTCAGGAGCTCGTTGAACTGGGAGATGAGCCTGGCCAGCCTGGCCTGGATGGCCTCCGGGGGCAGCTTGAGCTCGTCTATCAGCCTGTCCACCTTGTTGATGAAGAGGACGGGCCTGGTGTACTCCTGCAGGGCCTGCCTGACCACGGTCTCGGTCTGGGGCATGATGCCCTCCACCGCATCCATCACCACGATGGCCCCGTCGATGGCCCTGAGCGCCCTCGTGACGTCCCCCGTGAAGTCCACGTGCCCCGGGGTGTCCAGCAGGTTGATCAGGTACTCCCCGTCCTCCAGCTCGTGCACCAGGCTCACGGCCGAGGTCTGGACGGTGATGCCCCTCTGCTGCTCTATCTCGAGGAAGTCCGTGAAGAGCTGCTCCCCGGCGAGCTCGAAGCTTATGATGCCAGAGGCCGCCACCAGGGAGTCGGTGAGGGTGGTCTTCCCGTGGTCGACGTGGGCCACTATCCCGATGTTCCTCACCCTCCTGGTCTCCCACATCAGCCTCTCTATTTCGGAGACATGCTTGTACCGGTGCATGCCCTCACCTTTGCAAAAACCTTACCCCTAAACGGGGATAAATAGCTTGTTCGATTCTATTTCTTCTTCCTTAGCGGGGGGAGGGAACTCCGTGGGCAGGTCCTTTCCCTGCCCTATCCCTATCGTGTTGCCTATCCCGGCCACGATCACCCAGTCCCCCCTCTTCGTCCTCTCCCTCACGGCCCTCTTCACCCTCTCCACCGTGTCCTCCGCCGCCCTGGCGATCCTGCTGTTCATCTGGGTGATGGCCTCCCTGAAGGACTCCTTGACCACGATGGCGTCGAGGGGAATGCGGTGCTTCACCGCCACCTGCTCGATCTTGTACTTCTCCGTGGGCGGCCCGCCTATGGCCGCCCCCACCCCCTCGACCACCTCCCCGCTCCTTTCTCCCTCCAGCTTCAGGGCCGCATCGATCATGATGATCCTGGCGATCTTCCTCCTCCTGACCAGCCGGCTTATGAGCTCCCCGGGCTTGCCCACCCTCCCTCCCGGCCCCTTGGCCTTCACCACCAGGAGCCTGCGCCCCTCGAACTCCACCTCCCCCACCACCGTGTCCTTCACCGGCTCCCTCACCTTCGCTCCGTCGAAGAGCTTGGCCGCCACCAGGGCACCCACCCCGTCCCCTATGGGCTTACCCTCGGAGAACACCTTGGTGGCATCCCTGTAGGCCTTGGCGTACTCCCTGAAGAGGGGCATGTACATCTGGATGGCCATGGCCAGCTGGTAGCTCTTGGTCTTCTCCGCCAGCAGGAGGAAGTGCCTGACCATACGGTAGAGGTAGTGGCTGGCCATCGCCCCCTCTATCACCATCTCCAGGGTGGCCGCCTCCTCAGGACCGGCCTTGGGGGCGAAGCGGGTCACGGCCTCCTCGAACCTCTTCTTCCTGACGTCCAGGATGTGGTCCAGCCGCTGGATGACCCCCGCCGGATCGTCCGACACGGGCTCGATGGCGAAGAACTCCAAAAAGTTACCCAGCTCCTCCTCCAGGTCCCTCTTGGTGCGCCCGTGCTTCCCCAGGGAGAGGAGGGCGATCCTCCTGGTCTCCCTCGCCCACTCCTCCAGCTCCCTCACCGACTTCCTCATCTTGGAAAGCAGGAGGTTGGACTGCATGGACATCAGCTGGGGAGTGAGGTAGCTCCACAGGACTCCGAAGATGAAGAACATCAGCATCCAGAGCAGCAGGCTCTCCATTCCGGCATCCCAGGGCATGTTTCCCCTTTACTTTTATCCTCTCTCCATAAAACTTTGGGCCGGTTTATAGGGGGGTGCCGCGGCCGGGCCCGAGGGCTTCGAGGAGCGAAGAGGAGCGGTGAAGCTCAGCCCGGGAAGGGACAGGTCATCGTGGGACACCCTCCGGCGTATTCCGACTCTGCGGCCACGAACCTCCTCTCCTTCGCTCTGATCTCCCCTATGTACAGCACCTGCTCGGGCTTGCTCCCGTAGCGGAAGACCGTTATTCCCTTGCACTTCAGCCTCCAGGCCAGCTCGTAAACCCTCCTCACCTCCTCCACCGTGGCCTCCGCAGGCAGGTTCACGGTCTTCGAGACGGCGTTGTCCGTGTATCTCTGGAAGGAGGCCTGCATCCTCACGTGCCACTCCGGCGCGATGTCCAGGGCCGTGACGAAGATGTTTTTGAGGTCCTCCGGGACCCCCTCCACCCCCCGCAGGGACCCCGTCCTGGCAACCTCCTCCAGCAGCTTCGCGCTGTAAAAGCCCCTTTCCTTCGACACCAGCTCGAAGAGCGGGTGGATCTCGAAGAGCTTCGCCCCCCCCAGCACCTTCCTTATGAAGGAGAGGGCGAAGACGGGCTCGATCCCCGAGGAGCACCCGGCGATGATGCTGATGCTCCCGGTGGGCGCTATGGTGGTCACCGTGGCGTTCCGCATGGCCTCGTACCTGTCCTTCCAGATGCTCCTCTCGAAGTTGGGGAAGGAGCCGCGCCTCTCGGCGATTTCCACGGACTTCTTGCGCGCCTCCTCCGAAACGAACCTCATGAGCCTCCCGGCGAGCCCGAGGGCCTCCTCTGAGTCGTAGCGTATCCCCAGCTTGATCAGCATGTCGGCGAACCCCATGACCCCCAGCCCTATCTTCCTGTTGGCCCTGGTGATGGCCTCTATCTCCCTGAGCGGGTACCTGTTCGCATCGATGACGTTGTCCAGGAAGTGGACGGCGTTCCGCACCGTTTCCCGGAGCTTCTCCCAGTTCACCTCACCCCCCTCCACCATCCGCGAGAGGTTGATGGAACCCAGGTTGCAGGACTCGTAGGGCAGGAGGGGCTGCTCGCCGCAGGGATTGGTGGCCTCCATCCTCCCCACCTCAGGCGTGGGGTTGTGGCGGTTGATCTCGTCTATGAAGATCACCCCGGGGTCGCCGCTCGTCCAGGCCGACTCCGCCATCAGCTCCCAGACGCTCCTGGCCCCCACCTTCCTCACCCTCTCCCCGTTCCTGGGGTTGACGAGCCAGTACTCCCCGCCCTCCTCCACCTTCTCCATGAAGTCGTCCGTGACCGAGACGGAGAGGTTGAAGTTCGGGAGGAAGCTGGGATCCCTCTTGCAGGTTATGAACTCCAGGATGTCGGGGTGGTCCACCCTCAGGATCCCCATCATGGCCCCCCTGCGCTTCCCACCCGCCTTGATGACCTCCGTGGCCGTGTCAAAGATCCTCATGAAGCTCACCGGGCCGGAGGCCACGCCCCCCGTCGACCTCACCACGTCCCCCCTCGGCCTCAGCCTGGAGAAGTCGAAGCCCACGCCCCCCCCGCTCTTCTCGATCAGGGCCATGTTCCTCACCGCCGTGAGGATGCTCTCCAGGGAGTCCTCGACGGGCAGAACGAAGCAGGCGGAGAGCTGCCCCATCTCCGTCCCCGCGTTGAAGAGGGTGGGGGAGTTGGGAAGGAACTCCAGGCGGGCCATCATCCGGTAGAAGGTGCGCTCGCTCTCCTCGGGATCCTCGCCGTACTCCCTGTCCACCCTGGCTATGGCCCCCGCCACCCTTGCGAACATCTGATCGGGAGTCTCCACCACCCTCTCGCTCTCGTCCTTCAGGAGGTACCTCCTCCTCAGGACCTCCAGCGCGTTCACCGTGAGCTTCGGCTCCTGGATCCCCAGGCTCTGCCTCAGCCTCCTTATCTCTCCCTTCCTCTCCCTGTAGGAGCGGTACTCCTCCGCCACCCTCTCGTACCCCTTTCTCCTCAGGACCTCGATGACGGCGTCCTGGGCATCCTCCACCGAGGGCACCCCCTCCCTGAACCTCTCCTCCAGCACCCTCACCACCTCCCCGGTCACGGCCTCCGCCCTCTCCCCGTCCTCCAGCTCGACGGCGATGAAGGCCCTGTGAACGGCGTCCCTGATCTTGCTCGGATCGAACTCAACCAGCCTTCCGTCCCTCTTCCTTATCTTCTCAACCGGCATGCCCCTCCGAGCCCCCCTCACCCTAAGAGCCTCACCCTAAAAATCCTCGACCGCGCCGCCGCCGACCGCCCGGGTAGGCTCCGGGATTCCTTTTTTTGTTCTTCCTTCCAAGGTGGAGGATGGGGGAGGTCTACCTCTTCACCGGGACCGGACCGGGAAAGACCACGAGCGCCCTGGGCCTGGCCCTGAGGGCGGTGGGGCAGGGGAAGAAGGTCGTGATCGTCCAGTTCCTGAAGTGGTGGAAGAACACGGGAGAGTACAGGATAAGGAGGAGGCTCTCCCCGCACTACGACATCCGCCAGTTCGGCAGGAGGGGCTGGGTGAGGAAGGAAGAACTGGGGGAGGAGGACCGGAAGCTGGCGAGGAGGGGGCTGGAGTTCGCCAGGAAGGTCGCCAGGGAGGAGAAACCGGACCTCCTGATCCTGGACGAGCTGAACCTGGCGGCGGGATGGAAGCTGGTGGAGGTGGAGGAGGTGCTCAGGCTGCTGGACGACCTTCCGGAGAAAACGGATGCGGTGCTGACCGGGAGGCACGCCCCGAGGAAACTGAGGGAGAGGGCGGACGTGGTGGTGGAGGTGAGGGAGGTCAAGCTCCCGGAACGCCTCCGGGCCAGAAAGGGGCTTCAGTACTGAAGGGCAGGTCACTTCAGCAAACCCAGCTCCTTGAGCTGCCTGACCAGCAGGTGGAGAACGCAGGTGCCGGTCCCGACCCCCGAGTTCCCGGCCGGCTCCTCCGGGAGCTCTATGGTGGGGGGAGGTGCACCACCTCTACGTGATCTCCGAGGAAAACCTCACCGTGCTCGACGAGGGGACCTGGGAGACCGTGGGTGAGCTCGAGCTCTGATCCGGACTACTCGAACACGATGGTCTTGTTCTCGTAAACCAGCAGCCTCCGCTCGCAGTAGAGCCTCACCGCCTCGCTCAGGATGAGCTTCTCCAGGTTCTCGCTCTTCCTCACCAGGTCGGAAAGGGCGTCCTTGTGGGAGATCCTGACCACGTCCTGCTGGATGATGGGCCCCTCGTCCACCTCCTCGCTCACGAAGTGCGCCGTGGCCCCTATGAGCTTCACCCCCCTGCGGTAGGCCTGGGTGAAGGGGTCCTTCCCCGGGAAGGCCGGGAGGAAGGAGGGATGCACGCTTATGATCCTGTTCCTGAACTCCCGCACGAAGAGGGGGGAGAGGATCTTCCCGTAGCGGGCCAGCACCACCAGCTCCACCCCCTTCTCCCTCAGCAGGGCCATCTGCCTCCTCTCCCCCTCCTCCCTCCTCTTCGGGTCCACGGGAAGGTGGTGGAAGGGGACGCCGAACATCCTGGCCACACCCTCCCCTTCCGGTCTGTCTCCTATGACGAGCGGTATGTCGCACTTCAGCCTCCCCTCCTTCCACCTGGCCAGCAGGTCGTAGAGGCAGTGGAGGTGCCCCGACACCATGATTCCCACCCTGGGCCTCTCCGAGCTGAAGTGCAGCCTCCAGTCCGCCCCCAGCTCCGAGGCCAGGGGGCGAAGGGCCTCCCCTATTTCCTCCCTGGGGAGGGAGAAGTCCTCCAGCGTCCACTCCACCCTGGCGAAGTACCTCCCGAACTCCTCGTCCACGTGCTGGTCGAAGTGCACGATGTTTCCTTCGTTCTTCCAGATGAAGCCCGAGATCCTGGCGTCTATCCCCTTCGCATCGGGGCAGGAAAGGAGGAGGATGGCGGTCTCCATCACCCCACCTGAGGACCCGCGGTTAAACCCCTTTCGGGTCGGGCGGCCTCAGCCTCAGCAGGCCGGCCACCCTGCCGAAGAGCTTCCTCCATTCCTCCCCCGCTTTCGCCTGCCTCAGCCCGAAGCACCTCACCTGCGCCCTCCACAGGTTCGGCCGCAGCGGCAGGGAGAGTCCTCTCTCCATCCTCCTCAGCACCTCCAGGTCCCCCTCCCCCCCGGTGAGCCTCTCCGCCAGCTCGGCGAGCTTCCTGGAGAGGAGGAGGGAGAGGAGGGGCTCGTCGACCCTGAGCGAAAGCTCCCTCATCTCCCCCATCCGCTCCGCCACCCTCTCGAAGTTCCCCTCCTCCATCTCCCTCCTGAGCTCCAGGTTCAACCAGAGCTCGAGCAGGGGGGAGAAGGGCGCGGGCAGACCCTTCTCCCCCTTCTTGGAGGAGGGCAGGAAGCCCACCGCTTCCTCCAGCAGAAAGACCAGGGCACCGAGCCCCTCCTCCACCATCCTCTCCAGCACCTCCCTCCTGGGGTCCGCCAGCAGCTGGCGCAGGGAGCACTGCAGGGGGAAGTGGCGCTCGGCCCTTCTCACCGTCTCCCCCACACCCTCCCGAAAGGCCGAGCACAGCTCCTCCACCAGAGCGGGGGGAAGCTCTCCCTGGCCCTCCCTCATGAAGACCAGCGGGAAGAACCAGGGGGGAAGGAGGGCGCAGAACTGGAAGGAGGACCTCTCACCCGTCACTCCCGAGCGCAGCACCATCCATCCCAGCCTCAGCCTCCCCCCCTCCCCCTCCCACCCGCGCTGCACCCCTCCCTCCACCTCGAAGTGGCAGAAGGGGGAAGGCGGGAAGGAACCGAAGAGGGAGAGAACCGCCAGGGTGGAGGCCACCCTGACCGGATCGTAGGAGGAGGGCCTCACCAGCCTCTCGTAGACCCCGGCGCCCGTCCCGAACTCGGGGAGGTTGCTGGGGGCCCTCCCCAGCCTGCGCAGGAACTCGGGCTCCAGGTCCGCTCCCGCGGCCTCCTTCGCCAGCTGGATGACCGCGGCCGCGTGCCTGAGGATGATCACCGTCTCCAGCCCGGAAATCTCGTCGAAGAACCATCCGCAGCTGGCGTACATCAGGAGGGAGTGCCTCTGCATCTCCAGCAGCTTCAGGAGCCTCACCCTCTCCCCCTCCGGCAGTTCCTTTACCCCCTGCCTCTCCAGGAAGCCCCGAAGGCCCCGGGGGGAGCGGTCGAGGATCACCTC
Organism: uncultured archaeon; assembly: GCA_938074535.1. Taxonomy (GTDB): domain Archaea; phylum Hadarchaeota; class Hadarchaeia; order Hadarchaeales; family WYZ-LMO6; genus WYZ-LMO6. The sequence continues at coordinate 28,244 of CALJER010000039.1, forward strand.
CACATACTCGTTCCTGGCCCTCCACGGATCCGCCAGCAGCCTGCCCGCCTCGCGCTCGTAGAGGGAGGCGGCGGAATCCCTCAGCCAGTCCAGGGCCTCCCTCAGGGGACCCCTCCACCTCTGGTGCCAGCCGGGCCTGGAACCGAACCTGCACCCGCAGTCCCCCCTCCACCTCTCCACCCCGTGGGCGCAGCTCCAGGAGGTCCTCTCCAGGATCTGCACTTCGTGGGTGGGGGGATGCCTTTCCAGGTACTCCCCGTACACGGTGAGCCTGGCCTCCCTCCCGGACTCCAGCTGCCTCAGGCAGTAGGCCAGGGCCATATCCCCGAAGCGGTGGTGGTGACCGTAGGTCTCCCCGTCTGTGGCTATGTGGGAGAGCTGCGGCCCCGGTCTGGGGGAGAAGGCACCCAGCAGCCTCCTGGCCAGCTGCTCCCCGCTGTGCAGCAGGCCCCCGAAGGCCACGTCGAAGGCCACCCCTCCGTGGTAGAAGAAGAGGGAGAGGGAGCGGCCGGAGGGAAGCCGGCAGAGGTAGGGCATGGTGGTGTCCACCTTCCCCCCCGAGACGTCCGCCCACCTGCGCTCCCCCAGCGGCCTCACCCTGGCGGCCTGGTGGGGGGCCAGGATGGTGAACTTCACGCCCGCTCTGGCGAGGAGGTCCAGGGTCTCGAGGTCCACCGCCGTTTCGGGAAGCCACATCCCCTCGGGCTCCCTCCCGAACCTCCGCCGGAAGTCCCTCACCCCCCACAGGATCTGGGTGCACCTGTCCCTCCGGTTGTCCAAGGGCAGGATGGAGTGGGCGTAGGGATGGGCGAGGGCCGAACCGTGGCCGGAGAACCTCTCCCTGCTCTCCCTGTCCGCCTCCAGGATGGCCCGATAGACCTCCTTCGCCCTCCTTTCCAGCCAGGAGAGGAGGGTGGGACCGAAGTCGAAGCTGATCCTGGAGTAGTTGTTGACGAACTCCCTCACCCTTCCCTCCCCGTCCAGCAGGGGGGAGGCGGTGTTGGGGGCGTAGCACTCCTCCGTGATCCTCTCGTTCCAGTCGTGGTGGGGATGCGCCCCCTCCTCCGCCTCCACCTCCTCCAGCCAGGGGTTCTCCCTGGGGGGCTGGTAGAAGTGCGCGTGGATGCACACGTACCTCATCCTAAACCTCCGGCTTCAGGTAGAGGCATCCGAGCGGAGGGAGGGTGAGGGACAGGGAGCAGGGGCGACCGTGCCAGGGAACGGGCTCCGCCCAGACGCCGCCCAGGTTCCCCAGCCCGCTCCCCCCGTACTCCCTGGCGTCGCTGTTCAGCAGTTCCCTCCAGAAGCCCCCCTGCGGGACCCCCACCCTGTAACCGCACCTGGGGACGGGGGTGAAGTTGCACGCCACCAGCACGGGCGGGCCGCTCCTTCCCCTCCTCAGAAAGGAAATGATGCTCTTCTCCGCGTCCTTGAGATCCACCCACTCGTAGCCCTCAGGCTCGAAGTCCAGCTCGTGGAGGGCGGGCTCCCTCCTGTAGAGGCGGTTCAGGTCCCTCACCCACCTCTGGAGCCCCCTGTGGTCCTCGTGCTGGAGGGCGTGCCACTCCAGGCTCTCGTCGTGTACCCATTCCCTCCACTGCCCGAACTCCCCGCCCATGAAGAGGAGCTTCTTCCCCGGATGGCCGTACATGTAGCCGAAGAGGAGCCTGAGGTTCGCGAACTTCTGCCACACGTCCCCGGGCATCTTCCCGAAGAGGGAGCCCTTCCCGTAGGTGACCTCGTCGTGGGAGAGGGGGAGGACGAAGTTCTCCGAGTAGGCGTACCACATGCTGAAGGTGATCAGGTCGTGGTGGTACTTCCTGAAGATGGGATCCAGGGAGAAGTAGCGCAGGGTGTCGTGCATCCACCCCATCTTCCACTTCAGCCCGAACCCCAGCCCCCCCACGTAGGTGGGCCTGGTGACCAGGGGCCAGGCCGTGGATTCCTCCGCTATCATCTGCACGTCCGGGTACTCCCCGTACACCGCCTCGTTCAGCCTGCGCAGGAAGTGGATGGCCTCCAGGTTCTCCCTCCCGCCGTACTCGTTGGGCACCCATTCCCCCTCCCTCCTCCCGTAGTCCAGGTAGAGCATGGAGGCCACGGCGTCTATCCTGAGGCCGTCCGCGTGGTACACGTCCAGCCAGAAGAGGGCGCTGCTTATCAGGAAGGACCTGACCTCGTGGCGGCCGTAGTTGAAGAGGCAGCTGCCCCACTCGGGATGGATGCCCTTCCTGGGGTCGGCGTGCTCGTACAGGTGGGTACCGTCGAAGAAGACCAGACCGTGTCCGTCGGAGGGGAAATGGGAGGGGACCCAGTCCAGGATCACCCCTATCCCCCGCCGGTGCAGGGCATCCACCAGCCCCATGAACTCCTGGGGGGTCCCGTAGCGGCTGGTGGGGGAGAAGTAGCCCGTCACCTGGTAGCCCCAGGAGCGGTAGAAGGGGTGCTCCATGACCGGGAGGAACTCCACGTGGGTGAAGCCCATCTCCTCCACGTAGGGGGGGAGCCGCTCCGCCAGCTCGGAGTAGGTGAGGAAGCGGTTCCCCTCCTCCGGGACCCTCCTCCAGGAGCCCAGGTGGACCTCGTAGATGGACATGGGGGAGGTCAGGGAGTTCCTCTCCCTTCTGGAAGCCATCCACTCCCCGTCCCCCCAGGCGTAGTCGAGCTCCCAGACCACCGAGGCCGTCCCTGGCGGGACCTCGCCGAAGAAGGCGAAGGGGTCCGCCTTGTCCGCGGCGTACCCCCCGTACCTGGAGAGAACCCTGTACTTGTACAGGTCGCCCTTCCTCACCCCCTCCACGAAGCCCTCCCAAATTCCCGAACCGTCCTCCCTGGGTCTGAGGGGACTGGCCCCGGGGTCCCAGCCGTTGAAGCTCCCTATCACCGAAACGTACTCGGCGTTGGGGGCCCAGACGGCGAAGCGGGCGCCTCCTTCCACGAGATGGGCTCCCAGCTTCCTGTAGAGGCGGAAGTGCTCCCCCCTCCGGAAGAGGTAGATGTCGTAGTCGGTGAGGGGGCTCCACATTCCCTCCGCCTCCCGGGCAGGAACGGCTCTCATCTGCTTATATCACCCCCTCCCGCAAAAAGATTGCCGGGAAGCCCGTGAAAATTTTCATCCTGTGCGAGAAGCCCAGCGCCGCCTCCAAAATCGCCTCCGCCCTGGGAGGGGGAAGCGTCAGGAAGGGGGAGAGGAAGGGTGTGCCCTACTACGTGCTGGAGGTCGACGGGAGGGAGGCGGTGGTGGTTCCCTCCCTGGGGCACCTCTTCACCCTCAAGAACACCAAACCCCTGAGGGACTACCCGGTCTTCGACGTGGAGTGGGTTCCCTCCTACCTGGCGGACAGGAAGGCCGCCCGGACGAGGGCCTTCCTGGAGGCCATAAGGGAGCTGGCGCGGGGGAGCTCGGAGTACGTGGTGGCCACGGACTTCGACGTGGAGGGGAGCGTGATAGGGTGGACGGTGCTCAGGTTCCTGTGCGGGGAGGGAGCGGTGGAGAAGGCCAAACGCATGAAGTTCTCCACCCTCACCGCCGGGGAGCTCAGGGAGGCCTACAGGAACCTCCTGCCCAGGCTGGACTTCGAGCAGGTGGACGCCGGGATCGCCAGGCACGTGCTGGACTGGTACTGGGGGATGAACGTGAGCAGGGCCCTGAGCTCCTCCCTGCAGAAGGCGGCGGGCTCCTTCGCCAAGCTCTCCGCCGGGAGGGTGCAGACCCCCACCCTGAAGATCCTGACCGAGAGGGAGAAGGAGATCAGGGGGTTCGTGCCCAGGCCCTTCTGGACCCTGAAGCTGGTGGTGGAGGCGGACGGGGAGGAGCTGGTGGCGGAGCACGAGGTGGAACGCTTCTGGGAGGAGGGGGAAGCCAGGAGGGCGAAGGAGGCCTGCGGGGAGGAGGCCGTGGTGAGGGGGGTGGAGGTGAGGCAGCACCGCCGTCTCCCCCCCGTTCCCTTCGACCTGGGGACCCTGCAGGCGGAGGCCTACCGCTGCTTCGGCTACACCCCCCTGCGCACCCAGCAGCTCGCCCAGGACCTCTACCTGGCGGGGCTGATCAGCTATCCCCGCACCGGTTCCCAGAAGCTCCCCCCCGCGCTCGGGTACAGGGGGATCCTGGAAAAACTGGGGGGGATGAGGGAGTACCGGGAGGCGGCCGGAAGCCTGCTCGCCAAGAGGGAGCTGAGGCCCAGGGAGGGTGAGAAGACCGACCCCGCCCATCCCTCCATCCATCCCACCGGGGAGAAACCGGGGGAGCTCAAGGGTCCCCAGCGCAACCTCTTCGACCTGATCGTGCGCAGGTTCCTGGCCGTCTTCGGGGACCCAGCGGTGGTGGAGGGGATCGGGGTGGAGCTGGCCTGCGGGGACCAGACCTTCCGCCTCTCGGGCAGGAGGGTGGTGGAGAGGGGATGGCTGGACCTGTACGGGAGGTACGCGGAAGCGGAGGAGGTCCCCCTCCCCCCCCTGCGGGAGGGCCAGAGGCTGAGGGTGAAGGAGGTGAGGCTGGAGAGGGGGGAGACCCAGCCCCCTCCCAGGTACAACCCGGCCTCCATCGTGAGGGAGATGGCCGAAAGGGGGCTGGGGACCAAGGCCACCAGGGCCTCCATCCTGCAGAACCTCTACGAGAGGGGCTACATCCGCGGGGAGAGGATCACCGTGACGGAGCTGGGGATGGGGGTGGTGGAGGCCCTGCAGGAGCACTGCCCCGAGATCGTGAGCGAGGAGCTCACCGCCTCCTTCGAGAGGGAGATGGATGCCATCCAGGAGGGAAGGGTGAGGAAGGAGGAGGTGATGGAGAAGGCCAGGGTCAAGCTGGAGGAGATCCTCAGGAAGTTCAAGGAGAGGGAGGCGGAAATAGGGGAGAGGCTGGCGGAGATGTACAGGAAAACCAGGCTGGCGCAGAGGACGCTCGGCAAGTGCAGGTGCGGGGGGGAGCTCAGGGTGATCGCCACCAGGAACGGAAAGCGCTTCGCGGGGTGCTCCAACTTCGAAAGGGGGTGCAGGGTGACTTACCCCCTCCCCTCCTCCGGCACCATCCTGGCCCTCGGAAGGACCTGCCCGCAGTGCGGCACCCCCCTCATCCAGGTGAGGAGGCCCGGCGGGAGGCCCTACAGGATGTGCCTGGAGCCGGGCTGCCCGAGCAAGGAGGGGTGGAGGAAAAAGGAACCCGCTTCCCGGCAGGAGAATACACCGGAGGGGGGCGGGCAGGCACGGTCCTGAGACCGTGACAAAGGGAAGGAAGAGGGTGCTCTTCTTCGTGTACGGCAGCCTGACCGATCCCAGGACGGTCTCCTCCAGGCTCGGGGGGCTGGGGGCGAGCTTCAGGTATCAGGACGCCCGCATCCTGGATTTTATCCTGCTGAGGCGCGGGGCGGGGGGAAGGTACGACACGCTCTTCCCCTTCAGGGGCGGGGCCACCTGGGGCAGGCTGCTGGAGGTAGAGTGCGGCTCGGAGGAGGAGGTGCTGGAGCGGCTGGACGAGTACGAGGGAGTACCCGAGCTCTATGAGAGGTTCGAGCTCAGGACGCGGGACGGGAGGAAGTGTCACGTGTACTTGTCCAGCCCCTCCAGGGTGAGGATGGAGGGCTGCCCCCCGGCGGCGGGGAGGGACCTGCAGGAGGTGATCCGCAAAGGCGGATGGAGGTCCTACCTGGCCGAGACCGGAAAGGGTCCCCTGGTGGAGGCGGTGGGGGAGGTGGGGAAATGGCGGAGGGCGGGGGCCCGCACACGCCCTAGAGCGGAAGGGAACCGCCAGCCTTAACTTCCCGGGAGAAGCTAGATGGTGTACGACCCCCTCCGGCTGGCCCAGGAACTGGAGAAGGTGGTGGTGGACGGGGAGAGGAGAAGGTACTACAGGGTTCCCAGGCCGGGGGACTGGTACGGCGGGATCGCCACCGCGGACTGCTCGGGATGCTGCCTGAAGTGCGTGTTCTGCTGGAGCGGTACGCCCCGGGACAACCCCTCCACGGGCAGGTTCTACTCCCCGGAGGAGGTCTTCAGGGAGCTGCAGGCCTGCGCCAAGAGGTTCCAGTACAGCAAGCTCAGGGTGAGCGGGAACGAGCCCACCCTGGGGAAAAGGCACCTCCTCCGCCTGCTGGAGCTGGTGGAGAAGAGCCCCTACGCCTTCATCCTGGAGACCAACGGCATGCTCGTAGACGAGAGGTACGCCAAAGATCTCTCCGAGTTCAAGAACCTCCACGTCAGGGTCTCCCTGAAGGGGACCAACCCGCAGGAGTTCTCCCGCCTCACGGGGGCCAGACCGGAAGCCTTCGAGCTGGCCCTGAAGGCCCTTAAAAACCTGCTGGACCACGGGGTGACCTGCCATCCCGCCGTGATGCTCTCCTTCAGCCCCAGGGAAAACCTGGTGGCGCTGAAGAAAAGGCTGGAGGAGCTGGACCCCTCCCTCCCCAGGAACCTGGAGGAGGAGTACGTCTTCCTCTATCCGCACGTGGAGGAGAGGCTGAAGAGGGCCGGGATCAGGCCCCTTCTCTCCTACCACCCCGATCGGATACCCAAGAGGCTCAGGTAGCCCCGGCCTCAGGCCAGCATCAGCTCCTCCAGCAGGGGCTGGGGGGAAACCGAGTGGGTCTGGACGCCCACCACCCTCCACGGATCCGCACCGAGCGAGAGGGCCAGAAGCTGCCCGTAGTTCATGTGCACCAGCCCGAAGTCCTCCCCCGTTTTTTCCTCCAGGTACTTCTGGTTCCTGTCCAGCGTCACCTGGCAGCCGGGACAGGCGTGCATCACCACCCTGGCCCCAGCGTTTTTCAGCGCCCCGAGCTTTCTCAGGGCCACCGCCCTGACCAGCTCCCTGTTCTCCAAGGTGTGTCTGAACCCCATGCCGCAGCACAGGTTTTTTTCTTCATAATCTATCACCTCCGCCCCCGTCACCGCTGCCAGCTGCTCGAGCAGGTTGGGTGTCGCGTACTCCCTGAACATTTTGTGGTAGTGACAGCCCTGGTGGACGGCCACCTTGAGGCCGGACAGGTCATGGGTCACCAAGGAGCGGAGCTCCCTCCTGAAAGCGTAAAGGACCTCCGAGAGATGGTAAACCCCCACTCCCCCTCTGTACCTCAGCCCCACCTCCCTCAGCAGCCCGTTCACTTCCTCTCCCAGCTTCCCCCTCAGGAGCCTCCAGCACTCGGTGAGGATTCCGTAGGAAGTGGTGCAGACCGCCGCCACCTTCCTGAACCCACTTTCCTCCGCTAGGGCAAAGTTCCGGGCGTTCAGGACGAGCAGGGAGGAAAAAGGAATCTCGTCCGCGTAGTAACTGAAGCCACCGCAGCAGGACTGCCTCTCATCGTCCAGGTACCTCAGGTTGAGCTTCCCCAGCAGGAACTTCAAGGAGGAGGTCACACCCGGATAATGGGAGTCCATCACGCAGCTCTTGAAGAGGTAGATCCCCCCGGAAGGATTCGGCCTTTCCCACCCTCCCTCCTCCCTCCCCTCCACCCGGAGGGAGGGACCCAGCTCCAGTATTCTCTGGACCTGCTGGAGGGACTCCGCGGGGAGCCTCCTGTAGAGCCCTTCGAGGCCCAGCTCCCTCCGGAAGCGGGGCATCTCCGCCAGTATCTTCCCGAACCCCCTCCAGTCCTCCCACTCCCCCGGCCGAAAGGTCTCCGGTGTGAGGCTGAGTCCCTTTTCGTGGAGGGACCTGTAGAGGATGCCGGAACGAACCCCGGTCTTCCTCTCCCTCAGCACCTTGATGAGATCCGAGACACTGTTCCCTGCCCTGCAGGCCCACTTGCAGGTGTAGCAGTGGAAGCACTTGTCGAGGGGGAAATCCCCGGGAGGGGAGCGAAGCTTCAGAAGGCCCACCAGCTTCATGGGGTTGAACTCCCTCTCCAGAAGCCCCTGGTGGTAGGCGTACGCGGCCGGGCAGGAGGAGGTGCAGGAGCCGCACCCCATGCAGGACAGATAGTTCGGGAGCCTGGGATCGGGAGCCTCCATCCGAATGCTTTGCCCCTCTTCCTTTTTAAGATATGGAGCTCAATTTTCCTCATTGGGAAATTTTTTTCCTTGTTCCTCCCACTTTTTTCACCCTCGGGAAGCATACCATCCCACTTTTAAGAAGAGGGAGAAAAAAAAGGAAAGATGAAAACGGTGGAGGAGATCAACCGCAGGATAAAGGAGGGAAGGGCCGTGGTGATGACCGCCGAAGAATTCAAGGAGGCCCGTGGTAACCTCTCCCCCGAGGAGGTGGATGTGGTCACCTGCGCCACCTGCGCCCTCATGTCAGGCACCTTCGCCCTTCTCTCCATACCCGTCGCCGAGAGGGGGAAGTTTGAGAGAGCCGAGGAGCTCCGGCTCAACGGGGTTCCGGCCTTTCCAGGACCCTGCCCGAACGAGCGGCTGGGAGTGGTGGAAGCAGTGGTCTACGGAACCTCCAGGTCCGAGAGCTCACCCGGGAGCTACGGAGGGGGACACCTCTTCCGGGAGATGGTGGAGGGGAAAGGGGTGGAAGTGGAGGTCTGGGCAGGAGGGAGGAAGTTCAGGAGGGAAGTCAGGCTGGAGGAGATGGAGCTGGCCAGAATTTTCACCAGTCGCAGCACCTTCAGGAACTACATGGCCTTCGTCCACAGGGGCAGGGGGAGGGTGGGAACCATCTTCTCCGTGCTGGGCCTCAGGGGAGGACTGGCCGAGGCCTCGGTCTGCGGGTGCGGGGAGCTCAACCCGCTGGAGAACGATCCCGGGCTCCTGACGGTGGGTGTGGGGACCAAAGTCCTCCTCAACGGGGCCGAGGGATATGTGGTGGGGAGGGGGACGCGCTTCTCCAGGGAGAAGCCCAACCTCTCTCTGGTGGCGGACATGAGGGGGATGATCCCGAAGTTCATGGGCGGTTTTGTCACCTCGACTGGACCGGAGTGCATCACCTCAGTGGCCGTGGCCATCCCCGTCCTGAACGAGAGGATCTTCAGGGATCTGGGGGTGAGGGACGAGGAGGTGGAGCTCCCCATCGCCGACGTGAGGGACAGGATACCCTTCGAGCACACCCACTACGCCAGGGTGTGGAGGGGGACCGACCTGAAGATAAGGTACCTTCCCTCCCTCTGCGCCGGGCACAAGACCTGCATCGTGGAGAGGAGATGCCCCACCGGCGCCTTCAGGAGGGGAAAAGGAATCGATCCCGACCGGTGCTTTGACTGCGGAACCTGCATCCAGCTCTGCCCATCCTTCACGGGGGAGTTGGGCACCCTCCCCGTAGGGGGGAAGGAAGTCCCCATCACCCTCCGCCAGTCCTGCAGGAGGAAGGCGGTGGAGCTGGCGGAGCTCCTGAAGAGAAGGATCCTGGAAGGGAAGTTCCTCCTTTCCCAACCTTCCCAGCCGCTAGCGGGGTGAGGCATGGGGTCCCACTCCCTCCTGTGCCTGGAGTGCGACCTCAGGATGGAGGACCGCCTTCAGAACAGGTGCCCGAGGGGTCACGACGCCCTCCTCCGGAGCGAGTACCATGAGAGGAACCTGAGGGTGAGGGACCTCCCCGGCATGTGGAAGTTCATGGAGTGGTTGCCCTGCAGCTCCCCCCTGCCCACGGAGGGGGAGGCCCTCACCTACAGGAGCGAGGGGCTGGCCAGGGAGGTGGGGCTCCGGAACCTCTACATAAGCTTCAGCGGCTACTGGCCCGAGCGAGGGGGGAAACTCCTGAGCTGCTCCTTCAAGGAGCTGGAGGCCTCCTCCGTGCTGGGGAGAACGAGGGAGAGAACAGATAAGGTCCTGGTCCTCGCGTCCGCGGGCAACACGGCGAGGGCCTTTGCCCTCCTCTCGGATAAAGCCTCCGCCCGGGTGGTGGCAGTGGTTCCGCGTCCGTACCTCTCGAGGATATGGGTACCGGAGGAAAAGCCCTCGAACTTCCTCCTGCTGGGTGTCGAGGGTGGGTACCAGGAGGCCATCCAGTGGGCCGAGAGGATTTCCGGGCTGGAAGGCACCGTGGCGGAGGGAGGGGCGAGGAACGTGGGGAGGAGGGACGGAATAGGGACCCTCCTGCTGGGCGCCGCCCTGCAGATGGGAAGGCTGCCCCACCACTACTTCCAGGCCGTAGGGAGCGGGGTGGGGGCCCTGGCCGTGCTGGAGGCTTCCCTGAGGCTCCTGGCCGGCGGCCTGGGGGGGAGGCTTCCGAGGCTCCACCTCTCCCAGAACCTCCCCTTCGCACCCATGTTCCACGCCTGGAGGGAGGGAAGGAAGAGGATCGTGCCGGAGCTGGACCTCCCCTCCCCCGAAAGGGCGGAGAGGGAAATGTATGCGAACATCCTCTCCAACCGTTCCCCGCCCTACTCCCCCAGGGGCGGGGTGTATGAGGCGCTTCAGGAAAGCGGGGGGAGGATGTACGGGGTTTCCAACAGGGAGGCCCTCGAAGCCGAGAAGCTCGTGCGCGAGGCCGAGGGAATAGATGTGGACCCAGCCGCCTCCGTGGCCGTGGCCTCCCTCCTTCAGGCCATCGAAGGGGGAGAGGTGAGAGAGGAGGAGGTGGTGCTCCTCAACCTGAGCGGTGGAGGGTACGAGCGGGTCAGGGAAGATTTTTCTCCCCTCACCTTAGAACCCAGCATGGTGCTCGGCAGGGACACCAGCCTGGAGGAGGTGGAGGAGATCCTGAAGGGGTGGGGTGTGCCTGCTCGCTGAGGAGATCCTTAGGGTGCTGGAGGAGGAGGGGATCAACCTCGTTCCCTACCTCCCCTGCGAGAAGATCAGATACCTCCTCCACCTCCTGTGCTCCAGACCCTCCCTCCATCCCCTCCTCCTGAACAGGGAGGAGGACGGGGTGGGGATAAGCGGGGGGGCCTACCTCGCGGGGGGAAAACCCGCCCTCCTCATCCAGAGCTCCGGCCTGGGCAACTCCCTGAACGCCCTTCTCTCCCTCTCCTTCACGTACGGACTTCCCCTCCCCATCCTGGCCAGCTGGAGGGGGGTTCACGGGGAGAAAATTCCTGCCCAGATACCCTTCAGCCGCCCCCTCCCGGAAGCCCTGAGGGTCTGGGGGATCGAGACCCACAGGATAGAGAGGGCCTCGGAAGTGGAGGGAATAAGAAGAGCCGTGAGGAGCGCCTACTCGAGGGGTAGGCCCGAGGTGGTCCTCCTCTCTCCGGCGCTGTGGGAGGAGGAACCTGAAGTCCTGCCTTCTTTCCCCGAGCGGAGGAGAAGGGTGAAGGTCGAGTACGAGAAGACCTTCTCCCCACCCGAGCTGACCCGGTACGAGGCGATAAAGGTGGTGGCGGAAGAGGTGGGGGAAGAGGAGGTGCTGGTCTCCAACCTCGGCTTCCCGAGCAGGGAGCTCTACCAAGTGAAGGACAGGCCCCTCAACTTCTACATGCTGGGGAGCTACACCCAGGCCTCCGCGGTGGGCCTGGGGATCTCCCTCTTCACGAGGAGGAGGGTGGTGGTGCTGGAGGGCGACGGGAGCGTGCTTGGCTCTAGCCTCCTGCCCGTGCTGGCGGCGGAGGGAGGAGAGAACCTGACCGTCGTGTGTCTGGACAACGGCACCCTGGGCAGCACCGGGGACCAGCTCACCTACTCCTATCTCCGGGTGGACCTGGAGCTTCTGGCCCTGGCGGCGGGCGTCGGGACCGAAAGGGCCTCCTCCCCCGAGGAGCTCCGGAGGGCCCTGCGGAAGAAGGGCCCTTGCTTTATACACGTGACTGTAAAACCCGGAAATGAGGAGGTGGGTCTCATCCCCCTCACTCCGGAGGAGATCAGGAGGAGGTTCAGGAGGGCGATGGGTGTCGAGTGAGTACCTGCTGAGGGAGGCAGGGGAGGAGGATGCGGGAGAGGTGGAGGTCCTGGCCAGGCTCTGCCAGCCCCTCAGGGCCTCCGTGAAGGGCACCTACGAGTACCTGGCCATATGCTTCCCCAGGTACTTCCTGGTCGCCCTCGGGCCCGCCGGGATGGCGGGCTTCGTGGTGGGCCTTCCCAGCCTGAGCGGCGAGGCCTGGATCTACCAGATCTGCGTGCACCCCGACCACAGGAGGAGGAGGGTGGGCGAGCTCCTGATGGAGGAGGAGCTGAGGAGGTTCCGCTCCGACCGCTTCCCCAGGGTGAGGGCCAGGGTGCTGGAGACCAACCAGCCCTCCCTCTCCCTCATGCGCAAGATGGGCCTCAGGGAGACGGGAAGGAAGGGGGAGTGGGTGGAGCTCCAGAGGGAGCTTTAGGAGCCCACCAGGGCGAACTGGGCCAGCATGGCCTCCAGCTGGATCCTCTCGTTCGCACCCTCCGTGATCCTGAAGGAGAACTCCCCCACCCTCTCCACGAGCTCGAGCTTCTTCCTCTCCGGGATCTTCAGGTTCAGGATCTCCCTGTGCACCTGGCCGAGCACGTCCTCGCCCGAGAGGCCGCGGTCGATGAGCAGCTCGTAGAGCTTCTTCCTGGCCCCCTCGAAGTCCCCCCTCAGGGCCAGCTCCACCATCTCCCTCACCTCCTCCGGGTGGGCCGCCGCCGCCACCTCGTAGACCGCCTTCTCCGTCACGTGCTTCCTCACCGCGGCGGCGGCCTGCAGGAGGTTGATGGCCCGCCTGAGGTCGCCCTCGCTCACGCGGATGACGGCCTCCACCGCCTTGGGGTCCAGCGTGAGCCCCTCTCCCTTCGCTATTCTCTTCAGCATCTCCCCCACCTCCTCGTCCGTCAGCCTGCGGAAGCGGAAGAGGGCGCATCTGGACTGGATGGGCTCGATGATCCTGCTGGAGTAGTTGCAGTCCAGGATGAACCTGCAGCTCCTGGAGTACATCTCCATCGTCCTCCTGAGGGCGTGCTGGGCCTCCGGGGTGAGGGCATCGGCCTCGTCCAGCAGCACGATCTTGTACGGAACCTCCCCAATGGGCATGGTGCGGGCGTAGTCCTTCACCCTCTCCCTTATGGTGTCTATCCCCCTCTCGTCGCTGGCGTTGAGCTCCAGCAGGTTCTGCCTCCAGTACTCCTCCCCGAAGAGCTCCCTGGCCAGGCAGAGCGCGGCGGTCGTCTTGCCGGTGCCGGGAGGCCCGGCGAAGAGGGTGTGCGGCAGGGCCTTCGTCTTCACGAAGGTTTTGAGCCTGGCCACGATCTCCGCCTGCCCCACCAGCTCGTCGAGCTTCCTGGGGCGGTACTTCTCCGTCCAGATCTCCGTTTCCTCCACGCTCTCTTTCTCCTGTGGAGGGCCGATAAATAGGTTAAACGCCAAAGGAGGCTGAAGAGCTTGTCGCAGGGTCTGGGCTACGCTCCTCCGGAGGTGGGCAGGGAGGGATACAGGAACCTGGCCATGCTCCTGCTGGGGGGGGTGCTCTGCCTCACGGGAGTGCTGCTGATCAACCAGGGGGTGGACCTGGCGAAGGAGCTGGGTCCCAGGCTGGTGGTGAGCGTGGGGCTCCTGGCCACCGGGTGCCTGCTGGTGCTGGTGGCCCTGAGCCACCTCTGGCCTGGGACCGTGACCACGACCGCCCTCTTCGTCTCGGGCCTCCTCTGTCTGGTGGGGAGCGGGCTGGCGGCCGCCGAGGACCCCAGGGGGATAGCCTGCGCGGTGACGCTCACCCTGATCGGCATCCTCCTCATCGCGGTGGGGGTGAGGGCGGTGGCCAGGTCCTGGAGGCTGGTGGTGGGGAGGGAGGAGGGGGTGCGGGGCAGGAGGGGCAGGGCGCACCCGTTTTAACCCCACGGCGAAGTATCTAAGACTATGAAGCCTGCCTCCAAATTCTACCGTCCGCCCGAGGCCGAGAAAAGGGTGCAGAGGTGGTGGGAGGAGAAAGGGATCTACAGGAAGGTCAGGGAGAAGGGGAGGGGGGGGAAGCCCTGGTACTTCCTGGACGGTCCCCCCTACGCCAGCGGCTCCATCCACCTCGGAACGGCGTGGAACAAGATCCTGAAGGACGTCCTCCTCAGGTACTGGACCATGCGGGGTCTCGACGTGAGGAGGCAGCCCGGCTGGGACTGCCACGGCCTTCCCATCGAGGTGATGGTGGAGGAGAGGCTGGGTCTCCGCTCCAAGAAGGACATAGAGAGGGAGGTCGGGGTGGAGAGGTTCATCGAGGAGTGCAGGCGCTGGGCCCTGGAGCATGTGAGGCTGATGACCGACCAGTTCAAGAGCCTGGGGGTGTGGATGGACTGGGAGGAGCCCTACCTCACCCTGACGAACGAGTACATAGAGGCGGCCTGGTGGACCCTCAAGAGGGCCCACGAGAAGGGCCTGCTCAGGAAGGACCTGAGGGTGATCCACTGGTGCCCCAGGTGCGAGACCGCCCTGGCCGAGCACGAGGTGAGGGGAGAGTACTACGAGGTGAGGGACCCCTCCCTCTACGCCCGGTTCAGGCTGAAGGGGGAGGAGGGCTACCTGCTGATCTGGACCACCACCCCCTGGACCCTTCCCGCCAACCTGGCCGTCTGCGTTCACCCCGACCTCACCTACGCCAGGGTGGAGGTGGGTGGAGAGGTCTACCTGCTGGCCGAGGGGGCGCTGCCGCGGGTGGCGAAGGAGCTGGGCTGGAGGGAGTACAGGGTGGTGGGGAGGGTGGAGGGGAGGAGGCTGGAGGGACTGCGCTACGAGCATCCCCTGCTGGAGGAGGTGCCCAGGCAGAGGGAGTTCGCGGAGCACCACAGGGTGATCTGCGGGGAGCACGTGGTGCTGGAGGAGGGGACGGGCTGCGTGCACACCGCGCCTGGCTTCGGGGAGGAGGACTTCCTGGTGGGGGAGAGGTACGGGCTCCCCGCGTTCAGCCCCGTGGGGCCAGACGGAAGGTTCACGGAGGAGGGGGGGAAGTACGCCGGGCTCTTCGTGAAGGAGGCCGACCCCGCGGTGCTGGAGGACCTGAGGGGGAAGGGGCTGCTGGTGAAGGGCGGGACGGTGGTGCACTCCTACCCCCACTGCTGGAGGTGCAAGACCCCCCTGATCTTCAGGGCCACCGAGCAGTGGTTCCTCAGGGTCTCGGAGCTCAAGCCCCTCCTCCTGGAGAAGAACCGGGAGGTGGAGTGGATCCCCTCCTGGGTGAGGGAGAGGTACGTGAACGGGGTGCTCTCGGTGGGGGACTGGTGCCTCTCCAGGCAGAGGTACTGGGGGATTCCCCTGCCCCTCTGGGTCTGCGGCTCCTGCGGGCGCTCCGAGCTGGTGGGGAGCCTGGAGGAGCTGAGGGCCCTCACGGGGGAGAAGGGGGAGCTGGACCTGCACCGCTCCGACCTGGACAGGCTGCGCGGGAGGTGCCCGGGGTGCGGGGGGGAGATGAGGAGGGTGCCGGACGTGCTCGACGTCTGGTTCGACTCCAGCATCGCCTCCTGGGCCAGCCTGGGCTTCCCCCAGCGGAGGGAGCTCTTCGAGCGCCTGTGGCCCAGCGCCTTCATCACGGAGGGTGAGGACCAGGTGACGAAGTGGTTCTACGCCCAGCAGGTCTCCTCCGTCCTGGCCTTCGGGAAGGTCCCGTACAGGAGGGTGCTCACCCACGGCTTCGCCCTGGACGCCCAGGGGAGGAAGATGTCGAAGTCGCTGGGCAACGTGATCGACCCGGTGGAGGTGGCAAGGGAGCACGGGGCGGACGTCCTCAGGCTCTACATCCTCTCGGCCAACCCACCCTGGGAGGACCTGAAGTTCAACCCCACGGAGCTCAGACGGGTGGGGAGGGCGGTGAACGTCCTCTGGAACGTGCACGTCTTCGCCACCACCTACATGTCCCTCGACTCCTTCGATCCCCGCCGCCATCCCCTGGAGGGGCTCCTCCCCCACCTCCTCCCCGAGGACCGCTGGATGCTCTCGAGGGTCCAGGGGCTGGTGGAGGAGGCGACGGCGGGGCTGGAGGGGGGCGAGGTCCACAGGGCGGCCAGGGCCCTCCTCTCCTTCGTCCTGGAGGACCTGAGCCGGTGGTACGTGAGGGCCATCCGTCCCCGCACCTGGGTGGAGAAGGAGCATCCCTCCAAGCTCGCCGCCTACGCGGTCCTGTACTACGCCCTGGAGCGCCTCCTCAGGCTCCTGGCCCCCTTTGCCCCCCACCTCGCCGAAACCATGTACGCCGACCTGAGGGTGGATCCCTCCCTCCCGGAGAGCGTGCACCTGCTCGACTGGCCCCTGCCGGAGGACCGGCTGAGGGACATGAGGCTGGAGAGGGCCATGGAGCTGGCGAGGGCCCTCACGGAAAGGGTGGCGGAGGCCAGGCAGGGGGCGGGGCTGAAGCTCAGGTGGCCGGTGGAGGAGGTGGTGGTGAGGCTGCAGGAGGGGGAGGCGGAGCTCCTCAGGGGAATGGAGGACTTCCTGAAGGGGAGGTTCAACTGCAAGAGGCTCCTCCTGCTGGGACCGGGGGAGGAGGTGCCGCCGGGGGAGTACTCGACGGTGGAGGCGGAGGGGAGGAAGGTGGCGGTGAGCAGGGCCCTCTCACCGGAGCTCAGGGGGGAGGCCCTGGCCAGGGAGCTGGTCAGGCGCCTGCAGGTGATGAGGAAGGAAATGGGGCTGGGGATGGAGGAGAGGGTGGAGGCGGAGCTGGGGATGGGGGAGGAGGACGCCAGGACGCTGGAGCCCCACCTGGAGTACCTGAGGAGGGAGGTCAGGATCGAGGGGCTGAGGCTCTGCAGGAGGGAGGAGGTGGGGAAGGAGGGCCACGTGAGGGACTGGGAGGTGGAGGGGGAGACCTTCAGGCTCCTGCTCAGGAGGAGGGGCTAGCTCCCCATCCTGCGCTGCCTTCTCTCGAACTCCTCCAGGCACCTCTTCAGGTCCTCCCTGGTGAAGTCGGGCCAGTACTTGTCCACGAAGAAGAGCTCGGCGTAGGCCGCCTGGTAGAGGAGGAAGTTGGAGAGCCTGTGCTCCCTCCCCGTCCTGATCACCAGGTCCACGGGCCTCTTCACCCAGAGGTACCTCTCCAGCATCCCCCTGGTGAGCCTGGCCGGCCTGCTGGAGAGGAGACGCCTGAGGGCGGAGAAGAGCTCGTCCTGGGCGCTGTAGGCTATCAGGAAGTTCACGTACCTGCGGCTGTACGGTCTGGTGGTCTCCATGATCTTCCTCACCCCGGAGAGGAGGAAGCCGGGAAGCCTGTTCAGCCTCCCCACCACCCTCACCCTCACCTCCTCCTCGTGGAGGGTGCGGTCCCCCTCCAGCCTGCGCAGGCAGGAGTTCATCAGCCCGTAGAGGCGGCGCAGCTCCTCGGCCGGCCTTTTCTCCAGGTTCTCCAGCGAGAGGGTGTAGACGGTGACCTCAGGGATGTCCTCCTCCAGGCACCAGTGCAGGAAGTCCTCCAGCACCTTCACCCCCCTCTCGTGCCCCTTCCAGACCTCCAGCCCCTGCTCCCTGGCCCACCTCCTGTTCCCGTCGGGTATCAGACCCAGGTGCTGCGGCCCCATTCCTTTCCCCTTACCCCTCCCGCCTTTTAGCCTAAGCTAGAGGCCCGCCAGCAGCTGCACGAGCTTCCCGTGCAGCCTCCCGTTGGAGAAGATCAGGTCCATCCTCTCCGGCCTCCACCCCCTTCCCCTGAAGTCCGTCACCTTTCCCCCGGCCTCCTCCACCAGCAGCACGGAGGCCGCCACGTCCCAGGGCTGAAGGGCGGTGGCGGCGTAGGCGTCCCCCCTCCCGCAGGCCACCCAGGCCGCCTCCACCCCGGCCGAGCCCAGCTTCCTCAGGTCCCTCACCCTGGGGTAGAGGGTGCCCACGATCCTGCCCGTCCTCTCCCTGTCCGTCTCGCTCCCCTCGCAGGAGTAGAGGTAGGCCCCGCTCAGCTCCTCCACCTGGGAGACCCGGATGGGAGTCCTCTCCCCGGTGTCCGTTCTCTCCAGGAAGGCACCCCTTCCCCTCTCCGCCAGGAAGAGCTCCCCGAGCACGGGGAGGAAGGTCACGCCCAGGAGCGGCTCCCCCCTCCTGAGGAGGGCCAGGGAGACGCAGAAGAGGGGGTTGCCGGAGGCGAAGTTGGTGGTGCCGTCCAGGGGGTCCACCACCCAGGTGAACTCCGATCCCCTTTCCACCAGGCCCGTCTCCTCCGTCCAGAGGTTGTGCCCGGGGTACCTGGAGGAGAGCCCCTCCACCAGCAGCCTGTCCGACTTCAGGTCGTAGGGGGTGGTGAGGCCCTTGGCCGTCCCCCGCATCCCCAGGAACCCTCCCCTGCGGAAGCCCTCCCTCAGGACCTCCCCGGCCTCCAGCGCCAGGGAGACGGCCGCCTCCAGCTCGGGCATCAAAGAGAGTGGAGGGGGGTGCCTTTATCCTCACAGGTCGGAGGAGAGGACCCTGGCCTGCAGGCAGGAGAGGACCTCCCTCACCGTGGTGGAGGGGAGCTTGCCCTCCCTCTTCACCTTCCCCTTCTCCACCGTGAGGAGGACCCCCATCCTCACCGCCCTCGGTCCCGCGAGACCCGCGAACTTCAGGTCCTTCCCGGAGAGCTCGTACTCCAGCTCGCCCTCTCCCTTCCCCTCCACCACCGGGACCACCACCACCTCCTCCCCCAGCCTGTTGTACCTGTCGGAGGAGACCACCAGCGCCAGCCTCTCCCCCGAGGGCGTCCTCACCCTCACCAGCTCCCCCTGCCTGATCTGGTTCCCGGCCATCACCCTCCTCTCCTCCCCCCTTATGAAAGCCTTCTCCTCCGCCAGCCTGAGCTCTGCCAGCCTCCCCTCCCCCTCCTCCAGCAGGGGCGGTCTTCCCACCCTCTCCCCCT
>CALJER010000040.1 GCA_938074535.1 uncultured archaeon
ACCGGGGGTGACCAGCAGGGTGCTCACCCCCAGGCAGGCCCTTCGCAGGCTGGAGGAAGTGGTGAAAAAGCATCCCTGGATAAAAGTGGTGGCCGTGGCCGGGCCCGGGGAACCCCTCTTCAACGAGGAGACCTTCGAGACTTTCAGGATGGTGAAAAAGAGGTTCCCGCGCTTGCACCGCTGTCTCAGCACCAACGGTCTTCTCCTCCCAGACAGGATGGGGGACCTAGTGGAGCTGGGGATAGGAACCCTCACGGTGACCATCAACGCCCTGAACCCGGCGGTGGGAAAGAAGATTTACTCCTGGGTGCTCTACCGGGGGAAGAAGCATCGGGGAGAGGAAGGGGCCAAGCTCCTCATCAGGAACCAGCTCAGGGGGGTGAAGGAAGCCGTGAGAGAGGGAATGGTGGTGAAGGTAAACACGGTCATCATCCCCACCGTGAACGATAAACACGTGGTGGAAGTGGCCAGGAGGATAGGAAAACTGGGCGTTTACAAGCAGAACCTCATCCCCCTCATCCCTCAGTTCAACTTCTCGCACCTCCCCCCTCCCTCCCTCCGCGAAAAGGTCAGGCTGCAGCGCCTCTGCTCCAGATACGTTGCCCAGATGACCCACTGCAGGCAGTGCAGGGCCGACGCGGTGGGAAAACTGGGAAAAGACCTCAGGTGCTACATGGAGTGATGCAGGGGTCCGTGCAGGAGAGGCTCAGGCAGTTCGGGGAGCTTTACCAGAGGCAGGGGTACAGGCTGGTGGGGAGGAACTCTGCGGTGAAGACCTGCCTTTGGACCAAGAAGAGCCTGCTGGGAAGGGGGGAGTGCTACAAGTCCAAGTTCTACGGGATCTCTTCCTGGCGCTGCCTCCAGTTCACGCCCTCCCTTTTCCACTGTACCCACCAGTGCCTCTTCTGCTGGAGGAGGGTGGAGGCCACGCTGGACCCCAACGAGGAGCTTCCGCCCGACGACCCCTCGGAGGTGGTGGAAAGAGCTGTCCTGGCCCAAAGGGAACTCCTGAGCGGCTTCAAGGGCAATCCAGGAGTGGACCTGCGCAGGTGGGAGGAGGCCAGGCACCCCAGGCATGCTGCCATAAGCCTGGCGGGAGAGCCCACCCTCTATCCCCTGCTGAACCCCCTGCTGGAGGAGTTTCATCGGAGGGGCTTCACCACCTTTCTCGTGAGCAACGGAACCGTGCCGGAGAGGCTGGAAGGACTGGAGGTGGAGCCCACCCAGCTCTACCTCACTCTCCCCGCCCCGGACGAGAGCACCTACTCCAAGGTGTGCAGACCCAGGATTCCCAACGGATGGGAGAGGCTGAACCTCAGTCTGGAGCTCCTTCCCTCCTTCTCCTGCAGGAAGGTGCTGAGGCTGACACTGGTCAGGGAGCTGAACCTGAAAAACCCTGAGGGTTACGCCAGGCTGATAGAGAAAGCCGGACCGGACTGCGTCGAGCCCAAGGGGTACTTCCCGGTAGGATACTCCAGGCAGAGGCTGGGGCCGGCCCTCATGCCCACCCACCGGGAGATAAGGGCTTTCGCGGGGGAGCTGGAGAGGCTCACGGGCTACCGGATTGTAGACGAGGCTCCGGTCAGCTCCGTGGTTCTGATGAAAAAATAAAAAATAAAGGGGAGGGGGCTA
This sequence comes from uncultured archaeon, assembly GCA_938074535.1. Taxonomy (GTDB): domain Archaea; phylum Hadarchaeota; class Hadarchaeia; order Hadarchaeales; family WYZ-LMO6; genus WYZ-LMO6. Next base: position 1,633 of record CALJER010000040.1, read on the forward strand.
TCCTCCCCACTTCTCCCTTATGGTCCTCCTGAACTCCTCCAAGTTCTGCTGCACGTTTTCCCAGACTTCCTGGAATTCCCCTCTAATCTCCTCCCACCTTTCCCGCCACTGCTGCCACTTCTCAGCATGCTGGGGCTCCCATTCCTGCGCACGTTCCAGGATACGCTCGGCGTTTCTGAGGTGCATCACAGCCGAAGTCATGATGCCCACCGCTCTCCCCAGCAGGTCCTCCTCGTAGGCATCGAGAGCCAGGGCATTTTCCCTGGAGGCCAGAGTCATCAGTCTCTTGGCTGCCACCGTTGCGGGCACGTTTTCCGGGGCCCCCTCCAGCATGGCTTCCACTTCCGGGTACTTGTTCTCGAAAAACTCCCGCAAGTGCTCGAACCTAGTGCGCAGGGTGCTCTCCCCCCTTTGGCGGGCTTCCTGCCAGGCCAGGGACAGATTTTCCTGTACTCTCATCCTCAGGCACGCGGTTTCCAGCAGGTTCTCCACCTTCAGGTACTCTTCCCTCACTCTCTCCCTCACTCTCTCCCTCAGATGGAGCATTCCGGCGCTCAGATCTTCCTGGTCTCCGCTTCCTTCCCAGGAGGTCCTTATCTGCCGAACCTCGTTCCTCCACTCCGCATTCTCCCCAGCGATCTGCTCAGCCAGCCTGAGCCTGATCTCCCCCACGCCAGGCATCTGCTCCTGCATCCAGGCAATGATTTCCTGCTTGGTCTTCACATCGTAGGGGGCCACCGAGTTCAGCTTATCCACGAACTCCTTCAGAACGCTCCGGTACTGGAGACCCTTTCCCTTCTCCACCATTCTCTGGTACTCCTGCCACCTCAGCTTCATCTGCTCCGTGTCGCTGAGGCCCCTTATCCTCTCCCCCACGCGCTTCAGGGAGTAGAGGGGGTGGTCGGGATCCACGTTCGCCACCGAAGCAGCCACAGGCGCCGCCGTGGAGGCACCTATGGCCGCCACCAGCACCACGGCCGCTACCAAAGGTGCTATTCCCCTACTTTCCATTCTTTCACCTCCGATAGTTCCTGTGCCCAAAAGAGTATTTGAAAATTCTCCCGAAACGGTCAAGTTAAACCCTGAAAGGAGGAAAATGGTGCCTTCTTTTCGAGAAAAGACCCATTTTAAAACTTCTAACCGTTCAAAATCCTCTTTTCCTTCTTTCCTCAAAATTTTTAAGTTCTCCCTTCCCCCTTCTACGATGACGCTGAGGGAAATGCTGGGCCTCATCCTGCTCACCCTCTTGCTCCAGCTCACCATAGCCACCGTCCTCGTCCTCCTCACCCCGGGGGAATCCCTGGAGGTTTCCTCCCTCCTGCTGGCCGTGGGCACCATGGTGGCCGTGGCAGGCTCCATGGCCACCGTGCTGGCTTTTCTCTTCAGAAAATACGCTAGGGAGAGAACCATGAAGGTGGCCATGATGGGGCTGAGCGAGGACGAGAGAAAGGTTTTTGAAGAAATCCTCAGGTGCAGGGAGATAAGGCAGGATGACCTGAGGAGGAGGATGGATCTCTCCAAAGCCAAGCTGAGCGCGCTGGTGAACAACCTGGAGAGGAAGGGCATGATCCTCAAGCTGAGATACCACAGGACCAACCTCCTTAGGCCCACCAAGGAGTTTTCCTGATGTCCGAGCCACACCTGAGGATAAAGGAGGAAACGCTGGAGAGGCTGAGAAAGCACTTCGACAGGGAAATGGAGGTGAGGGAAAGGCTGCTCCATCTCTCAAGGGAGGTGGTGAGGCTCTCCGCCAGGTCCATCTTCGCCCTCCACAGGGGGGATGAAAAACGGGCGGAGGAGCTGATGGGAAGGGCCAAGAAGATCTTGGGGGAGATGGTCGGCCTGTGCGGGGAGAACCCCTCCCTGCAGGTCTCGGGAACGGTGAGAAACGCCCAGCAGGAGTATGGGGAGGCCTTTCTCGTGAGAACCCTCTTGAAGGAGAGAAGGCTGCCCGAGCCGGAGGAGGTGGGGATACCCTACGAGCCCTACCTCATGGGGCTGGCCGATGCCCCGGGTGAGCTGAGGAGGGCGGTCCTGGATCACCTCCGGAAGGGGGAGATCAGGCCTGCCGAGGAGCTCTTTTCCCTTATGGAGAGAATTTACGAGCTCCTTGCGGAGTTCGACTATCCCGATGCGGTCCTTCCCGGGATGAAGAGGAAGCAGGACGTGGTGAGGGGGCTCGTCGAGAGGACCAGGGGGGAGCTCACTCTCTCGCTGGGAAGATAGTTAAAAAAGTGCTTTGGCATGGATTAAAAAGCAAGAGGGAAAAATCGGGAAGCTCTCGGCTTCAGGTCACCACGACTACCATTCTCAGATTGTCGGCGGAAACCGTCTTCTTTCCCTCGGCCTTGGCGGCCTTGATGGCCCCCTTCGCCACTTCCAGAAGGATCTTGTTCACGGCGTCGGCTACGTCGCCGGAAACACGGTCGGCGCCCGCGTCCTTGAAGAGTCGGATGATGGTAGCCTTGGGCAGCTTGGTCTTGGCATCTCCCATTTCCTCACCTCCTTCCTTTTTTTTGACCAAAAATACCCCGTTTATAAACTTAAAAATCCTCCGCCTCTTGCCCCTTTTCCAGTTTTTCCGCTTCCTCCGCCGGCATTTCGTAGCTGAACTCCCTGGTGGGGAACTTCCCCTCCTTCACCTCCCTGAGAAACTCCGAGACCGCCCTTCTCATCTCCTCCCCCAAGTTCGCGTACCTCTTCACGAACTTGGGCACACGATCCGAGAGCCCCAGCATGTCGTGGAGGACCAGCACCTGCCCGTCGCAGTAGGGCCCAGCCCCTATCCCTATGGTCGGTATCTTCAGGTTCTCGGTGACGAGCTTGGCCACCTGCCAGGGTATTCCCTCGAGCACCAGGCTGAAGACCCCCAGCCTCTCCAGCTCCTTGGCCTCCCGCAGGAGGGATTTGGCTGCCTCGGCCGTTTTGGCCCTCACCCTGTACCCTCCGAACTGGTGGATCCACTGGGGGGTAAGGCCCAAGTGCCCCATCACCGGGATGCCCGCGTCCAGCATGGCTTTGATCCTCCCCGCGACAGAGGCTCCTCCCTCCACCTTCACGGCCTCCGCCCCCGCTTTGATGAACCTCCCCGCGTTGAGGACCCCTTCCGAATCGCTGGGCTGGTAGGAGAGGAAAGGCATGTCGCCCACCACCAGGGCCCTCTTCGCCCCCCTGGCCACCGCCCTGGTATGGTGCAACATCTCCTCCATGGTGACGGGAAGGGTGCTCGAGTATCCAAGCAAGACATTCCCCACCGAATCCCCCACCAGGATGATTTCCACGCCTGCCTCGTCCAGGAGACGGGCGGAGGGGTAGTCGTAGGCTGTAAGCATGCAAATCTTCTCTCCCCTGGCCTTCATCTCGGCCAGGGTGGTGGTGGTGATTTTGTTTTCCACTACACCCCCTTTTCCGCCTCACTTAAATAGGTCCTCCCCCTTCTCCGAGAGTTCCACCAGCCGCCGGCACATCAGCCTGAGACTCTCCCTCAGATTCCTCCCGTTGTCGAAGCCTTCCACCTTCTTCCTGAGCTCCTCCCTCGGCAGGCCCTTCATCCTCCTGCACTCCTCCACCATCAGGGGGAGGGCGCGTGCCACGTTGTCCACCACCGTGATGGTGGCAGCCCTGGCGGTCCTGGACAGGGGATTGAGGTCCACCGCCACCACCCTCTTCCCCAGGGCGCGGAGGGCTTCGGTCCTGTCACCGTCCTCCAGCGGCACCAGAACCACATCGGCGGAGAAAATCCCCTTTCTGTCCACCCTTCTCCTGTCGCTCTGAACCTCCGGTATCCTCACGGCATCCTCCTCCTTCACCCCCAGCACCTCCCTCCCTCCGTGCTTCTTCAGGTGCTCGGCTATCAGAGCCTCCCTTCCCGGAAGACGGTGAAAGAGGTTTACCTCTATCTTGGCCCCCGTGACCTCAGAGAGTTCGACCACGGCTTCCGGAACCAGAGCGGCGGTGTTTCCGTTCACGGAAATCACCGGGTGAGAGGCAAGCAGGAGGGCCGCGGCCGCGGCTTCTATGGCTTCCCTGGCGAACTCCGTGGTCCTCTCCCCCAAGAGGTAGTCGAAGGCCTCCCCCCTTCCGTGGGCCGCAAGCCCTTCTGGGACCACCATCCCGGCTCTCATTCCCTCCGCGAGCCTCTTCCGAATCCGGAGGGACTCGGCCCGGGGATGGTTGGGAGAAATTTCGTCCATCGCCCTCTCCGAAAGGCTTTTTGATGGATAAAACCATTTCCCTTGATGAGAATTCACCCCCTGCCCATCCTCGCCCTCCTGGCTTCCATAGGGTCTCTCCTGCTGGTGGGCCTAGATGTGGGGGGGACCACTCCGTGGATGGTCTTCATCTCCGCCGCTTCCTGCCTTGTGGCGCTTTCCGTCTTTGCCCTCTACCTCACCTCACCTGCCCGCCGGCCCCTGGAGGTACCCGTGGAGGACTTCTCCCTCTGGGTGGACGCGGGTGAGCCCGCCAGGGAGCTTCAGAGGCTGGGTCCCTCGGACCTCCCCCTTGCCCTCATGGTGCTGAGGGCAGACCTGGGTTCCATCGTCTCCAACTCGGAACTCCTCACCTCCAGGCTCTCCATAGCCCTCAGCAGGCCGGAACTCCAGGATCTGGCCAAGTTCAAGCTGGACTCCCGCTCAAGAGAGGTTTCGGCCCTCCTGAGGGGGGTCCTGACAACCCTCTCAGGCCAGGCTTCACAGGAGGCCCTGCGTGAGCTGGTTTCCTCGCTGGAGAGGGCGGCCAACGCGGCGGAAGCCATCCTCAGGGACCTGGAAGGGATTTCCCTCGCCAAGCGCGGGGTGGGTGAGGCGCACCTCCTTCCCCTCCGGAGGGCCCTGGACAGAATGGTCAGGGATCTGAAGGAGCTCAAGTCGAACACCGAAAGCTATCTGCGCCTCTTCCTCCTCACCTCCACCCCTAGGGGCGCAGCGGCCTCATCCTGAGCGTGGGGGATCCCCGTTGGTGAAGAAACACGTAAACCTGCTCTTCATGGGGCACGTGGACCACGGGAAATCCACCCTGGTGGGCAGAACCCTCTTCGACCTGGGGCTGGTCTCGGAGAAGGACCTCCCTTCCGAGGCGGGGAGCTTCAAGTTCGCCTGGCTGATGGACCGCCTCAGGGAGGAGAGGGAAAGGGGGGTGACCATAGAAATCTCCTACCAAAAGATAGAGACGCCCAACACCATCCTCACCATTATCGACGCTCCGGGACACCGCGACTTCGTGAAGAACATGATCACCGGCGCCAGCCAGGCTGAGGCGGCGGTGCTGGTGGTGGCCGCCGACGATGGGGTGATGCCGCAGACCAAAGAGCACGCCGCCCTCGCCTTCACCCTTGGCGTGAACCAGCTCGTGGTGGCCATCAACAAGATGGACCTGGTGGGCTTCGACGAAAAGGCCTACCTCAAGCTCAAGCAGGAAGTTTCCTCCCTTTTGAAAAGCCTGGGGTACCCGAGTGCAGACTTCCACTACGTCCCGGTCTCAGCCTGGCAGGGGGAGAACCTCGTGAAACCGAGTCCCAAAATGCCGTGGTACCGTGGCCCCACCCTTCTGGAGGCTTTGGACTCCCTGGAGGAGGGGGAGAAGCCCGTGGACAAGCCCCTGCGCATCCCCCTCCAGAACGTGTTTTCCATCACCGGAGCGGGAACGGTTCCCATAGGAAAAGTGGAGACGGGAGTCCTCAGGGTGGGCGACACCGTGGTCTTCGAGCCCTCTGGGAAAAAGGGGGAGGTGAGGTCCATAGAGATGCACCACCAGTCCGTGGAGAGGGCCCTCCCGGGGGACAACATAGGCTTCAACGTGAGGGGAGTTTCCAAGGACGAGATAAAGAGAGGGGATGTGGCTGGCCATCCCGACCATCCCCCGACCGTGGCCCAGAGGTTCACCGCCAAGGTGGTCGTCCTCAACGTCCCCTACCAGCTCAAGCCAGGCTTCACCCCTACCTTCCACTGCCACACCGCCAGCGTTCCTGGCAGGGTTGTCTCCGTGCTCAAGAGGGTGGATCCCAGGAGCGGGGAGACGGTGGAGGAAAATCCTGAAGGACTTAAAAAGGGTGAGGTGGGAGTAGTAGAGGTGGAGCCTCTGAAGCCCCTGGTGATAGAGAGAGCAGGGGAGATTCCGCACCTCTCCAGGTTCGCCATGAGGCATGGAGGGCAGACCGTGGGGGCGGGCGTGTGTGTGGAGGTGGTGAAAAGGGAATGAAAGACCTCTGTTTTCTCCCCGTGACCGAACTCTCCTCCAGGATCAGGGAGGGGTCCCTTTCCCCCGTGGAGCTGGTAGAAGCCTTTCTGGAGAGGATAAAAAAGCTCAACCCGAGGGTGAACGCCTACTGCCTGGTCCTGGAGGAGGAGGCCAGGAAGAGGGCGGAGGAGGCGGAAAAAGCCTTGAAAAAGGGGGGGAAGCTAGGACCCCTCCACGGGGTGCCCATCGCCATCAAAGATCTCACGCCCATGCGGGGGGTGAGAACCACTTTTGGCTCCAGGCTTTTCGAGCACTTCGTTCCCGAGAGGGATGCTGTAGTGGTGGAAAGGCTGAAGGAAGCTGGGGCCGTTCCGCTGGGGAAGACCAACACCCCAGAGTTCGGCTGGATGGGTAACACCGTGAACGCTCTCTTCGGGGCCACCCGCAACCCCTGGAACCTGGAGAGGACGGCGGGTGGATCCAGCGGAGGATCGGCGGCCGCCGTGGCATCCGGGATGGCGCCCTTCGCGGAGGGAAGCGATGGCGGAGGCTCCATCAGGATACCCTGCAGCGCCTGCGGCGTCTTCGGCCTGAAGCCCACCTCGGGTCTCGTCCCCATGGACCTCATGGTGGAGCTCGGGCTGGGACCTTTTGGTCACGTCTCCCCCTTCATGACCCACGGACCCATTGCCAGAACGGTGAGGGATGCCGCCCTTCTCCTCTCCGTTATGGTGGGGCTCCACGAGCTGGATCCCTTCAGCCTCCCCCCTCCGGAGGAGGACTACACGGAGCTGGAGGGAGAGGTGAAAGGGCTGAGGGTGGCCTACAGCCCCAACCTGGGCTACTTCTCAGTGGACAAAAGGGTGAGGAAGACCGTGGAGGAAGCGGCATGGTCCTTCCGGGAGCTGGGGGCGGAGGTGGTGGAGAAGAACCCTTCTCTCCCCCCGAAGGAGGAGATAGAGGGGGCCTTCCAAACCCTGTGGGTGGTGGCTTTCAGCTCCGGGCTGGGAGACCTCTCACCGGAGGAGAGGGAGAAGCTGACGCCTGAGGTTCAGGCCCTCTCCGAGCTGGGAAAGGGAATCTCCGCCGTGGAGTACAAGCGTGCGGAGATGACGAGGGGGAGGGTCTGGCTGGGCATGCAGGAGCTCTTCAGGGAGTTCGACCTCCTCCTTACCCCCACGCTTGCCGTCCCGCCCTTCCCCGTAGACCTGCTGGGTCCCGCGGAAATCGACGGCGAGGAGGTGAGCCCGCTGGTGGGCTGGATTCTCACCTATCCTTTCAACCTCACGGGACACCCAGCCGCCTCCGTGCCCTGCGGGTGGGTGGAGGGGCTTCCGGTGGGCATGCAGGTGGTGGGCAGGCGCTTCTCGGAGAAGCTCATCCTGCGCGCCTGCCTGGCTTTCGAGGGTCTTCGTCCCTGGGCCCACCGCCGGCCCCCCCTCGACTAGAAAAAGCTTTTTGAGAACGGGAGAAAGTTAAAAGGGCTTTTTTGGGAAGCTTCGCCTCAAGGCTGCGGGAGAAGGCGGAAAGGGCGGACTCGAGGATAATCCTGGCTTTTGATCCTGCGGGGGAATACCGCGAGGTGGATAGGGCCAGGGAACTGCTCTCCCGACTCTCGGACAAGGTGGCCGGAATAAAACTTGGTCTCCCCTCCCTCCTCGCCTACGGTCCGGGGGGAGTGAGGAGGCTCATGGAGGGAATAGAGGGGCCTTTCATCTGCGACCTGAAGATGGCCGACATAGGGTACGTGAACAGGCTGGTGGCGGGGGAGGTTTTCGGGCTGGGGTTCGAGGCGCTCATCGCCCACGCCTTCATCGGGATCAGGGAGGGGCTGGGAGAGGTGGTGGAGCTGGCGAGGGAAAGGGGGAAGGGGGTGCTGGCGGTGTGCGCGATGAGCCACAGGGGGGCGGAGGAGTACCTGAACAGGCACTACTTGGAGCTGGCGGAGGCCTCCCTCTCCGCCGGTGCGGACGGTCTCGTCCTCCCCGCCACCTTCCCGGAGCTCCTGAAGGAGGCCAGGAGAAGGCACCCCGAGGCCCTCATCCTCTCCCCCGGCGTGGGAGTGCAGGGCTCACCCTTCGGCTCCGCCCTCAGGGCTGGAGCCGACTTCGAGATAGTGGGAAGGGCCCTGGTCTTCTCTCCCTCACCCAGGGAGAGGGCGGAGGAGATAAGAAGGGAGATGGGAGGATGGAAAGGAGAACGCTCGCCCAGGCGCTGATGGACTGCGGATGCGTCAGGGTGGGTCGCTACAAGCTGAGCTCCGGAGGGTTCAGCCCCTACTACATAGACCTGCGCATGGTCCCCTCCTTCCCCCAGCTCTTCAGGAGGGTGGTGAGGGCCTACCTGGTCCTTCTCGAGAGGGAGGAGGTGGAGTTCGAGAGGGTGCTGGGCGTACCCACCGCAGGCATACCCCTTGGGGTGATGTTGGCCCACGAGCTGGGCAAGCCCTTCCTCTACCTCCGCACGGAGAGCAAGGAGCACGGAACGGAGCGTCTGCTGGAGGGGGAGCTGGGAAAGGGGGAGAGGGTTTTGCTGGTGGACGATGTGGCCACCACGGGGGGAAGCCTGAGGAGGGCCGCGGGAGTGGTGAGGGGAGAGGGTGGGAGGGTGGAGGCGGCCGCGGTGCTGGTGGACCGGGAACAGGGGGCCAGGGAGCTCCTGGAGAAGGAAGGGGTGAGGCTCTTCTCCGTGATGACTGCCAGGGAACTCCTCCAAGAGCTTTATACCTGCGGGAGGATTACGGAACAGAGCTACAGGGAGATCGTGGAGTACATGGAGGGAAGGACGCATGTTTAAGGGAAGAGATGTGCTCTCCATTTTGGACTTCTCCACCTCCGACCTGGAGCGGCTCTTCAGGAAGGCCTCCACCATCAGGCCCGGGAACGTGCTGAAGGGGAAGATCCTGGCCACGGCTTTCTTCGAGCCCAGCACCCGCACGAGGCTGAGCTTCGAGACCGCCATCCTGAAGCTGGGGGGCAGCGTGATAGGCGTGGGTGGAGAGGAGGCCACTTCTCTGGCCAAGGGAGAAAACCTGGCGGACACTGTTAGGATGCTGGACGCCTACGCGGACGTGATCGTGATAAGGCACCCGCTGGAGGGTGCGGCCAAGCTGGCGGCAGAGGTGGCGGAGGTCCCCGTGATCAACGGTGGCGACGGGAAGCAGCACCACCCCACCCAGGCCATGGTGGACCTCTACACCATAAGGAAGGAGGTGGGGAGGATAGAGGGCCTGAGGGTGGCTGCAGTGGGCGACCTCAGGTACGGCAGGGCGGCCACTTCCTTCCTCTACGGGATATGCAAGTTCGGGGTGGAGAAGCTCTTCCTGGTTTCACCCTCCCCCCTCAGGCCCAGGGAGGAGGTTCTGGAGTTCCTGAAGGCCTCCGGGGTGGAGTACGAGCTCACCTCCGACCTGGAGAAAGTGATGGGGGAGGTGGAGGTGCTGTACATCACCAGAATCCAGAAGGAAAGGTTCCCCGACCCCTCGGAGTTCGAGAAGGTGAGGGGGAGCTACAGGCTCACGCCCGAACTGGTGGAGAAAATGAAAGAGGGGGCCATCATTCTGCACCCCCTCCCCAAGGTGGAGGAGATAGACCTGAGGGTGGACGAGAGCAGGCATGCCCGCTACTTCCAGCAGGCCACCTACGCCGTTCCCGTGAGGATGGCCCTGCTTTCGCTCCTCCTGGGGGGAAGGTGATGCCCGGTAACTCTCAGGAGCTGGTGGTCAGGAAGATAGAGAGGGGAACGGTGATAGATCACATCCCCGTAGGTCAGGCGCTGAACGTGATAAAGATCCTGGGGGTGGGGGGGGAGAAGCACACGGTGGCCGTGGTGATGAACGTGGCAAGCAAGAAGTACGGGAGAAAGGACATTGTGAAGGTGGAGGGGAAGGAACTCTCCACGGTGGAGGTGAACCGGATAGCCCTCGTGGCTCCCGAGGCCACCATCAACGTGATCCAGGACTACAAGGTGGTGAGAAAAAACAGGGTGAAGCTCCCTGAACGCATTCAGGGTATAGTGAGGTGCACCAACCCCAGCTGTATCACCAACAAGCCCAGGGAGCCCGTAACCCCTACCTTCAGGGTTCTCTCACGCTCACCCCTCCTCCTCCTGTGCGAGTACTGCGGGAGCAGGATTTCACAGGAGGATGTGGTAAAACAGTACGCGGGGTAGAGCTTGAGGTTCGAGGAGCTGGGGATGTATCCCGCCAGGGTGGAAAAGGCGGTGCGCGAGAGCCCTGCGGTGGTTTCCCTCCACCTCCGCTCTCCCCTCCCAAGGGAGCCCTCGCCCGGACAGTTCGTCATGGTGTGGCTGCCTGGTAAGGAGGAAGTACCCATGAGCGTCTCCGGGTGGGACGGGGCGAGGCTCAGGATCTCAGTGGCCAAGATGGGTGAGACCACCTCCGAGCTTCAGAGGGTGAAGAAGGGGGAGTACCTAGGGGTGAAGGGCCCCCTGGGCAGGGGTTTTGAGCTGGGGAGGGGCCCGTACCTGCTGGTGGGCGGGGGCACGGGAATGGCCCCCCTGATTTTCGCCTGCCGGAGGCTAAGGGAGAGGGGGGAGAGGGTGAAGGTGCTGGTGGGGGCCAGAACCAGCTCGGAGCTCCTCTTCGTCACGGAGGCCAGGAGGACGGGGGCGGAGGTGGAGGTGACCACGGAGGACGGCTCCAGCGGGGAGGGTGGGATGGTAACGGACCTGCTCGAGCGGGAGCTCCCAAAAAGGCCGTGGAAGGTCCTTGCATGCGGTCCTGAAGAGATGCTGGTGAGGGTGGTGGAGGAGTGCGTGAAGAGGGGGAGGAAGGTTCAGGTCTCGCTGGAGAGGTACATGAGATGCGGCCTTGGCGTGTGCGGTTCGTGCGTGCTTGACCCCGTGGGATGGAGGGTGTGTACGGAGGGACCGGTGTTCGAGGGAAGGCTCCTGCTGCGCACCGACTTCGGGAAGTTCGTAAGGGACCCCACCGGACGCAGGCTCCCCCTTCCCCCCGGACGGCGAGGCTAGGGCTCCCCCCTTTCTCCCTCTCCGGGGGAAGTGGAGTTCCCTCTGCCAGAGCTTCACCCCCAGGGAGAGACCCTGGGGGAGGTGGAGGAGGAGGCCCCCGGTGGGGGAATGGGAGAAGATCCCCCCCTCCTTCCTGGCGAGGATGCGTGAAAATTATGAGGGTGGCGGTGTGCGTTAAAGTGGTCCCCGACCCCGAGGGTCCTCCCTCCTCCTTCCTCCTGTCCCCGGAAGGGAGGGTGGTTCCGGTGGGGATTCCCCCCGTCCTCAACCCCTTCGACGAGAACGCCCTAGAGCTAGCCCTCCGCCTGAAGGACAAACACGGGGAAACCTGGATCACGGTAGTGAGTGCGGGCCAAAGCTTCCCCTCCCCGTGCTCGGAAAAGCGCTGGCGGCGGGGGCGGACGAGCTGGTGCTCCTGGAGGACGAGGCCTTCGAGGAGCTGGATCCCCCCTCCACGGCCCTCCTCCCCTCCCTCGCCCTGCGGAGGCTGGGGGGGCCTGGTTCTCACCGGGCGCCAAGCCTCGGACTGGAGCTGGGGACTCACCGGGCTCATGCTGGCCGAGAGGCTTGGCCTCCCCGCCATCAGCCTGGTGTGCGAGCTGAAGGCAGAGGGCGGAGGGGCCGTGGCAAAGCGCCTTTCCCCCGGGGGTCTGGAGGCGGTGAGGGTTCCCCTCCAGGCCCTTTTTACGGTCACCGGCGGGGCAGGGGAGCCGAGGGGAATCTCCCTGACGGACCTGAGGGAGGCCATGAAGAAACCAGTGGAGCTCTGGAGGGCGAAGGACCTGGGGGTGGAGGCCTCCTCCCTCAGGAGGAGAAAGAAGGTGGAGCTGAAGCCCGTGGAGTTCAGGAGGAGGGGAGAGGTGATAGAGGGGAAAACACCGGAGGAAGCGGGAGAAAAGCTGGCTTCAAAGCTGCTGGAGGAGGGTATTGTTTAGCCCGAGCTCCCGCAAAATCCATATAAACACCAAGGATTAGCTTCAACTGGATTGGATGCCCGCTAAGGAAAACCTCCAGGGTTGGAAGGCAGTGTTCAACCTGTGCTACGGAGTCGTCGTGGTCTTCGTCTTCGCCATTCTCTTGGGTGCGCTGGGCGAGATAGCCTACAGCTGGGGAAACATAGTGGACAAGGTGGGTCAGACCGGAGCAGCCATTTTGGGTGGCATGACGGCCATAGCCTTGGCCATCATCCTGGCATCCCTTCTGAAGTCGATAAAGGAGTGAACCTCATCCCAACCTTCTTTTTTCCCTTTTCCTAAAGGAAAGGATAGCTTGGAGCTCACCGTAAAGGGAAGGTTTTTCGCTCCGGGAGGCCTGAGGGAGGGAAGCATCAGAATCTCACGTGGGAGAATAGAGGAGGTGGGGGAGGAGGTCGCGCCGGGGGGAGAGGTGCTGGACTTCCGGGAAGAAGGAAAGGTAATCCTCCCGGGCCTGATCGACATGCACGTGCACCTGAGGGACTTTGAGCTCTCCTACAAAGAGGACTTCAGGACGGGGACCAGGGCGGCGGCCAGGGGAGGATATACTGTCGTGGTGGACATGCCCAACACCCTCCCCAGGGTCAACAGGATTTCGGTGCTGAGGAAAAGGGAGGAGCTGGGCAGGAGGAGGGCAGCGGTGGATTTCGGTCTCTACTTCGGGGTGCCGGAGGAAAAGGGGGAACTCCGGAAAGAGGTGGGAAAGCGGTGCCTGGGTATCAAGGTTTACCTCCCGGAAGAGGGGGAAAAAGAAACGTTGGAGGAAACCCTTCGCTTCGCGAGCAGGGAAAGGCTGCTGGTGATAACCCACGCCGAGGACCCTGCTTTCTTCAGGGGAAAGGAGAGACCCCCCGAGGCGGAGGTGATGGGGATAAGGAGGATGGCCGAACTCTCCCTCCGGCACCGCTTCAGGCTTCACCTCACCCACCTCTCCTCTTCCGCAGGGCTCAGGGAGCTGGAGAGATGGAAGAGAAGAGTGCGACTCTCGGCGGACACGTGCCCCCACTACCTCCTCCTCACCCGCCGAAGGGATCCCCTCTTCAAGGTCTTTCCCCCGCTCCGCACGGAAAGGGACAGAACAGCCCTCCTCTCGGGACTTAGGGAGGGAAAGATAGAGGTAGTGACTTCCGATCACGCACCCCACCTGCGAGCGGAGAAGAGGGACCCGGACGGACCGGGGGGTTTTCCCGGGCTGGAGACCGAACTACCCCTCCTTCTTACCCTGGTCAGAAGAGGTGAGCTCGAACTGGAGGGGGTGGTGAAAGCATGCAGCGAGGTCCCCGCCTCCCTGCTCGGTCTCCCCGCCGGGAGGATAGAGAAGGGATACGTGGGCAACCTCACCGTGGTGGACTTGAAGAAGAGCTTCAAGATAGATCCTCTGGAGTTCGAGAGCAAGGCCAAATACAGCCCCTTCCAGGGAAGGAGGGTGGTGGGTAGTCCGGTCTGCACCATCGTGAGGGGAAGGCCGGTGTTTTTAGACGGGGAAGTGGTGGAGGGTTTGGGGGGAATGAATGTCAAGGCTTACGGTGAAGCTGGGTAAACTGCGCCTGTCCAATCCCACCATCCTCGCCTCAGGCCTTCTTTCCACGGGATCCCTCCTCTGCAGGGCCCTCAGGGAAGGGGCGGGAGGGGTGGTGACGAAGAGCCTTACCCTAGAGAGAAGGGAGGGGTACAGCACTCCCGTGGTGGTGGGGGTGAAGGACGGACTGGTGAACGCCGTGGGACTGACCAACCCCGGAGGTGAGGAGTACCTGAGGGAGGAACTGCCTCTGGCCAAAAAAGGTGGTGGTCCCGTGATCGTGAGCGTGGCTGGGGGAAAGGGAGAAGAGTTTGCGGAGGTTGCCTCCAAGGCCGAGGAGGCCGGAGCGGACGCTGTGGAGCTCAACCTCTCCTGCCCGCACGTCAGGGGCCACGGCTTGGAGATAGGCAGGGACCCGAAGCTCGTCCGGGAGGTGGTGAGGAGGACCAAAGAGGTTCTCTCCATCCCCCTCTTTGTGAAGCTGGGCCTCTCGGATCGAATCGTGGTCTCCGCCCTTTCCGCCGAACGGGAGGGTGCGGACGGAGTGGTGGCCATCAACACCCTGCCCGCCATGGTGGTGGACGTGTATGCTAGGAGAGCCATTCTCTCAAACGTGACGGGGGGTCTTTCCGGTCCGGCCATCCGTCCCGTTGCCCTGCGCTGCGTGTACGAGCTCTACCAGAACCTCTCTGTGCCCGTGATAGGATGCGGAGGGGTGGAGGACTGGGAGAGTGCGGCAGAGTTCATTTTGGCAGGGGCCAGAGCGGTGCAGGTGGGGTCGGCAGTGGCCACCAGGGGATTGAGGGTCTTCTCCGAAATCTGCAAGGGGCTCTCGAATTATTTAAAAAGGGAGGGAATCCAAAACGTAGATAATTTGGTGGGGAGGCTGGAAGGATGAAGTACGTCATGGTAACGGGAGGGGTGATGAGCGGGCTGGGAAAGGGACTCACCACGGCCAGCCTGGGAAAGCTCCTGCAGGCCAGGGGGCTGAAGGTCACGGCGATCAAAATAGACCCCTACCTCAACATGGACGCGGGAACCATGAATCCCTTCGAACACGGTGAAATTTTCGTCACGGAGGATGGGGGCGAAATAGACCTAGACATGGGGCACTACGAGAGGTTCCTTGACATCAACCTCACGAAGGACCACAACATCACCACCGGGCAAGTGTACTACGAGGTGATCTCCAAGGAAAGAAGGGGGGAGTACTTGGGTCGCACCGTTCAAATCATTCCCCACGTGGTGGACGAGATAAAGAGGAGGATAAGAGGGGCTGCCCTGAAGAGTGGGGCCGATATCTGCATGGTGGAGATAGGGGGAACGGTGGGAGACATGGAGAGCATGCCCTTCCTAGAGGCGGCGAGGCAGATGAGGCTGGAGGAAGGACCCACCAACACCCTTTTCATCCACGTCACGCTGGTTCCCTCCTCTGGACCCGTGGGGGAGCAAAAAACCAAGCCCACCCAGCACAGCGTAAAGGAACTCAGACAGCTGGGCATCTCTCCTGACATCATCGTCTGCCGCTCAGATACCCCCCTCACCACTGAGGCCAGACGCAAGATTTCTCTCTTCTGCAACGTTTGGGAGAACGAGGTCATCAGCGCAGTGGATGTGGAGAACATATACGAACTCCCCCTGGTGCTGGAGCGTGAGAACCTCAGTTCGCTGGTCCTCCAGAAACTGGGTCTGAGGTCTATGGACATAGACCTGGGAGACTGGATAGAGATGGTTTCACGGATGGCAAACGCGAGCAAACATGTGAGGGTAGGGCTCGTGGGGAAGTACATAAGGTTCACCGACACCTACCTCAGCATCTACGAGGCCCTGAGGCATGCCGCCGCCAAAAACGACGTGAAGCTGGAGGTGAAGTGGATAAGTGCGGAGCGGCTGGAGAGGACGACCGAGGCCCTTCTGAAGGAACTCTCCGAATGCCATGGAGTGATCATCCCAGGAGGCTTCGGGCCCAGGGGGGCGGAGGGTAAGATCCTCGCCATAAAGTGGGCGAGGGAAAAGCTGGTGCCTTTCTTGGGGCTGTGCTTCGGCTTCCAGCTAGCGGTGGTGGAGTTCTCCAGGAATGTGGCCGGCTTGGAAGGAGCCAACAGCACCGAGATAGACCCTTTCACTCCTCACCCCGTGATCGACCTGCTTCCGGAGCAAAGGGGGTTGAAGGATCTAGGAGGCACTATGAGGCTGGGAGCCCAGGAAATCGTGATAGAAAAGGGTACGAAGGCCTTCCAAATCTATCAGAGGGAAAGAGTCTACGAAAGGCACCGCCACCGGTACGAGGTGAACCCCGAGTACCTTCCTCTCCTAACGGGAAAGAACCTCCTTTTCTCCGGGAAGAGTCCGGAAGGCAGGAGGATGGAAATCTTGGAACTCTCCGATCACCCCTTCTTCATAGCCACCCAGTTCCACCCCGAGTTCAAATCCCGTCCCACTCGTCCTTCTCCCATTTTCGACGCCTTCATCAAGGCTGCCCTCTGCCAGGCCCTCCGCAGCTGATCCCACACTTCCCCCTCTACCGCCCTTCAAATCCCTCCTCCTCTAAGCACATACTATATACGATTCTTCTCGATTCCTTCTTCATATTCTCTACAATATACGATTAGTTATATAATTACTTAATAGTATACGACTAATTATACAATTATGGGAGGAGTCTTCGAAAAGTATATATTTTTGAATATACAAAAAAATAGATAGGATGTGGAAATTCCTAGTACAGGAAAAACCCGCCGACATAGTGTTGGTTCTGCGACGAGGTGAAACTTACCCCTCTCTGGTGGCGAAGGAGGTGGGCACCACCTTCGCCCACGCCTTCAATGTACTGTCGAGGCTGGAGGAAATGGGCGTGGTGACCTCGGAGGAGAGGGGAAGGATCAGATGGGTAAAGCTCACCGAAAGGGGGGAGGAGCTGGCCACCCTTCTGGAGAAATTGCGGGGATTGGTGGTGGTAATGGATGCCTACGTGGAGCTGGAAAGGGTGTATTCAAAGGAGGTGAAGAGCAAGCTCAGGGAGGAGGTGAAAGTGGAAGAGGTGATGAAGAAGCTGGAGGAGCTGCGGGGGAAGGTAAAGGCCCTGGCCGAGAGGGAGGACGAGGTGGGGAGGAGGGCGAGGAAGTTCCAGGAGAGGGTGGAAGAGGTAGAAAGAGAGGCGAGGGGAATTGTGGTGGGTGAGGGATGAGATACTCATGAAGGGTAACCTACCGAAGAAACTCCTTCCAGAAAAACGAGGAAGAAGGGCCGATGCACCCGGATGGACTGGGCCAGTTACCTTTCAAAGGGTACTCTGGAGAAGGACGGAAAAAGGGGCGAGGAAAGGGGAAACCCTTTGAAGACTCCCTCAGATACTCATGAAAGGGGATTAAAAGGAGGAGTTACTCATCATAAAGGAAGAATAACCCATCAAAGGTGAAGAAGATGGAGACGGGTGCTGAAAGGCTCCTGGAGCTGGCGTACGGTAACCATCCCAAAAGTGTCCTGCTGAAGCCGGAGGGGAGGAAGGTGCTAAGGATCCTGAGGGAGGGGGCGAGGGGGATGGAGGAGCTGATGAAGGAACTGGGCCTAGACCCACTCTCGGCGGCCCACCGGAAGCACTTCTACCTCCTGCTGAGGCCCCTCAGGGAGAAAGGCATGATTTCCACCAGGAGAGCGGGGGGGAAGACCCTCTATCACCTTAGTTACGACGGGTTTTCCCAGTACCTCCGGGAACTGCGCAAGGAGGCTGAGTTCTGGCTCAAGGAGGCAGGGGGGGAGGGGAAGGAAAAAGCGCCCTGAGCTTCCGAAAACATTTTACGCTCTGCCAACGGAGAGAAAAGATCCGGGGAGGTAAGAGCGCATGACCAAGAAAACCGGGCAGAAAGCCCTGAAGGCCAGACAGCTGGCGAGGGAGGCTAAGCTCGCTAAGTACAAGCGGCTTCTGGCCGAGAGCGGGGAAAACCTCGAACTTCCCAAAGCCAGTCCTGAGGAGGAAAGGAAAAAAGAGGAAGAGCTTCGGAGCATCTACCAGGAGATCTTGGCGAAAAAAGGGAAGAAGGAATAGCCCGGTCTTCATCCTCCACCCTTGTCGCTCCTACATTTCTGGAGTGTTTTGCGCGGAGGCGCGGATAAGTACGAAGGTTGTGGGTCAGGGCCCACTATCAAAGCTTCGCTCGAAAGGAGTTCCCAGTTCGGGCAATTTTCTATCCCGCCAAAGCCTTCAGCCACCTTGCACAACGGAGGTAAACAAATCGGTGGGAAATAGATGGAAATAATTTTCACGATTCTCTTTATACTGACGGTGGTTTGGGTCGTTGGACTACTTTTTGAAAAATTCGGCCAACCTCTAATTTTAGGGGAGCTCCTAGCGGGGCTGGTCATCGGACCTCCCGTCTTGGGCATCGTGGGAGAGAGGGGGGTCAAGGAAGGTCTCATGGGGAATCCCGTCTTTGAATGGACTCCAGCCCTCGACACCCTTGCCAAGCTGGGAATGTTTTTCCTGATGTTCTATGCAGGGTTAATAACCGATCCAAAAAAGTTAGGGAAAAGAGTAAAGAGCTTTTTTGGAGTGGGGATAGCGGGTACCTTCGTACCTCTGCTTTTCGGATGGCTCGTCACTTGGTTTTTTACACACAATTTTTGGACAGCGCTCATCATGGGACTCGCCCTCTCAGGCACCTCTCTCGCCGTCAAGGCGAGAATACTCGACGACTTGGGCATCCTCCAATCCAAAGTTGGGTACACCATGATGGGCGGAGCGGTGGTAGATAACATTCTCACGTTCATCATCCTCGCCGTGGCCATCCAAGCAATAACGGTGGGGGTGGTGAGGCCTTTGGATTTGTTGTATACGGTGGCACTAGTAGTGGCCTTCTTCGGAATCGCGCTCTTCATCGGTTACCGGGTGTATCCAATAGTCGGGAAGTTCTTCGCCCACTCAGGGGCGAGGGGGTTTACTTTTGCACTGATCATGGGTCTCCTCATCGCGGGTGTTGGACAAGCGATGGGGCTGCACTTCATCATCGGTGCCTACCTGGCGGGCTTGTTCGTGCGAGAGGAGTTCGTTGGTGGAGCATTTCGAGATTTGAGCCAGCGCTTCCAAACTCTTAGCCATGGTTTTCTGGGACCCATATTTATCGTAAGCCTGGCCTTTCACGTGAGCTTTGGGGTGTTTGAAACTCACACCTTCTTCTTGATAGCACTCCTCATAGCGGCGATGGCTGGGAAGGTGATGGGAGCGGCCGGAGGAGCATATCTTACCGGGTTGAAGAAAAGAGAAGCGCTTACCGTTGGCATAGGGATGAACGGGAGGGGGATGGTAGATCTCATCTTGGCGATGGTCGGTCTTGAAATCGGAACTCTTGCCGATGCTCACGTGTCCCTGCTCGTTTTCACGGCTTTTGTGACCACTCTCGTGACCCCACCAGCGTTAAAGTACATGCTCCGAAAATCTTCCTAGCTCGAAAATCTTCCCCTTTAACCCTCCCCTCCGGCTGGCTTTTTAGAGGAGTTTTGTTCTGCGATTTTGTGGCCTGGAAGGTGAGCGGCTCCCCGTGATAAGCAACAACGCGTTCCCCTCTCACCCAGGTTTCTGGTTCAAAAATGAAACTAATGTCCGCTAAAAAGTTTATAACTCGCGTGCAAGAAAGTTTAATAACGAAGGTCGAGGAAAATATGGGGGAAGACTATTAGAAAAAGCGTTGTAATTCTGGTCGCTCTTTTGGCTCTTGTTCTTTGTTTTACGTTTTTAAACTATGGGGAAAAGACAAGTCAACCCACGAGGCCCTCCTTTCAAGAAAGGCTGGACGACTTCTGGGGAGATTATCCTGAGCTCGGTGAAGAGAATGTAGTTTATACCGTCCTTCCAGTAGATCTTGAGTACGTCGGCGAAATCTTTCCTCTGGGACATCTCAGTCCACCCGGGCATCCCATCCCTACTCCACACACTTACTGGGAACTGGCTAGGGAAGACCTTGGGGCCCCGGTTTCAGGTTTCTCAAAGCCGGTTAAAGCGCCAGCTGATGGGGTAATCACCAGGATTGTATTTACATATTGGAGTGGTTTTCCGGATTACACAGTGTACATCAGACACACCAATAATTTCACGACAAGATTTAATCACCTCTCTGAAATAAGTCAGCAGATACTTGATAAGATTGGCTCACCGCTGAAAGAAGGCTGGGATGGCAACAGGGTATACGTCCCGGTTAAGGCTGGTGACGTGATCGGAAAAACCTCTAGAGGCTATGGACAAAGCGCCGCTCTCGACATGGGGGCCTACGCTAGGAACGTGTTTCATTACATCAACCCCGAAAAATACCCCGTGCCGGAGCAGCAGGCGGTTTCCCCCCTGAGGTATTTTGAGCCCTCTCTCAGAGAAGCGGTTCTTCAAAAGATCAAGAGAACGGCTGAGCCCCGTGACGGCGAGTTCGATTTTGATGTAAGGGGAACGCTGGCGGGAAACTGGTTCTTAGAAGGAAAAGACGGATACAGTGAGGAGGGCGGAGCTGCCTATTATCTCTCTTTTGCTTACGATGCTTACGACCCGCGGTATCTGAGGGTAAGTTTAGGCTTAACTTTGGGCGGTTATTTGGCCAGGGTAAAAGGAAACGCCCCCGACTTCAAAAGCGTGGGGGTGAACAGCGGTAGAATCGTTTATAAACTGATCAGCGTTGGTGAAGGAAGCGAATTCTCAGGGGGGCCTATGCCAGACACCGTGGTCTCTACCCTCCTGGTGGAGATGATAAACGAGGAGAAGATCAAGGTCGAACTCTTCGAGGGCGAGGTCGATAACCCCTCTTTCACCGCGAATGCAAAGTTTTTCACGAGATAACTACCCTCGGCACGTGCGGTATTTCCACCCCGCCCGAAGTGAGGTTGAAGAGCGGTGCTCCACCTTCCTTCGCCAACCACCCCAGCAGCTCCCCACAGATCTTCAGCTTCTCCCTCTTCCTCCCCCTCTCCTTCTTCCCTGAGTACCTTCCCACTTCTTCTCCCAGGTCCATTCCCGCCAAGTAGATTTTCCTAGCCCCCAGCCCCCAAGCCAAGAAAGCGGCACGGTCACCGTCCGTGAAGCCACCGAAGTTCAGGAGGTTCCCTGTGGGCCTCAACTGGGTGGTCCCCAGTAGCCTCTCGGGTTTTTTTCCCCTCAGGAACTCCCTAACCCTGGGGTAGTTGTCACCATGCACATGAACCACCAACCAGGAACCTCTCCTCCAAGCCTCCTCCTGGTCCTCCACCCTCCCGTCTAGGTCGGTGACCACCACCTCAGGTACCCTTAGCTTCATCACCGCGGAGGTGGCTCCGTCGGCGGAGAGAAGCGTCATCCGCAGCCTTCCGGTCCTCTCCAGTCTGCGCAGGTCCTCCTCAAGGGAGGGGCCTGCCCCCAGGACCAGGCACTCCCTCCCCTCCACCATCCTCCTGAGCCCTTTCAGCTCCGGGGGTGGGAAGAGGTTGGAAAGGAGCCTGACTGCCCTTTCGTCCTCCTCGCGGTCGAGCCCAAGCCTCTCCGCTATCCTGAGGTACCAGGGCTCCCACATCTCCCAGCGCATCCCTTCACTTCCTGGGCTTACAAATTCCGCAGACGCAGACCACCTCTACGTGGTCCCCGAAGAGGTCGCGTACGGTGGTCCCCAGGTAGTGGGTGCAGTTGAAGCAAACGGGCAGACCGCAGTAACGGCATTCCCTCCAGGTCTTCTCCTTGTCCTTCTCTTTCAGTTCCCTCCCGCAGCAGGAACACTTGGGCATTCTTCACCTCAGAAGTCCAGGGGGGCCCTGGAGAGGACCCTCGTCAGATCGGAGGAGGTGAAGATACCGATCAGCTTCCCCTTGGAGGTGACCAGAAGCCTTCTCACCTTCATCTCCGACATGATCCTGGCGCATTCCTTCACCGTGTAGTTCTCGTCCACCATCACCAGGGGTCTGGAGGAATAATCTTTGAGCTTGGCCTTTCTCAAATCCACCCCCTTCGCCAGCACCTTGGAGAGGAGGTCCCTTTCCGTGAAGATACCGTAGGGATGTCCGTTGAGGGTCACCAGCACGCTCCCTATCCTCTTTCTCCCCATCAACCTACAGGCCTCCAGGACGCTCTTCCCGCCGTCCATTTTCACCAGCTTCCGGTTGGCCACTTCCCCTATCTTCATCCGAGAAAAAAGGGAGGGAGGGGTTATAAACCCGCCTTTCGGAGAGAACGGAGAGATGTCGCCAGAGAGATGGAGGAAGCTGGCGCTGTGCGGGTTGATAGCTCCACCCCTCGCCTTCACCTGTATCCTCCTCTCCATCCACCTCTCCCCCACCTTCAGCTGGACCGAGAACGCCCTCAGCGACTTGGGGGTGGGGGAAGCGGCGTCTCTCTTCAACTTCGGCTTGATGGCAGCCGGTCTCCTGCTTCTCCTCTTCTCCCTTGCCTCCCTTTTCCTAACCAGGAAAAAACCCTTCGGTCTTCTCACCTCCTCCCTTTTGGTGCTCGATTCCCTGGCCCTCTTTGGCATCGGCCTCTTCCCCGAGAGCTACGGAAACCTGCATCTCTGGGTGTCCGTGCTCTTCTTCCTCCTCTTCCCCTTCATAGCCCTCTCCTTCTCCCTCCTCTTCTGGAAGAGGAACATGAGAACGGCTTCCCTCCTCTCCCTTCTCCTCTTCTTCCTTTCCTGGACGCCCTGGACGCGCCGGTGGGGGGGCTTGGCCATCCCAGAGACCCTCTCCTCCTCCGTGGCTTCTGCGTACGTAATGGTGCTGGCGGCCTTCCTTTACCTGGGCAGGCCACCTTACGACTCCCTTCAGGAGGGCTCAGGGGAAAGGTGAGGCGAGCGGATGGAGGTCGTGAGGGTAAGCGCACCAGGAGCCGTTTTCCTCTTTGGAGAGCACTCCGTGGTGTACGGGTACCCCTCCCTTAACGCCTCCGTGAGCGGGAGGGTGAGGGTGGAGATGAAGCGGGGAAAAGATCGAAGGCTTGAGATCAGGTCCAGGGAGCTGGGAAGGG
>CALJER010000041.1 GCA_938074535.1 uncultured archaeon
CCCGAACAGGGGCCAGATCTGGCCCTTCGACATCACGAGGGAGAAGGTGGAGCTCATGGTGGAGGAGGGCTACGACGGCTCCGGGAAGAACGTGGAGTACTACAGCAGGCTGGCGGACAGGAAGATGGGGAAGAAGGTGGAGTGAGTCAGCCCTTCAGCAGCTGGGAGACCTCCATCATGGCCGAGGAGACCCTCATGGCCAGGGGGATGCTCCCGTCCGTCCTTATCAGCTGCTTGAAGAAGGCCTCGGTGGGATCCCTCTCTCCCAGGAACACCTCTACCATGGCCTGGGTGTAGCCCTTCACGGTGAGGTCGGGCTTCTCCAGCAGTCCTGAACCCCCTGAGAGTTTCCCGTCCTTTATCTGGAAGTGGCCCCTCATGGGGCTGTCTATGGCCTCCAGGTTCACCGCCACGTTTCCCGCCCTCTGGAGGGCCTCCTTCACCTCCGAATTTTTCTCCGCCAGCAGGCCTATTCCCTCCCAGAGGATGTCCATGAACCTGGCGGAGGCTTCTGGATCTTCCTTGATGAACTGGGCGATGTTCACCTCTTTCAACCTCTTTGCCAGCCTGGGCACGAGGTCGGGAACCAGCTCCATGAGCTTGGAAACCCCGAACTCCTTTATCCCGTTCAGGAGAGGAAGGAGATTCCCCCTCAGCTGATCGAGGGGGAGCTGGAAGGCTTCTTCAATGGTTCTCCTCAGATCCTCTCCCACGGTCCTTCTTCCGGAAGGGGATTTATAACCTTTTGGGGGAGGCGCGAGCGAAGGAACAGGTTTTTAGCGGGGGGAAGGAGGAGGGGGATGGTGAACTGGTTCGGTTACACGGGTTCGATTCTGAGGGTGAACCTGAGCGGGGGAGAAGTGGGAAGGGAGGAGCTGACGGGGGATCTTGTGGAGAGGTTCTTGGGAGGGCTGGGGATAAACCTGAAGCTTTACAGGAGGGAGGCCTCCCCCCTTTCCGATCCCCTCTCCCCTTCCAACCCCCTCGTGCTTGGAGCGGGTCCGCTGGTGGGTACGGAGGTGCCAGGGGCCACCAAGCTGGTGGCCACCACGAAGTCCCCCCTCTTTTCCAAGGGTGGAAAGCACTTCGTGGACGGTGCCGTGTGCGGGGGCAGATTGGGGGTGCAGCTGAAGAGGGCGGGCTACGACCATGTGGTGATAGTGGGGAGGTCGGAGGAGCCGGTTTATTTGAGCCTCGAGGGGGGCAGGGCGGAGCTCCTTGAAGCCTCGCACCTCTGGGGGAAGGACACCTACGAGACCACGGACCTGCTCCTCAGGGAGCACCCCGGGGCAGGGGTGGCGGTGATCGGGAGGGCCGGGGAGAAGAGGGTCAGGCACGCCATGGCCATCGTGGACAAGGTGGCCACGCTGGGCAGATTCGGGGTGGGGGCGGTGATGGGATCCAAGAACCTGAAGGCGGTGGTGGCGAGAGGGGAGGGGAAAGTGGCCGTGGCGAGGGGGGAGGAGCTCTCGGAGCTGGTGAGGGAGTGGAGGGAGGACATAGAGAGGAACCCCCTCCTGCCCCAGTGGAGGGTGCTGGGCATCATGGCCGGCTGGCCCGCCCATTCCCCGCTGGTGAGGGAGGGTGTGTGGGAGTACTCGAGGTGGAACGAGCTCTACGGCCCGGAGAGGTGGATGGAGTTCAGGGGGGGAAGGAACTCCTCCTGCTGGGGCTGCCCCATGGGCTGCAGGGTGGACTTTAACATAAAAGAGGGCAGGCACGCGGGACTCTCCACCTTCACGGGGTCCTACATGCTCCCGGCCAGGGTGGGGCAGAGGCTGGAGCTGGAGGATCCCAGGGATGCCGTGGCCCTCCTCGACCTGTGCAACAGGGAGGGGATGTGCTACTTCACCACCAGCCAGCTGGTGAACTGGGTCACCAGACTCTCCAGGGAGGGAAGGCTGGAGGAGAGGCTCGGCAGGGACTTCGGGACCTACCTCCGCCTTTTCAGGGAGATCGCGGGAAGGGAGGGCTTCGGGGGGATGCTGTCGGACGGGTGGTACCCGGCTTCGGAAAAGCTGGGTGCGGATCCGGATGAGTTCGAGGAGGGGACGGGCCTCTTCAGGGGGGCGGATGCCATCCAGGATGCCAGGTTTACGAGGCTCCATCCCCAGGCCTTCTCCCACCTCACCTCGCCCAGACCGCATCACGGGGGGACCCAGTCCCTTTACACCGTCCCGATGGTGGAGCCGCAGGTGCTCAGGGAGGTGGACGCCAGGGGCATGGGCCTTTCGGAGGAGGAGCTGAACAGGGTGTTCGGAGGACCCATGAAGTTCAATCCGGCGAGGTACGCGAGGTACGCGGAGGACAGGATGGCGGTTTACAACAGCCTGGGCACCTGCATCGTGCACGCCCTGTGGGGCTTTCTGGGGGTGAGGTACCTCAACCTGGACCTGGCGGCGGAGCTGTACTCCCTGGTCACGGGGAAGGAGCTGGGGGTGGCGGAGCTCAGGAGGGCGGGAGAAAGGATCTTCACCTTCTGGAGGATGGTGAACGCGGAGGAGGGACTGGGGAAGGAAGACCACAGGTGCTCCAGGATCTGGCTGAAGCCCAGGAGGACCCCGGAGGGGGAAGCGGCCCTGAGGGATTACTACGGCGAGGTGGTCCTCTCGGGGGACGACATGGAGGCCCTCCTCAGGGATTACTATCAGGAGAGGGGTTGGGAGGAGTCCACGGGCCTCCCCACCGCAGAAAAGCTGAGGGAGCTGGGACTGGAGGAGGAGGGCTTCAGGCTCCCCCCTTTCTGAGTCATCCGGCTCAGGACGGCTCTATGAGCTTGAAAACATCCGCGGGCACGGTGGAGCGCATCATGGCGTTGGCGATGAGGGAGATGATCTCGAAGTCCATCTTCTCCGCCCCCTGCACCACCTGTATCCTCCCCTCCACCACCGCGTCGGAGAGCTCCACCTGCCCGGAGATCACCTTCTTCCAGGTGTCCCAGTCCCCCTCCAGCACCACATCCGCCCCCAGCGGGCTGGTCGCCACCTCGGCTTCGGCCCTGCCCTCCGCCAGCCGGAGGCGCAGGTGAGCATCCTCCATTCCCTTCTCCCTGAAGGAGGGGGGAAGCCTTATCACGTTGGAGAGCGAAAAGTCCTTCCCTTTGGTCTTCTCCCTGAACTCTGGGTCCGCTTCTATGTTGCTGAGCAGAACATTGGCGAAGCTCTTCATGCCCGCTAGAAAAAGTTCGGCTTCCACTCCCGGCATCCTCTTCCTCCAGAAGGGGAAATATTTAACCTTACCGCCAAGGTCCAAAAAGGCTCCCGGGACTTCAGCTCTTTTTCCTGGGGGGCTGGATTTCTTCCACGATTTTTTTGGCCGCGTTCTTCGCGGCCTCCAGCAGCGGCTGATTGCAGAGGGCCACGGGGCAGGAAGAGATGGGTATCCTCACGATTTTCTGCAGGATGGTCGCCACCACGGGACCGCAGACGATGGCCCTTGCCCCCTCCTGCTCCGCGTTCAGGGCGGCCACGATGGCATCCTCGATGCTGGAGGCTCCGTACCCTTTTATCTTCAACTTGAGGCTGCCGGCGGTCACGTGGGAGGTGGTGAGGGCGTCGAGGGAGGAACGGGAAGCGATGAGGGCGATGAAGGGCTCGCCCTCCTTGGAGCTCTCCAGGTTTTTCAGGGTCCTCAGGATGTCCCTCAGGGTGGAGAGCCTGGGATTGGGCCTGTGCCCGGAGATGATTTTGTAGAGGGAGCTTTCGGAGACGCCGGAGAGCCTGCTGAACTCCTTCATGTCCAGATGGAACTCCTTCAGCACCCTTTTCAGGGTCTCCCTGAACTTCTCGTCGGACTCCAGGGCGGAGTTCAGGACCTCCTCCCACCTCTGGAAACCCACCATCGGACAACTTTCCTCTTTGTCCATAAAAAGGACACTATTTTAGAGGGGAAGGAGTAAGGGGCGGGAGGGAGCTTGATGGAGTGGTCGCCGGTCTCCGACTTCGTCCTCCTCAGCCTGCTCCTGCTGCTCGCCACCTTCCTGCGCCTGAAGTCGAGGGTCCTCCAGAGGCTGCTCATGCCCAACGCGCTGGTGGCGGGCTTCCTGGGCTTCCTTCTGGCCCAGGTCCTGGGCGTGGTTTCCTTCCATCACCTGGAGAGCCTGATTTACCACCTCCTCAACCTCACCTTCGCCGCCCTGTCGCTGGGGATGGTCACGAGGGGGAGGAGCTACGGACAGGCGGCCAGCACGGGCATCCTCATGGCCTTCGTCTTCTCCCTCCAGCTGCTGGCGGGTTTTCTCCTGACCTTCTTCCTGATGGCCACCCTTTGTCCGGATCTCTTCCCCACCTTCGGCTCCCTCATGGCGGTGGGCTACGCCTCCGGTCCCGGTCAGGCCTTCTCCTTCGGCTCCTCCTGGGAGGGGAGGGGTTTCGCCCACGGCGGAGAGGTTGGGTTGATCTTCGGGGCGGTGGGCTTCCTCTGGGCCTACGGGGTGGGAACGGTCTGGCTCAACCTGGGGGTGAGGAGGGGGAGGGCCGCCCTCCTGAGGGATCTGCGGAAGGTGCCGGAGGAGGTCTGGACGGGCATCGTACCCAGGCGCAGGAGGAGGGCGTTCGGGGAGACCGTTTCCTCCCCCGAGGCCGTGGACACCCTCAGCCTGCAGGTGGCCCTCTGCGGGCTGGTCTACGCCCTTGCCTACCTGGTGGTGAGGCTTCTTTCCCTGAGCTCCGAAACGGCCTGGGGGGCCGCCTTCGTGGTTACGGTCATAGTGGGGATGGCGGTCAGAAAGGTCATGGAGAAGGTGGGTGCCGACCACCTCATCTCACCCGAGGTTCAGAAGCACGTGGCAGGGGTGTGCGTGGACTACGCCGTGGCGGCCTCCGTGGCGGCCATCTCCCTCCCCGCCCTCAGGATGTACGCCCTCCCCCTCGTCCTGCTCTCCCTGGCCGGAGGAGCGGTCACGGTCCTGGCCTTCCTCTGGCTGCCGCGGAGGGTGTGGAGGAACTACAGGTTCGAGAGAACGCTGGTCACCTACGGCACCCTCACGGGGACGATGGACTCGGGCATAGCCCTCTGCAGGGTGGTGGACCCCGAGCTGAGCACCCCTGCGGTGGAGGACTACGTGAGGGGCATGCCCCTGATGTTCCTTCTCATCCTCCCCCTCTACGGTCTCCTCCTCCTTCCCCTCAGCGGTTACGGTTCGGGGGAGGCCCCCCTCCTCTACTCCCTCACCCTCGTGGGCCTCCTCCTCTCCCTCCCCCTCTTCCTCCTGATGTGGAGGAGGATGGGCCTCTGGGTGCCAAGGCGCTCTCAGAGGTAGGGCACTTCCTCCCTGAGGAGATCCACCACCTCTCTTCTGAGCCTCACCAGCTCCCCGCTCAGCTTGTCGCGGGGGCGGGGGAGCTTCACCCGAAGCACCTTCTTCACCCTGGCGGGGCGGGAGGTGAGCACGATCACCCTGTCGGAGAGGTAAACGGCTTCCTCCACGTTGTGGGTCACGAAGAGGATGGTCTTTTTCACCTCCTCCCAGATCCTGGTGAGGTCCTGGTGGAGGATCCAGCGGGTCTGTGCGTCCAGGTTGGCGAAGGGTTCGTCCATCAGGAGGAGGTCAGGCTCCACGGCCAGGGCCCTGGCAATGGCCACCCTCTGCCTCATCCCCCCCGAGAGCTGGTGGGGGTAGCAGTGTTCGAAACCCCTCAGCCCCACCATTCCCACGAGCTCCCCCACCCTTTCCTCGCCTTCCATGCCCCTCACCTCCCTCCCGAACCCCACGTTCTCCCAGACCGTCCTCCAGGGAAAGAGGGAGTCCTCCTGGAAAACGAAGCCCAGGCGGTGTCTGGAGGGATCGGGCGGCCTTCCGTCTATGGTGACCCTGCCCCGGGAGGGCTTCTCCAGGCCCCCCACCAGCTTGAGGAGGGTGGTTTTTCCGCACCCCGAGGGACCCACCACGGAGACGAACTCCCCCTCTTTCACCCCGAAGGAGACCCCCTTGAGGACCTCCAGCCTTCCCTCCCCCGTGGTGAAACTCTTGTGCAGGTTCTCCGCCTTCACCTTGAGCTTCGCGGGCATGGTTCCACCTCAGAGCGAGATCTCCTTCCTCCACACGAAGAGACGCCTTTCCGTCCGGAGGAGGATTTCGTTCATGAGGAGACCCACGATGCCTATGGCGATCATCCCCGCCAGGATCATGTCCACCCTCAGGAGCTCAGAATACTTCAGGATGAGCCTGCCCAGCCCCACCCTCTCCCCTCCTATCATTTCCGCTGCCACGATGCACATCCATCCCACCCCCAGCCCCACCCTCATCCCCGAGGTGATTTCGGGCAGGGCGCTGGGTATCACCACCTTCTTCACCGTAGTCCTGTTCTTGGCCCCGAAGCTCTTGGAGACCTCCACCAGCGTGGGGCTGGTTCTCTTGATGCCGCTCATGGTGTTTATGAGGATGGGGAAGAAGGCACCCAGCCATATCACGAAGAGGTAGCGCCAGTATCCGGAAAGGAGGATGATGACCAGGGGAATCCAGGCTAGCGGAGGGATGAACCGGAGGGGCTCCAGCACGGGCTTGGAGGAGCGGTAAACCCCCTCCCTCAGCCCCATCAGGATGCCCAGGGGTATGGCGGTAACGCAGGCCAGGGCGAATCCCCCCAGCACCCTGAGGAGGCTGTGCAGCGCGTGCTCGTGCAGCCTGATCCCCTCCACATCCCCCTTGGTCAGGAGGGTGGAGAGGGAGCGCAGCACCTCTCTTGGGCCTGGGAAGAAGGAGGAGCGGACGGTTGTGGAGGAGACTTCCCAGAGGAGGAGGACGGTTATCAGCAGGAGGGAGGCATACAGCACCTCCCTGCAGCGCAGGATTCCTTGGATCCTCCCCATTCAAACCCTACTTCAGGGCTTCCTCTAAAAGGGTGAGGTCCAGAGCGCCTTCCACGAAAGCGTCCACATTTTCCACCCCCTTAATCTCTCCGGTTTCCACGAGGAAGCTGGCGAAGGTCTTGATGCTCTCCACATGGGGGTGGTAGTCCCACACCATCCTCTTCCAGGATTCCTGAACCACGGCCGTGGACTTGCCCGTGCGGGAGGAGAAGATCTGCATGGCCAGGTTCTCGTTTTCCATCATCGTCTGCATGGCCTTCACGTGGGCTTTAACGATGGAGAGGGCGAGCCTCCTGTCCTCCCTCAGGAGCTTCCCGGAAACGTAGAGGATGCAGCACTGGTGGCCGGGGAGAATGTCGCGGGAGGTGTAGACCACCCTTCCCGTACCGTTCACCACCGCCTCGGCGCAGAAGGGCTCCCAGGCTATGTATCCGTCTATCTCCCCCTTCTCCAGGGCGAGGGGGAGGGTGGAGGGGCCGGGGTAGTGTTTGGGACGGAAGGTGATCCCCAGCCGGTTTTCCACCATGGAGAGCATGGCATTCTGAATGGTGCCCAGGCCCGGGGTTCCCACGGTCCTGCCGTCTAGGCCCCTCACGTTTTCAATATCCAGACGGGCCACCAGCGCCGAGCCCTCCAGGTTGGCGGAGGCCACGATCTTGAGGTCGGCCCCCTGCGAGAGGGCCCTGAGGGCCGGGACCACCCCCACGTATCCGGCATCCAGCCCGCCGGCCACGAACTCAGTCATCTGCGCCGGACCGTTGACGTATTCCAGGTACCTGAACCTGAACCCCGGTCCAGCCTCTTTCTCGAAAAGCTCCAGCTCCCTTCCCACGAAGCACCCTATCTGATGGATGTCGCCCACCAGGTAGCCCATCCTGACGGTGGTGACGGCCTTCCTGCCGGCCTGGTACCCCAGCTGATAGCCGGCGTAGGAGGCCAGGGAGAGGATTACGAGAAAGGAGAGGAGGATACCCAGGGTCTTGCCGGTCATCCTCCCTCCTTTCCTCCCCCTGTATTTAAATGTGATGTTTTTTTGGACAAAGAGGAAAAAAGAGGGATTCGGGGAGGCCGCGGGCGCGGAGGAGAAAAGACTGCGCGAACAGGAATGGCTCAAAAATACTTAAATACACAAAAGTAATACTACGCAGATGCACCTACCAGATGGTTTTCTGACCCCGGCGGTGTGGGTTCCCCTCTGGGCGATAGCGGCCGGGGCCCTGGCCCTTTCCACCTGGCGCGTGAACAGGAGGCTGGAGGACAGGCACGTGCCCCTCCTGGGGGTCCTGGCGGCCTTCGTCTTCGCCGTTCAGATGCTCAACGTGCCCGTGGCGGGTGGAACCAGCGGGCACGTGGTGGGGGGGGTGCTCATCTCGGTCTTCGTGGGCCCTCTGGCGGCCTTCCTCGTGATGGGCTCCATCCTGGCCGTGCAGGCCCTCTTCTTCCAGGATGGGGGGATAACGACCCTGGGGGCCAACATGGTGAACATGGGGCTGATAGGGACCTTCTTGGGGTACTGGCTCTACAGGCTGGTGTCGGATGCCCTCCGGGGTGGAAGGGGGAGGCTGGCGGGAGCGGGGGTGGCGGGCTGGGTGACGATCGTGCTGGCATCCGTTGCCTGCTCCCTTGAGCTGGCCGCCTCGGGCACCTCTCCCCTGGGCGTGGCTCTTCCCGCCATGGTAGGGTATCACATGGTGATAGGGGTGGTGGAGGCCGTGGTCACCGCGGCGGTGATAGGCTTCGTTTCCGGGGCGAGGCCCGACCTCCTCGAGCTGCCGAAGTTGTAGGTGGGAAGATGAAGCTCAGGTGGTGGATGGTGGGTTTGGCGGTCTGTCTCTTGATGGCGGGAGTCCTCTCCCTCTTCGCCTCTCCCCTTCCCGACGGCCTGGAGAGGGTGGCGGAGGACCACGGGTTTGCCGGAAAAGCGGAGGAGCTCTTTTCCTCCCCCCTTCCGGACTACTCCCTCCCGGGGCCGGGCGGTGCCCTCTCCACCTCGCTGGCGGGAGTGCTGGGTGTCGTCTTGGTCCTCCTCCTGACCCTCCTCTGGGCCAGGGTGCTCAGGAAGAAAAAATGAAGCACCACTTCCTGGATCAGTACAGCGACCGTGCGAGCTGCCTCCACTCCCTGGACCCCAGGGTCAAGATCCTGGCCTTCCTCTCCCTGGTGGTAGTGGTGGTGCTCACCCCCCTCACCCACCCCCACCGCTTCCTCCTCTACGCCCTCCTCCTGGTTGCCCTCGTCCTCCTCTCCAGGGTCCCCCCCGGTTTCCTCCTTAGGAGATCCGCGGTGGTTCTCCCCTTCGTGGGTCTGGTGGCGGCGGGTCTGCCCTTCCTGGGGGGGAGCGGTGGCTCCTACAACCTGGGACCCTTCCACGTGACCCGCTCCGCTCTCCTCATCTTCGTCAACGTCCTCCTCAAAGCCTGGTTCTCCGTAATGGCGATGGGTCTCCTCGTGTCCACCACCCCCTTCACCCGTCTCCTGCGGGGCTTCCAGTCCCTCGGTCTTCCAGCCCTCTTCACCACCCTCCTCTCCTTCATGTACCGATACCTTTACCTCCTCACGGATGAGTTCGAAAGGATGGCGATGGCCAGGGACTCCAGGGCCTGGAGGATGGGCAGGCTGGAGAGGATGAGGATCACGGGGAACATGGTGGGGGCGGCCTTCCTGAGGAGCTACGAGAGGGGCGAGCGGGTCTACCTGGCCATGCGGGCCAGGGGTTTCGACGGGAGGATCAGGGTGATGCGCGAGCTCCGGATGGGGAGGTCGGATGCGCTCTTCCTCTCCCTCTTCTTCCCCCTCCTCCTTTCCGCGGCGGTGATATGAGGGCGGTGGAGATAAGGAACCTGCACTACACCTATCCCGACGGGACCAGGGCCCTGAGGGGGGTGAACCTGGAGGTGGAGGAGGGGGAGAGCGTTTTTCTGATGGGCCCCAACGGCTCCGGCAAGTCCACCCTGCTCCTCCACCTCAACGGGCTCCTCCTCCCCCAGAGGGGGAGGGTGAGGGTCTTCGGGCTGGACCCAAGGAACGGGGTGGGGGAGATAAGGAGGAGGGTGGGGCTGGTCTTCCAGGATCCCGACGACCAGCTCTTCATGCCCACCGTCTTCGAGGACGTGGCCTTCGGCCCCCTGCACCTGGGGCTGGAGGAAGGGGAGGTCAGGAGGAGGGTGAGGAAGGCGCTGGGGGAGGTGGGGATGAGGGGCTTCGAGAAGAGGAGCCCTCAGCACCTGAGCTACGGGGAGAGGAAGAGAGTGGCCATAGCCACCGTCCTCTCCATGGACCCACAGCTCCTTGTCCTTGACGAGCCCACGCTGGGCCTGGATCCCTGGGTGAGGGGGAGGCTGCTCTCCCTTCTCCGCAGGCTGAGGAGGGGAAGGACTCTCCTGATGGCCGGGCACGACGGGGAGCTGATGGAGCTCTGCGACCGGGCCTACCTGCTGAGGAGGGGGAGGGTGGAGAGGGAAATAGATCCTTCGGCGTGGAGGGAGGAAATAGAAATAGGAGGGAGGGGGAGAGGTTATCGGTAGCCCCGTGGTGTAGATCCGCGAGGAGCACAACGGTCAAGCATGGCGGCCTTTGGAGCCGCTGACCCCGGTTCGAATCCGGGCGGGGCTACCAGTTAGGTTTTTGGGAGATGGAGGAGGAGAATAGGTGGTAGCCCCGTGGGGTAGACCCTGTGGCGGGGCCCAACGGTCAATCCTGCGAGGCTCTGGACCTCGCGACCCCGGTTCGAATCCGGGCGGGGCTACCATCCGCGGAGGTGAGGGATGGAGGAATGGAGGTCCCTGGGAAGGGAGCTGGAGGAGAGGCTCAGGCCGGCCACCTATCCCCTGGCCGTGGCTTTCCTGAAGGGGGGCGGGGTGCCGGAGGGCGTCAGGAAGCCGGAGGAGAGGCTCTCCTTCTGCCAGCTCCTCACCCTCTCCAGAACCCACGGCTGGACCGTGGGCCTGGGACCGGAGGAGAGCGCCTGCCCCGCCTTCAACCTCATGCTGGGCTGGCCGGCGGAGAGGGAGATGGTGTTGGAGTTCTTCCAGGCCGCGGGCTACGTGAGGGAGAGGAGGGCGGCGGAGGGCCTCTTGGAGGAGATGGAGGGGCTCGGGCCCGAAGGAACGGAAAGGGTGGTCGTCTCCCCCCTTACCCGCACGAAGGTGGTTCCCGAGGTGGTGGTGGTTTTCGGCAGCTCCGCCCAGATGATGAGGCTGCTCCAGGGTGCGGTCTGCGAGCAGGGGAGGAGGGTGGAGGTGAGGCTGGCGGGCCTGATGGCCTCCTGTGGAAGCGTGCTGAGGTCCCGCAGGCAGGAGAAGTACGAGCTGGCCATACCGGGGGGAGGTGACAGGGTTTTCGCCGCCGTGCAGGAAAACGAAATCGTCTTCACCCTCCCCGCCTCCAAGCTGCGCCCTCTGCTGGAGGGAATGAAGGAGCAGAAGCTGATGAAGTATCCCGTTCCCCCCAGGCTTTTCACGCCTTTCTTCCCCGGTGGTTAGATGGAGCACTTCTTCGTGGAGACGAACGGGGTGAAGCTGCACTGCGTGGGTGAGGGGAGGGGCAAGCTGGTCCTCCTCCTCCACGGGTTCCCGGAGTTCTGGTACTCCTGGAGGCACCAGCTCCCGGTGCTGGGCAGGCACTTCAGGGCCGTGGCCCCGGACCTGAGGGGGTACAACGAAAGCGACAGGCCGGAGGGGGAGGAGCCCTACAGGCTGGAGGTGCTGGTGGAGGACGTGGCCGGGCTGGTGAGGGAGCTGGGGGGAGGAAGGGGGATGGTGGTGGGCCACGACTGGGGAGGGGTGATCGCCTGGGCCTTCGCCGCCCTGCACCCGGAGCTCACGGAGAAATTGGTGGTGATGAACGCGCCCCATCCCTCCGTCATGGCGAGGGAGATCTCCAGCCCGGAACAGTCCAGGAGGAGCTGGTACATTTCCTTCTTCAGGAAGGAAGAGGCGCCCGAGGAGTTCCTGAGGGCGGACAACTACGCGGTGCTGAAGGAGGTGCTTAAGAGCACGGCCGTCAAACCCGCCTTCACGGAGGGGGACCTGGAGAGGTTCGTGGAAGCCTGGTCAAAGCCCGGGGCCCTCAGGGCGGGCATCAACTACTACCGGGCCAACGGTCCCGAGAGCCCGATGAGGGGGCTCCCGAAGGTGAGGGTTCCCACGCTGGTGATCTGGGGGAAGGAGGATGCCTTCCTCGGCCTGGGGGTGAGCAGGGCGGACGAGCAGGTGGAGGGCCCCTACAGGGTGGTCTACCTGGAGGGCTGCGGCCACTGGGTTCAGAACGAGGAGCCAGAGCTGGTCAACCGCCTGCTGCTGGAGTTCCTGCTGCAGGGGGAGAGTTAGAGCTCCACCACGATGGCCGTGTTGGTGTCCACCACTCCCTTCAGCCTGTGGATTCCCTTTATCACGGTGTTGCTCAGGGAGGCCAGGTCCTTGGTCTCCACGAAGGCGATGATGTCGTAGGGTCCAGTCACCACGTGGGCCGACTTCACACCGGGCACCTTCTTCAGCTCCTTCATCACCGCCTGCACCTTCCCTATGGCCGCCGTGATGAGGATGTAGGCCAGCATCATCTACCCTCTGCCTTTCTCTTTAAAGCCTTCACCCGGTAGAGCAGCAGCAGATCCCTCCCCACCCTGGAGACCTTCTTGAGCTCCAGCTCTATTCCCTCCCCCACCCTCCCAAAGCCCTCCCCCCCCACGAGCGTCTTGGCCTCCTTCCCCCCCACGATCCGGGGGGAAACGGCCACCCTCACCTCATCCACCAGGCCCAGGGAGAGCATGTGCCAGTTGAGGGTGGACCCACCTTCCAGCAGAACCTTCCTCACCCCCCTCCTGCCCAGCTCCTCCAGGAGGCGCGGG
>CALJER010000042.1 GCA_938074535.1 uncultured archaeon
TGCTGACCACGGGAGCCCCCAGCCCCTCCACCCTGCCCAGGTTGAGGAGGTCCGCCCCTATCAGCGTGCCCAGCGTCCCGGAGAGGTAGGCCAGGGGGGCGGCGTTCCCCCCTCCCAGCAGGAGGGCGACGAGGGCGGAGAAAACGGGGGGGAGGAGGGCGGGCATCACGATCCCCACCCCCCTCACGGGCCTGGCGAGCTTCCAGCAGAAGAGGCTCACGAGCCCCACGCCCAGAGGAATCCTCCAGCCCAGCTGGGAGCCGAACCTCAGCAGCAGAAAGGAGGAGAGGAGGAGGGGGATGAGGGCCCCTCCCACGTTCACCGCTATCACCGTCTTCCTCTCCTCCCTCCCCCTGACCAGCACGGGGTAGAGGAAGCCGTAGATCCCCCTCACCTCCACCCTCACCACCTCCTCCTCTCTCCTGAGGGTCCTCACGGGGAGGTTGACCGCGCTCCCCAGCAGGGAGAGCAGGAGGAGCTGGAGGGCCACCAAGGGAGGAAGGCCCAGCCTGCGGAAGGCCTCGCCCAGCAGGAAGGGGAAGAGGAGGGCGAGGAGGATCAGGAGGAGGAAGAGGGGAAGGGCGAGGGGGAGGTAGAGGAGCCTCCTCACTCCCTCACCCGAAGAGCTCCCGGTACCCGGCCTTCTCCGCGTCCTGGGAGAAGAGCCTGACCCCCTCCTCCGTCTTGGGGTGCCTGAGCATCCCCTTCAGGACCGAGAAGGGAACCGTGGCCACGTCCGCCCCAGCCTCCGCCACCTCCCTCACCTGCCTGGGGTGCCTGAGGCTGGAGGCTATCACCTTGGTCTTGAACCTGTAGTGCCTGAGGATCTTCACCGTGCTCCTCACCAGCTCCACCCCGCTCACGATGCCGTCGTTCACGCCGGGGTCCGCGAGGGCCCTCAGCTCCCCGTCCTGGTAGAGCCCCCCCGGACCCTCCTGCCTCCTCTCCACCGCCCCCTCCAGCCTGATCCCTGCCACCTCCCTCAGGAAGCCGAAGTCGAAGTAGTCGTGCTTCCCGAACGGTATGCCCAGCCTGCTCCTCACCAGGTCGTCTATCCTCCCGGCGAAGGGGCTCACGTACCTGGCCCCAGCCTTGGCGGCCAGCAGGGCCTGCTCGGGGGTCATCACCAGGGTGGCGTTGGTGGGTATCCTGAGCCTGGAGAGCTCCTTCAGGGCCCTCAGCCCCTCCTCCAGCCTCCCCTCCCCGGTGTAGGTGCACACGGGGATCTTGATCACCACGTTCCTTGCCACCGGGTTGAACTTCCTGTAGAGGATCTTGGCCTCCCCCACCATCTCCTCCGCCTTCAGCCCCATCACCTCCAGGCTCACGGGTCTTCCCCTGCCCGCCAGCCTGCAGACCTCCCTCACGTGCGCCTCCAGGGACTCGGACTTCTCCTCCTCCATCGCCGCCCTCAGGAGGGAGGGATTGGTGGTCACGCCGTCCACCACCCCCCAGCCCATCGCCTCCCTTATCTCCGAGAGCTTGGCGGTGTCCACGAAAAGCTGCATCCTCTCTCTTCTCCCGCCGTCTTTAAAACCTGTCACTCCGTCGGAACGAGCTAAGGCCCGAAGAAATACACTCCTCCCGCCACGTCCCCGGCCACCACCCGTCCGTCGGAGAAGACCCCGATGGAAGCGGGATAGACGAAAGAAGAAGCCGTATATTCCCAGAGGAGGTTGCCCCTCTGATCGAAGAAGCGGAGCCTGCCCTCCATGTCTCCCGCGGCGAGGCCACCTCCACCCAGGGAAAGGCAGGCTATGGGTCCGGCGGTGTAAACCCACTCGGGTGTTTCCCTCTCCGTGCGGAAGAGGTAGATTTTTCCCTCGAACCTCCTCTCCGCCGCTATCTCGTAGGCGTCGCCAGCCGCCAGGAGGGCTCCCCAGGGGAGGCCCACATCCCGAACGGGGCCCGCCGTCCGATAGCTCCAGAGAGGGGCGTTTTCCAGCCTGGAGAAGAGGCGGATCCCGCTGTGGCACCCCGCCGCCAGGTAGGTCCCGTCCCCGCTGAGCTCGAGGGAGAAAACCGTGTCCGGCTCCACCAGCTCGTGGGTCCAGAGGGGTGAGGGGGAGTCCCTGGAGAAGAGGAAGATGGTGCGCCGGTTCTCGTTCTGGAGGAAAACCGCCGCGTACCTGCCGTCCCTGGAGAGGGTCAGCAGGGGAACGGAGCCGCCTGGAGGACCCAGCCTCCGCGTCCAGAGGGGCACCCCTTCCCTGGAGAGGAGGTAGAGGGCGTGCTCGCCTCCCGACATCCCTATGGCCGCCGCCGTCTCCCCTCCCCTGCTGAGGTCCACGGGGCAGGGATAGCCACCCACATCTTGGCTCCACAGCTCGCGTCCGGAGGAGTCCAGGAGGAAGAGGCGGGGATTGGAGTGTGGCAGGCCGGAGGCCAGGATGTAGGAGCCCTCGCTGCTGATCGCCGCCGATCCGATGTTGTCCTTGACCCACAGGGGCCTGTTCTCCTCCGTGGAGAAGAAATACAGCGACCGACCCTCGCTCCCCAGATCGGCCACGACCGCGAAGTGAGAACCCTCCTCCGCCGCCCTCACCTCCGTGATCACGCCAGGGATCCTGCAGACCCAGCTCGGGGGGAGGGAGACTTCCTCCGAAACCGTGGGGGAGGAAACCACGCCCGTCTCGGGCCACCTCACCGTCTCCCTCCAGTCGCTGGCCTCAAAGTAGTAGGTGTGCGGCCCCACATCCGAGGGGGTGGTGGTCCACTCGTACCGGTAGAGGGCGCCCGTCCTGAAGTCCCCCCCCACACACCTCATCTGCACCGGGCGGTTGTCCAGGATACATCTCACGTACTTCGGTGGATCCCCCTCCTCGTCCCAGTAATAGGCCTCGTAGACCAGGAGGCTGTTCACCCCCACGCGGGGAGGAGGTCCCGTCCGCCGGGAGAGGTGGGGAGGGGTGTTGGGGCCCGAGGGCGGTATCCCCTCACCCGAGCCCGTGGCGAGGGGTGTTCTCCATCTGTAGAGGGTGGTGGACCAGTCCCCTATGCCGAGCCAATCGGACAGAGATTGCATGTCAACCCCTCCGTCCACATCGAATCCCGCTTCCAGCGACCAGTTCTCCAGGTTCTCGGCCCTCAGCTCCAAGAGGGGCTTGAAGGAAAGGTGAGGCCCGACCAGGGAGTAGAAGTAGGCCCCGAGCCTGAAGTCCAGATAGGGCTGGGCACGCACCAGCCCGCCCATGTAAGGACCCTCTCGGGTAAAGGAGGGTTCGATCTCCGCCAGGGGGCCCCATCCTCCGTCCCTCGTCCACTGGACCCCCAGCCTGAAGGTGGTGGAGGAGGTCACGCGAGCTTTAAGGAAGAACTTCTCCGCTGCCACCTCCAAGCCCCCGCTCACCCCCGCCTCCAAATCCACCCAGACAGGAAAGCCGAAGAGCACGGTGTAAACGGGGCAGTGATGCTCGTACAGCTTCCTGCTCCAGTCATATGAGGGTCCCCCTTGGAGGTTCCAGTCCAGGTCGAGGGAGAGGGAGGAATCCAGCTTGGCGTAGGTCCTGAACATCTGCAAACCCTCCCCTCCGAAGTTCCACTCCATCACCCAGCTCAAACCCAACCCAACGGAACCCCCGATATAGGCCTCGGCCGAGACCTCCCCGGTGAGGGCGAAGGGAAGGGTGAAATCGAAGGAAAAGCTCGTGCCCTCGCTCCAGCAGAAGTCGGTCCCCTCCTCCCCACCCTCCTCCTCGGACTGCGGCGCCCCCTCCGCCCCTGGGAGCGCGTACTTCACGGTGAAGCACCTGTAGTCCCGGAGGGAGCGGAAGAGATCCGGGGTGAGGGCCTCAGGTGGCTGCTCCGTCACCACCACCCTCTCCGTGAGCTTGAGCTCCGAGTCTTCAAGCTCGAGTCTGGTCTCCCTGTAGTTCCCCCCTCCGAAGTCCACCCTCCACTTCCTGCCGGAGAGCTCCTCCCCGTTGACCAGAACGGCTCCCTCAGGCAGCTTCAGGGGGAGAACGGTGACGCGCTCCATCCTCTGGCCCCTCTCGGGCATGGACCTGAGCATGAGCTGCGCAAACATCATCTGCCCCAGGATGAAGCTCCTCCCGTCCCTCCCCCCTCCCTTCTTGAGGCCTATCCTCACTTCCCAAAGGTTCTCCGACGGGTTGAACCTCGAAGCACGGGAGATCGAAGCCTCTGTGGAAATCCTCAACCCCTCCTCCCCCCTCTCCTCCACCGAGAAGAGGGAGGGAACCGCTCTCATCCCGGTGAGCGCCTCATATTCTTCAAGCATTCCCTCTCCCAGCATTCTCCTGAAATTCTCCTCACCCACCCTCTCCCGGAAGTCACGGTAAAGGGTGAGGGAGGGACCTTCCGTCGTCGTGGAGAGCTGCAGGGAAGCCCCACCGTTCTCGGAGAGACGCACCTCCCCACTCCCAAGCAGCACGAGGGTCTCAGCCCCTGCTCTCCTAAAAAGCAGGAGGCCCGAGAGGGCCACCGTCAGAAGAAGAATGGGAAGGACAACCGCCGCGAGCTTGCGCATTTCAAGGTTTTTTTACACCAGCAATTTATAGCCCGCGGGGAGGCCCGGGGGATGACTGGAGCATTCTCCCCAGCCCCTCCTCCAGCGTGACCCTGGCCTCGAACCCCAGGATCTCCCCCGCCCTCCTCACGTCTGCCGCGCTCCTCTTGATGTCCCCCTTCCTGGGGGGACCGTGAACCGGCTTGATTCCCTGTTTGCCCGCGAGTCTGAGCAGGAGGTAGCACAGCTCCAGGATGCTGGTCTCCCTCCCCGTCCCTATGTTCAG
The DNA here is from genome assembly GCA_938074535.1 of uncultured archaeon. Taxonomy (GTDB): domain Archaea; phylum Hadarchaeota; class Hadarchaeia; order Hadarchaeales; family WYZ-LMO6; genus WYZ-LMO6. The sequence continues at coordinate 4,755 of CALJER010000042.1, forward strand.
CACCTGGCCCGGCGCCCCGGGGGAGGAGAGGGCGAGGAGGTTGGCCCTGGCCACATCCTCCACGTAGACGAAGTCCCTGGTCTGATCCCCTCCTCCGTGGATGAGGGGGGGAAGGCCCTTCCTGAGCCTCTCCAGGAACCTCACGATCACCCCGGCGTATTCGCCGCCTGCCTGCCTTGGGCCGTAGACGTTGAAGTACCTCAGGCAGACCGTCTCCAGGCCCCTCTCCCTGAAGAACCTCAGGCACTCCCACTCCGCCTTCAGCTTGGACTCCGCGTAGGGGGAGAGGGGTGAGGGGGGATGGTCCTCCCCCACGGGAAGGCGGCTGGGCTCTCCGTAAACGGAAGCCGAGGAGGCGTACACGAACCTCCTCACGCCCCTCCTCGCGCAGGCCTCCAGCAGGTTGAGGGTCCCCCCCACGTTCACCTCCCTCACGAGCTCCGGCCGCTCGAAGGAGAGGGGGACGCTGACCAGAGCGGCCTCGTGTACCACCGCCTCCGCCCCCTCCAGCGCCTCCTCCACCGCGGCGCGGTCCCTGACGTCACCGCGCACCAGCCTGAAGGAGGGCTTCCCCTCGTGGGACCTGAGGTGCTCCGGCCTCCCGGAGGAGAAGTCGTCCAGCACCGTCACCTCATGACCCTCCGAGAGGAGGAGGTCCACCGTGTGGGAGCCTATGAAGCCCGCCCCTCCCGTCACCAGCACCCTCACACCACCACCCTCCTCCCGGCCAGGCGGTCCGTGAGCTTCAACCTTCCGTTTTCCTCCTGGAAGGTGAGGCCCTCGCAGGAGAAGAGGGAGTTCAGCTCCTCCACCGACTTTCCCCAGGAGGGAACGACGGAGGCCAGGTGTCTGAGGCGGAGGAAGCGCTCCCTCGCCTCCACCTGCAGCACCAGCCCGAAGAGCCTGGGCCCTTCCCTGTGCTCGAAGGAGGCGGGTGCCCATCCCCTCACCTCCGCGCTCCCGTCTGGCCTCCAGAGGAAGAGCAGGCCCTCGACCTCGGGAACGGTCACCTGGACGCTGGGGTACTCCCAGCCGGCAGCAATCCTGGCGTTCAGGAGGGAGAGGGTGTCCCTCTCCACCTCCTCCTCCCCTCCCCCCCTCCTCCCGGCGGTGTACATCGCCGAGAGCACCGCGCTCTCCAGCACGCCCTCCAGCTCCCCCTTCGCGCCCAGGAAAACGGCGCGGGTGAAGTCGGAAGCCAGCAGGGTCCTGGCCGTGTCCACCTCACCCTCCCAGCGGCGGTGGAAGGTCCAGAGGGCCGCCCAGGAGCAGAGGATCAGGAAGATGGCGAAGACCGCCACCGTCTCCGCCGCCCCCCTACGGTCCAAGCAGCCTCACCTCCACCTCCACGGTCACCAGCCCGGTCGGGGTGGCAAGGGTCAGGGCCCCCCTCCGGCATGCCAGCTTCCTTTCACCCTTTCCCACCGCCGCCCTCCAGACTGCGTTCTCTGTCCGCAGCTCCAGCACAACACCCAGGTTCTCCAGGCCGAACTCCATCACCCCCTCCAGGGAGGGGCGGAGCTCGTCCTCGGGGACGGCGGGATCCTCCAGCAGGAGCACCTCGGCCGCCGCCCTCAGGTATCCCACCCCAGGGACGACCTCCGAGAGCTCCAGCGTGCGGTAGAGCTGCTCCGCCCTGAGCTCCGCGTACCTGGCCGAGGAGAGACCGAAGGAGGATGAGGACAGAAAGAGGACGCCAGAGGCGGTGAGGAGGAGGAAGAACATGGAGGCTATGGAGAGGAGGTCGGCCATTCCCCTCATGCCCACCAGACCTCCAGCCCCATCCTCCCCGGGACGGGACGGTTCTCGAGCAGGGAGACGGGGGCGGTCAGGCTGCACCTCTGCCTACCCTCTGGGGGAGAGGGACCGAAGGGCCCCCACCTCCTCCCGTCCGCGTCCTCAGCCCAGACCCTGAACTCCACCTCCCTCTCTCCCACCCTCCTCCTGAACTCGAGGGAGGAAAGCCCGGAGGGATTCACCAGGTAGGGCTTTCCCGCCGAAAGCTCCTCCGCGCACAGGCGGATGAGGAGGGAGCAGGAGGAATCGGCCAGGGCCTCGGCCCCCGCCAGCTCCTCCACCCTGAGGTAGGAGGAGGCCAGCAGGAGGCCGAAGGAGAGGAGGAAGAGAAAGGCGAAAAGCACCCTGAGGAGCTTGGGGCTCATGCCTCCCTCACCACCACCTCCCAGCCCGAGGGTCCCTTCTCCAGCGCGAGCTCCAGCCTGCACTTCCCCCTGAAGGGTCCCGCCACCCTCACGGGATATCCCACCTCCAGGCTCCTCCCCCCCAGCTCTGCCCTCCCGTTCTCGAAGAGCAGCACCTGATCCTCCGGCAGGTCCAGGTCCACGGTCTGGGGGTTCCCGGTGGCCTTCAGAACCTCCAGCGCCTCCCTGAGGGAGAGGAGGGCCTCCTCCTCCCTGGCCCCGGAGGAGAGGGAGGTGAGGAGCTGGACCCCCACCAGCAGGGCCAGCAGCACGAAGGAGGAGAGGAGGACCAGGGCGGCCAGCCTCAGCACTTCCATGCTACTCCAGCTTCAGCTCGAGGGGGCAGGAGCGCTCGGTCCCGTCCTCCCCTCTGGCTCTGAGGGTGAGGGTCACGGTGCGGGGGGAGGCGGAGGGGCTCACCCTGATCACCAGGCTGGAATAGAAGTCCGGCACGCCCGAGGAGGGGCTGAACTCTAGGGAGACCCCAGCAACGGAGGGCGAGGCGGAGAGGGAGACCGCGCGGTCGTAGCCCGCTATCCTGGTGACGGAGACCCTTGCCGTGACCTGGTTCTCCCCGTTCTCAGGGACCCCCACCGAGAGGGAGGAGGGCTCGACGGAGAGCTGGAAGGCCGTGGAGGAGGTGATGCCCCTCCCCAGCTGGGTGTAGAGGGCCACGCCTATGGTCAGGGCCAGGCCGAAGAAGATCACTCCGGCCAGGAGCTTCATCACCAGGGGCTCCACTCCTCTCTGCCCGAGGCTCATCCTCCCACCGGACTTTTCCTTTATCTTTCCGAAGTTTAAAAAGGCTTGGGGGTTCTGTTAAAGTTCAACCGAGTGGCGACCCAGTACAACGGATTGTATTCTATAAAAAGATTCGCAACTTATTTAAAGTACCCATGATTAAACGCGAACGGAGGAGATACAATGGAGAAAGATGCCGAAATTCTAAAATCGCTCAAAAGGGCGGCGGAAGATGGTGAATGGGTCAGCAAAAATTACGATGAACTCAGAGAAAGATACGAAGGCAAAGTATTCGCGGTAAAGAACAAGAGAGTCGTCGAAAGTGCCGACACCGTTGAGGAACTGCGCACAAAGCTTGAGGCGAAGGGGGAGAAGATGGGGTTCCTGCTCATAGAGTCCATCCCGCCAAAAGACGCTTCCTTCATCCTTTAGGGCGATAACTTGCGCATCTCGTGTTCGGTGAGAAAGTTCGTTCAGGGAAGACATTTCCCTTTCGTAGCGTTTTTCATTAAGGCGCCAGGGATTGCGGGTCACGTAGACGCCCTGATCGATACCGGGAGTCCATTCACCGTCCTGTCCCCAAAAGACATTATGAGTTTTAGACTGCCGATCAAGTCCATGCAGCGCGGGGAGACAGTTAAACTGGCCGGATCCCGTTTTTTCAACCACCCCCTACAAAACGCCGTCCTGTATTTCAGAGGGGATGGAGATACTCTCCTGAAGGTAGAGCTTCCTTCGCTGGGTGCGTTGATCCCCACGAAAATCGATGAGAAAACACTGAATGAGGTTAAAGTCATTCCGAGCATCCTGGGTAACGACTTTTTGGAGGACCAGCGGCTCACGCTCACGTTCAATCCTAGTGGCCGAACGGCGTTTCTCGAAAAACTGTAGATGAGGT
>CALJER010000043.1 GCA_938074535.1 uncultured archaeon
CTTCCAGGAAGCCGCCCTGCTCAACTCCAAAATCCACAGGAGGGTGGGGGAGCTCCTCAGGAAGAAGGGCGGGAGGTTCGCGGGTGGGAGGGGGGACGAGGGGGCCTGGATCTCCCCGCTCAGGGGCAGGGAATCGCTGGAGGTGGTGAGGAGGGCCTGCGAGGAGGTGGGCGAGGAGGAGGGGGTGGGGATCAGGATGGGCCTGGACATGGCCGCCAGCAGCCTCTACGATCCCGGGGGCAGGAGATACGTGTACCCCAGGGAGAGAAGAAAGCTCACGGAGGAAGAGCAGCTGGAGCTCGCCGAGGAACTCGTGGAGGCCTACAGCCTGCTCTACCTGGAGGACCCCCTGCACGAGGAGGACTTCGGGGGCTTCTCCAGGGTGCTCGAGGAGGTGGGGAGGAGGTGTCTGGTGTGCGGGGACGACCTCTTCGCCACCAGCGTGGAGAGGATGGAGAGGGGGATAAGGGAGAAAGCCGTCAACGCCGTGCTGATAAAGCCCAACCAGGTGGGCACCCTCAGCGGAGCCCTGGACGCCATCCAGCTGGCGCACAAGAAGAAGCTGGTGCCCGTGGTTTCCCACCGCTCGGGGGAGACGACGGACGAAACCATCGCCCATTTGGCGGTGGGGGGTGGATGCCCCCTCATCAAGACGGGGGCGGTGGGGGGCGAGAGAACCGCCAAACTCAACGAGCTCATCCGCCTGGAGGAGGAGCTGGGGAGGAGGACGGCGAAGCTGCGGCTCGCGGGCGGATAACTTTTAACCGGAGGCGGACGAGGAGAGAGGATGAGCGAGGGCGAGTTCGCCGGAGAGCTGACCGGGACCGAGCTGCTGGTGGAGCAGGATACCTATCTGGCCTGCGGGGTCCACATAGGAACCAGGCAGAAGACCGGCTCCATGGGCTCCTACATCTACAGGGTCCGCCCCGACAGGATCTACATCCTGGATGTGAGGAAGACCGATGCCAAGATAAGGGTGGCCGCCAGGATGATCGCCAGGGAGAAGCCCGAGCGAATCCTGGTGGTTTCGGCCAGGCAGTACGGCCAGCAGCCCGTCCTCAAGTTCTGCGAGGTGGTGGGCTCGAAGCCCATGGTGGGGAGGTTCATCCCCGGCACCCTCACCAATCCCTCCTATCCGGGATACTCGGAGTTCTCCCTCCTCCTCCTCACGGACCCCATGGCCGACTCCCAGCCCCTCGCCGAGGCCTCAAAGATGGGCATACCGGTGATAGGCCTCTGCGACACCGACAACGAAACGGCGGACGTGGATCTGGTCATCCCCACCAACAACAAGGGCAAGAAAGCCCTGGCGCTGGTCTACTGGCTCCTGGCCAGGCAGGTCCTGAGGGAAAGGGGAGAACTGGCGGCCGACGCTCCCTTCCCGGTTCCGCTGGAGGACTTCGAGAGCAAGCCCAGGGAGGTCCCCCAGTGATACGTCTCCCGGCGGTGGCGGGAGCCTTCTATGAGGGGAAGAGGGACTCCCTCCTCTCGAGGATAGAGTGGTGCTACACCCACCCGCACGGCCCGGGCAGCCTGCCCTCCCCCGGCAAGAAGGGGAAGAGGGTGCTGGGACTGGTCTCACCCCACGCCGGCTACATGTACTCCGGCCCCGTGGCGGCCCACGGGTACTCCCTCCTGGCCCTCTCCCCTTCCGAGACGGTGGTGGTGCTGGGGCCGAACCACACGGGAATGGGCTCGGGGGTCTCTCTCTCCCCGCACCGGGCCTGGAGGACCCCCCTCGGGGAGGTGGAGGTGGATGGGGAGCTCTCCCGCTCCATAGCGGAGGAGTGCCAGCTGGCCGATCTGGACGAGGCGGCCCACCTGTACGAGCACTCCATCGAGGTTCAGCTCCCCTTCCTGCAGCACCTCTTCGGCTCCCGCTTCAGGCTCGTGGCCATCTGCATGATGCTCCAGGACGAAAGGACGAGCGAGGAGGTGGGGAGGGTCCTGGGTGAGGTGCTGAAGGGGAGGAAGGCCGTCATCATCGCCTCCACCGACTTCACCCACTACGAGCCCCAGGAGAGGGCCAGGAAAAAGGACGAAAGGGCTCTCAGGAGGATAGAGTCGCTGGACTGGAAGGGCCTCCTGCGCACGGTGGAGGAGGAGGACCTCACGATGTGCGGGTACGGCCCCGTGGCGGCCATGCTCCGCGCCTGTCTGGAGCTCGGGGCCAGGGAGGGGAAGCTGCTCAAGTACGCCACGAGCGGCGACATAGCCGGCCCCATGCCGGAGGTGGTCGGATACGGATCTCTCGCCGTGACGGGCTGAGTCCCCCCCGTCCGGTGGTGGTGAAGCTCGGGGGAAGCGTGATCACGGACAAGGAAAGGGAGTTCTCGATCAGGAGGGGAACCATCAGGAGGCTGGCCAGGGAGCTGAGGGGGGTGAAGGGAATCGTCCTGGTCCACGGAGGGGGCTCCTTCGGCCACCCCCTGGCCAGGCGCTACGGCCTCACCGGGGGGCTGAGGGGGCCCGAACAGCTCAGGGGGTTCGCGGAGGTGAGGAGGGCCATGGAGCGCCTGAACCTCCGCGTGGTGGAGGAGCTGGGCAGAGAGGGGCTCCGGGCGGTGCCCGTTCCCCCCTCCGCCTGCTGCCTCCTGGAGGGGGGAGAGGTGAAAACCATGGAGCTGGGGCCCGTAAAGGAGATGGCGGAGCTCGGCCTCCTTCCCGTGCTCTACGGCGACGCCGTGGTGGACCTGGCCCAGGGGATCAACATCCTCTCTGGGGACAAGCTCGCGGTCCACCTGGCCCTCCGCCTGGGGGCCTCCCGCGTGGTGGTGGGAGTGGACGTGGACGGGGTCTTCACCGAAGATCCCAGGAGGAACCCGAAGGCCGAACTCATAAAGGTCATCACTCCCAGGGAGTGGGAGAGGATGAGGCCCTCCTTCTCCTCCCGCGGATGCGACGTCACGGGGGGGATGCTGGGAAAAGTCAGGGAGCTCCTCAGGCTGGCGGAAGGGGGGATAGAGGCCCAGATCGTGAACGCCTCCAGGAGGGGCGTCCTGCGGAGGGCGCTGGAGGGCGATCGGAGCCTGGGCACCCTCATAAGGGGGTGAGGGAGTGGGATCCATCAGCGAGCGGAAGAAATCCCACATGGAGCTCTGCCTCAGGAAAAACGTGGAGATGGTCTGGAACACCACGGGCCTGGAGGACATCTTCCTGCTCCACCAGGCCCTCCCTGAGCTTTCCCCCGAGGAGGTGGAGCTGGGAACCACCTTCCTTGGGAAGAAGCTGAAGGCACCCCTCATGATCCTCCCCATGAGCGGCGGGCACAGAGAGGGGGGGAAGCTCAACCGCCTGCTGGCCTCCGTGGCCCAGGAGAGGGGGGTGGCCTTCGGGGTGGGAAGCCAGAGGGCGGCGCTGGAGAGGAAGGACCTGGCCGACACGTACAGGGTGAGGGAGGTGGCCCCGGAGGTCTTCCTGGTGGCCAACCTCGGGATCTCCCAGTTCTCGGGGAAGGAAGTGGAGGAGGCCAGGGAGGCGGTGGAGATGATAGGGGCGGACGCCCTCTCCATCCACCTGAACCCCCTCCAGGAAGCGGTGCAGGAGGAGGGAAAGCCGGACTACAGGGGGGCCCTCGCCAGGTTCAGGAGGATATGTGCCGGGGCAGGGGTGCCCGTGATAGCCAAGGAAACGGGGGCGGGCCTCGGCGGTGCGGTGGCCAGGAAGCTGGAGAGGGCGGGTGCGGCGGCCATAGACGTGAGCGGGGCTGGGGGAACCTCCTGGGCAGGGGTGGAAGCCCTCAGGAACCCGGCCTCCTCCGCGCTGGGCCGCACCTTCTGGGACTGGGGCATCCCCACGGCCGTGTGCACGGCTGAGGTGGCCAGGGCGGTCAGGGTGCCCGTGATAGCCAGCGGGGGGATACGCTCGGGCCTGGACGCCGCCAAGGCCATAGCGCTGGGGGCCGACCTGGTGGGGGTGGCCCTTCCCATCCTCAGGGCGGCCTCCAGGGGAAGGAGGGCCCTGGAGGGATGGCTGGACGAATTCCTGCTGGAGCTCAGGGTGGCCATGTTCCTCACGGGCTGCCGGCGCCTGGAGGAGCTCAGGCGGGCTCCGCTGGTCGTGACGGGGAGGACGAGGGAGTGGTTCCTCTCCAGGGGTCTGGAGACCGAAAGGAGGGAGAGGGGTGCTTGAGGTGCTGCCCCTGGGAGGGCTGGGGGAGGTGGGCAGGAACATGACGGCCGTGAGCTTCGGCGACGGGTATGTGGTGGTGGACATGGGGGTGAGGCTGGATGCCGTTCAGGCCTTCGAGGACGCCAACCTGGCGGAGATGGGCCTGGAGGAGCTGGTGAAGGCCAACGCCATCCCCGACGACCGCCCCCTGAGGAAGAAGGAGGTGAAGGCCATCCTCCTCACCCACGGCCACCTGGACCACATAGGGGCGGTGGGCAAGCTGGCCCGCCCCTACCGGGCGCCCCTCTACGGCACCCCCTTCACGCTGGAGCTGGTGAAGCGCCTGGTGCTGGGGGAGGAGAAGCTGGAGCTGGTCCCCGTCAGGCCGGGCGAAAGGATAGAGGTGGGGGACCTGGAGGTGGAGTTCCTGCACGCCAACCACAGCATCCCCCAGACCGTCCTCCCGCTCCTGAGGGAGGGCGAGCACTCCCTCCTCTTCGCCACCGACTTCAAGCTCGACGAAAGCCCCCTGCTGGGGCCGCCCACGAACCTGCAGGAGCTGAAGAGGGAAGTGGGGGAGGAACCGGAAGCCGCGCTGGTGGGTACGGTGAGGGTGGACGAGCCGGGACCCACCGGGAGCGAGGCGAAGGCAAGGGAGATGCTGCAGGAGATCATGGGAAAAGCGGAGGAGAGGGGCAGGGCCATGCTGGTCACCACCTTCTCCTCCCATCTCGCCAGAATAAGATCCATCGTGGAAATCTCCGAGGGGCTGGGGAGGATACCCGCTCTGGTGGGCAGGTCCATGAAGAACTACTTCTCCGCCGCCGTGGAGCTCAACCTTCCCCACCTGCCCCACGATCTTCCCGTGCACGGCTCACCCGGCTCCATCAAGAAGTTCCTGAAAAAGGCCGACGGCTCCAGGGGGGACTACGTGCTGATCTGCACGGGGCACCAGGGGGAGCCCACCTCCGTGCTGAGCAAGATAGCGGACAGGAAGCTCCCCTTCCGCCTCAGGGACGGGGACCAGGTGATCTTCTCGGCCAGCGTCATCCCCAATCCCATCAACCAGAACAACAGGAGCATCCTGGAGACCAAGCTCATGGTCCAGGGGGCCAGGATACACCGGGACGTGCACGTCTCGGGCCACGCCGCCCGAACCGACACGGCCGAGTTCCTGCGGGCTCTCTCCCCGAGGCACCTCCTTCCCTGCCACGGGACCCCCGAGAAGCTGGAGGCCATGATGGAGCTGGGGAGGGAGCTGGGATACGGGGAGGACCGTCTTCACCTGCTGGAGAACGGAAGACCGGTGAGGCTGTCGGGATGAGCGTCCTGAAGTACATCGGCAGAAGGAACCCGGCGGTGGAGAAAACCCTGAGCAGGCTCCTCCCCCGGGGGATGGAACCGAGGGTGCTCGCCAGGGCCTCCAGGCACCTGCTGGAGGCCGGCGGGAAGAGGCTCCGTCCCTGCCTCACCCTGGCCTGCTGCGAAGTGGTGGGAGGAAGGGCGGAGGGGGCGCTGGAAACCGCCGCCGCCTTTGAGCTGCTCCACACCTTCTCCCTCATCCACGACGACATCATGGACCACGCCGACCTCAGGAGGGGGGTGAAGACCGTGCACAGGCTCTGGGGGGAGCCCATGGCCATCCTCGCCGGGGACGCCCTCTTCGCCAAGGTCTTCGAAGCCCTCTCCCTGAATGTTTCCAGGGTGGGGCTGGAGAGCGGGAGGGCCGCCAAGCTCTTCTGGATCGTGAGCAGGGCGAGCTTCGAGCTGAGCAGGGGGCAGGCCCTGGACATGCTCTTCTCAAAGCGCCTTGGCCTGAGGGAGGAGGAGTATGTGGAGATGGTGGCCCTCAAGACCGGGGCCCTCATGCAGGCCTCAGCCTCGGCCGGGGCCCTGCTGGGCGGTGGAACGCCCTCCCAGGTGGAGAGGCTGGGGGAGTACGGGAAGAACCTGGGAATAGCCTTCCAGATCCAGGACGACATCCTGGGCCTGGTGGGGGAGAAGGGAGAACTGGGCAAGCCCGTGGGCTCCGATCTGCTGGAGGGAAAGCGCACGCTGGTGGTCTCCCTGGCCCTGCAGATCCTCAGGGGGGAGGAAAAGAAGAAGCTGCTCGGGGTGCTGGGAAATCCCGCGGCCTCCAGGGAGGAGGTGGAGGAGGTGGTCTCCCTCCTGCGGGAAAGGGGGGTTCTGGAAAGGACCAGGGAAAGGGCGCTGAAGTTCTCCGGCAGGGCCAGGAAGCTCCTCCGCGGCTTCCGGGAGTCGGAGGCTCTCAGCTTTTTAGAGGAGCTGACGGAGTTCGTAATCGAGCGTCGGGTGTAAAGGGAGAGCCTTGGAGGACCTCAGGAGCAGGCTGATCAGGCTGGCCCTGGAGAACGCCGTGGAGTACGGGGGAAAGGCCCTGCCGGACCCCGTGCTGAGGAGGATCGCCGGGGAGCTCCCGGAGCTCCGTCCCAGGCTGAAGGAGCTCCTCCCGCTGGTGAGGGAGGTCCTCTCCGAGGTGAACGAGATGACCCCCGAGGAGCAGGCCAGGAAGCTGGAGGAGCTGGGGGGCAAACCCAGGGAGAGGAGGGAGAGGAGAAAGGGGCTCCCGGAGCTCCCTGAGGTGGAGAAGTACGAAAGGGTGGTCACAAGGTTCGCTCCCAACCCCAACGGGCCGCTCCACCTCGGCCACGTGCGGGCGGCCCTCCTCAGCCACGAGTACGCCAGGCTGTACGGGGGAAGGTTCATCCTGAGGTTCGAAGACACCAACCCTGCCAACGCCAGAGGGGAGATGTACGAGCGGATAAAAGAGGACCTCCGCTGGCTGGGTATGAGCTGGGACGAGGAGTTCTTCCAATCGGACAGGCTGGAGCTCTACTACCGGGTGGCGGAGGCGCTGCTGGCGGAGGGGAAGGCGTACGTGTGCGTGTGCAGGGCGGAGGAGTTCAGGGAGAGGAGGGACAGGGGTCTCCCGTGCCCCTGCAGGGACCTCCCGCCCTCCCGGCACCTCGAGAGATGGAGGGGGATGAGGGAGGGCGAGTACGGAGAGGGGGAGGCGGTGCTGCGCCTGAAGACGGACCTCCGGCACCCCAACCCGGCGGTGAGGGACTGGCCCGCCTTCAGGGTGGTGGAGGCCGCCCACCCCAGGACGGGGAACAGGTACCGCGTGTGGCCCCTCTACAACTTCTCCGTCTCGGTGGACGACCACGAGATGGGGATCACGCACGTGATAAGGGGGAAGGAGCACGAGGTCAACGAGGCCAGGCAGAGGGTCCTCTTCCAGCTGCTGGGGTGGGAGTACCCCACCGTGGTGCAGTACGGACGCCTCACCCTGGCCGGAAGCAGGCTCAGCAAGACGGAGATCGTGAGGGCGGTGGAGAGGGGGGAGCTGGAGGGCTACGACGACGTGAGGCTGGGAACGATTTCCGCCCTGAGGAGGAGGGGCTTCCTCCCCGAGAGCATAAGGAGGGTGATCCTGGAGGTGGGCCTGACCCCCGTGGACTCCTCCCTCAGCTGGGAGAGCCTGGAGGCCCACAACAGGAAGCTCGTGGACGACCTGGCCCTCAGGTACTTCTTCGTCCCCTCCGGGGTGTGGATGAGGATCAGGGGGGCGCCGGAGCTTCCAGAGGTGGAGCTGCCCCTCCATCCCTCCCATCCTGAGAGGGGAAAACGCCGCCTCCCCCTTCTCTACCGCAACGGGCACCTGCTGGTCTTCCTCCCGCCGGGCGACCTGGAGTCCCTGAGGGAGGGGGAGCTCTTCAGGCTGAAGGACCTGATGAACGTTGCCCTGCTCTCCAGGTCCCCACCCGAGGGCGAGTTCCGCGGCCTGGAGCTCCTGCAGGGAGTGCCCAAGGTACAGTGGGTCTCCGGGAATCCCGTGGTGGTAAGGGTGCTGAGGCCCGACGGCTCCGTGGAGGAGGGTCTGGGGGAGCCCGCCCTCCTGGGGGTGAGGCCGGGGGAAATCGTGCAGTTCGAGCGCTACGGGTTCGTCAGGGTGGAGGAAACCGGAAGGGAGATATCGGCCGTTTTCGCACACAGGTAGAGGGGATGCTGGTCTTGGGAATCTGCGGGAGCCCCAGGGAGGGGTCCACGGAGAGGATTCTGCTCAGGGCCCTGAGGGGGATGGAGGGGAGGGGCTTTTCCACCCGCTTCTTCACCGTGAGGGGCAAGAACCTGGGCTACTGCAGGCACTGCGATTTCTGCCTCAAGCACGGGAGATGCGCGCTCCAGGACGACATGCAGGAGCTGTACGGGCACCTGCTGGAGGCGAAGGGGCTCATCCTGGCCACCCCCGTGTACAACGGGGGCTGCAGCGCGCAGCTCAAAACCGTGATGGACCGCACCAGGGCCCTCCTGGCCTCCCACCCCGGGGCCCTGAGGGGGAAGGTGGGGATGGGCATAGCGGTGGGGGGGGACAGGATGGGGGGACAGGAGCTGGCCCTCCTCCAGATCCACACCTTCTACCTCCTCAACGGGGTGATCCCGGTGAGCGGGGGGGCCTTCGGGGCCAACCTGGGGGCCACCTTCTGGAGCAGGGACCTGCCGGAGGGAGCGGAAAGGGACGAGGAGGGGCTGAGGAGCCTGGAGCAAACCCTGAAGAGGTTCGAGGAGGCGCTGGGCAGGTATGGCTGAAAGGGTGGCCTGGGGGGTCACGGGGAGCGGGGACAGACTCAGGGAGATCGTGGAGGAGATGAAGAGGCTGGCGGGAGAGTACGCGGGGAGGGTGGAAATCCGGGTCTTCCTCTCCAGGGCGGGGGAGGAGGTGGTGAGGATGTACGGCCTCTGGGAAGAGCTGGAGGGGGCCTTCGGGAAGCCCTCGGTGGAGAGGGGACCCAACCAGCCCTTCCTGGCCGGGGCCCTGCAGAGGGGCTCCTACAGGTTCCTCCTGATCGCCCCCGCCACCTCCAACACGGTGGCCAAGATAGCGGTGGGAATCGGGGATTCGCTCCTCTCCAACTCCGCCCTGCAGGCCCTGAAGGTTCATCCCCCCGTGCCCGTGTGCGTGATGCCCTGCGACCTGGAGGAGGGGTTCACCGTCACCAGGCTGCCCGGCGGGGAGGAGCTGAGGCTGAGGATAAGGAAGGAGGATGTGGAGAACGTGGAGAGGCTCAGGAGGATGGAGGGAGTGGAGATCCTGAGGGGCCCGGAAGAGCTGGGTCCCCTCTTCCGGAGGTACTTCGGCAGAGCCGAGCCGCGATAGCTTTTAAACCGACCTCCCTTAGTAGTATGACCCGATAAAGGAAAGCGGAGGGTGATGGAGTGGCCAAACCCATCTACGTGCGCTTCGAGGTGCCGAAGGACCTGGCCGAGAAGGTGTACGAGGCGGTGGAGAAGGCCAGGGACAAGGGAAAGATAAGGAAGGGGGTAAACGAGACGGTGAAGGCGGTGGAGCGCAGGCAGGCCAAGCTGGTGGTCATCGCAGAAGATGTGGATCCGCCCGAGGTGGTGGCCCACCTTCCCCTCCTCTGTGAGGAGAAAGGCACACCCTACGTGTACGTCCCCAAGAAGCTGGAACTGGGGGCGGCCTCCGGGATAGAGGTCCCCTCGGCCGCCGTGGCCATCGTGGAGGAAGGGGAGGCCGAACCCCTGGTGAAGGAGATCCTCTCCAGACTCAAAGAGCTGAAGCGATGAGAAAATGCCTGAAGAGCAAAGAATTGGTTATGCCGCTGAGGTTCTCCAAATCAAGGGAAGGACGGGAGTGACGGGGGAGGTCAAACAGGTGAGGTGCAGGGTGCTGGAAGGACCGGACAAGGGAAGGATCCTGACCAGGAACGTGAGGGGCCCCGTCCAGGTGGGGGACATCCTGACGCTCAGGGAAACGGAGAGGGAAGCCAAGGAAATAAAGGTGCCCTGAATGCCCGCCAGCTTCCGCTGTTCTTTCTGTGGGGGAAGGGTAGCACCCGGTACTGGAACCATGTTCGTGAAGAGGGATGGGAGCCTTCTCTACTTCTGCTCCTCCAAGTGCGAGCGCAACTTCAACCTCGGGAGGAGACCAGACCGGACGAGGTGGACGGAGAAGTACAGAAGGAAAAGGATGGCCTAGGAGGGTGGAGGGGCGGCCTTCCGGAGCTCCCGGCGCCGGACCTGCCTCCTTATAGAGAAAAGTGGAAATATCTTCGATGAGCCTCAGGTGCCCCATCGTAGCCATCCTGGGCCACGTGGACCACGGGAAAACCACCCTCCTGGACACCATACGGGGTACCGCGGTGGCCTCCAGGGAGCCGGGGAGAATCACCCAGTGGATAGGGGCTTCCGAGGTGCCCGTGGAGGCCATCAGGAAAATCAGCGGGGAGCTGATGAAGAGAATGGGCATAGAGCTGGCGGTGCCAGGACTGCTCTTCGTGGATACCCCGGGACATGAGGCCTTCACCAACCTGAGGAAGAGGGGGGGAAGCTTGGCGGACCTGGCGGTCCTGGTGGTGGACGTGAAGGAAGGCTTCATGCCCCAGACCCTGGAGTCCCTCCAGATCCTGAGGACCTACAAGACTCCCTTTATGGTGGCCGCCAACAAGATCGACCTCCTGCCGGGGTGGAGGCCAGGAAAAGAACACAGCTTCCTCCAGGCCCTGCGCGGGCAGAGGCCGGAGACTCAGGCCCTTCTGGACCGGAGGGTTTACGAGCTGGTGGGAGAGCTCCACCGGCAGGGTTTCGACTCCGAGCGCTTCGACAGGGTGGCGGACTTCAGGAAGCAGGTGTGCATCGTCCCCATAAGCGCTAAAACGGGGGAGGGTCTGGCCGAGCTCCTCGTGGTGCTGGCCGGGCTGGCCCAGCGCTTCCTCAAGGAAGCCCTGACCGTCGAGGTCACGGGTCCGGGCAGGGGAACCGTGCTTGAGGTCAAGGAAGAAACCGGGCTGGGAACGGTGATGGACTTGATTCTGTACGACGGCAAGCTCTCCGTGGGGGATTCCTTCGCGGTGGTGGGCAGGGAGGGGGTGAGGGTCTCGAAGGTGAGGGCCATCCTCAAGCCCAGGCCCCTGGACGAGATAAGGGACCCCGAGGACCGCTTCCAGAGGGTGAAGAGCGTTGCAGCCGCGAGCGGGGTGAGGATCTCAGCACCCCAGCTGGAGGGCGTGGTGGCGGGAGCACCCTTCAGGGTGATAAGGGACCCCTCCGAGGCGCAGAAGTTCTGGGAGGAAGTGGAGGAGGAGATGAAGAGGGTGAGGATAGCCTCTGACATCAACGGGGTGGTCCTGAAGGCCGACACCCTCGGCTCGCTGGAGGCGCTGGAAGGACAGCTGAGGGGGAGGGGAGTACCCATAAGGAAGGCGGACGTGGGGGAAGTCTCCAAGAGAGACGTGGTGGAGGCCTCGACCGTCTCCCAGAGCGATCCCCTGCTGGGGGTGGTGCTCGCCTTCAACGTTTCCATCCTCCCCGATGCCTGGGAGGAGGCCTCCAGGAGCGGGGTCAGCATCCTCTCGGGGAAGGTGATCTACGAGCTCCTGGAGGAGTTCGACAGGTGGAGGGAGGAAAAGCAGAGGGAGGTGAGGGAGAAGAAGCTGGAGGGAGTCATCAGGCCTGCCAAGTTCTCCCTCAAGCCAGGATATGTCTTCAGGAGGAGCGAGCCCGCCATCGTGGGGATCTCCGTGCTGGGAGGGGTTCTCCGCCCCAAGTACCCCGTGATGAGGAAGGACGGAAAGCCCGTGGGGAGGATCAGGGAGATGCAGCAGGAGAAGAAGAGCCTGCAGGAGGCCAGGAAAGGAGACGAACTGGCAGTCTCCATCGAGGGGGCGGTGGTGGGGAGGAACGTGAAGGAGGAAGACGTCCTCTTCACCGACATACCCAGGGACCACGCGCTGAAGCTCCAGAGGGACCTGAGGGACCTCCTGAGCGGGGACGAGCGGGAGGTGCTGGACGAGATCCTCTCCATCAAACGCAGGGAGGATCCCACGTACGGGATGATGTGAACTCAGGATTTCAAACCCGCGAACTTCTGGAGGAACTCCCTGGCCTCGGAGAGGGTCAGCTCATGCTCCCTGTAGAGGTGGGGGACCAGAGTGGGTATGGGGACTTTTTTGTCGCAGAGCGGGCACCTGACCTTCTCCCAGGAGGGCGGGCTCGTCATCCCCTCAATCCCCCCGGGCGTGGAAGGAACTCAGCCTGCCCGAGCTGACCCCCGGCATTCCCCCCACCACTTTTTTCTCTTCGAAAACATAAATAAGCTGGCCCTGCTGAAAGGCAACCTATATAGCGGGGAAACCCGCAAGCCTAAAGGATGCTCAAGGTGGTGATAGGGGACCCAAAAACGGGAAGAAGCTACCAGAAGGAGCTCAAGGAGCCCCTTTCGAGGGCTCTCATGGGAAAAAGGATAGGGGACTCCTTCGACGGGAGTCTCCTGGGCCTGCCGGGGTACAAGCTGCAGATCACGGGGGGGACGGATGCGAGCGGCTTTCCCATGAGGGCGGACGTGCCCGGGCCCGGACACCAGAGGATTCTCCTCTCCGGAGGTGTGGGATACCGTCCCCGGAAGAAAGGAGAGAGGAGGAGGAAGAGGGTGCATGGATGCGTGGTGGCGGAGGACATCAGACAGCTCAACGTGAAGATCCTCGAATACGGGGAAAAGCCCGTGGAGGAGCTCCTGAAGCCCGCCGAAGAGAAGTAGCGGGACCGGCCTCCGATAGGATTAAAGTGGGGGAAATCCAAGAAAAAGAAGCCGGGGTGGCCCAGCCAGGTACGGCGACAGGTCGTACGACCCGCCAAGGGTTGCTAACCCGTTGGCGCTTACGCGCTTCCTGGGTTCAAATCCCAGCCCCGGCGCCTCACCCCTACCGGCCAAATCCCAGGCCCGACGACTTCTATTTAGGCCCGCAGGTGAAGAAACCGTGATGCACCTTACAGGATCCATAGTCTTTCAGTATTTCTACGACTGCGGGGGGGAGGTGAACCTGGGCCTCATTCCGGCCGAGAAGCTCGGGCTGGTGGAGCAGAGGCCCAGGAGGAGGATGAGGATCCTGGCTCCCAAGTACGAGCACATAGGCCTCATCCCCCTGGTGGGGAAGCTGGGAACCCTGGAGGTGGAGGGAAAGAAGCTGGAGGTGGAGGCCAAGATCTTTCCGGTGGGGGCCATAGAGATTTCCTTCACTCTCAGGTTCGAGGGGGTCGAGCTGGACTCGGTGGTCAGGCTGGTGGGGCTGGACGAAAGGAAAGTCAGGATGGGAGAGGAGGAAACGGAGCTGGGGGAGATAGCGAGGAAGTACTTCGAGGACTTCAAGAGAAAAATCAAAAAAGCCATCACCTTTCCCTACCAGGAGTTTGGCAGACCGGAGACCTACACCCTCATCCTCCTCTCCAGCTCCGATCCACCCCTCTCCGCCTCCGACCTGCTCACCAGGTTCAGAAAACAGGCGGCGGGATTGCTGAGGGGGGAAACGGAGTGGAGGTCCCTGAGCAGGAAGGAAGTGGAAGACGCCCTCAGGACCTTCCTGACCTACTCCAACAAAGATCTGATAATCCTGGACTGGTACTCCGCCCTCATCTACGAGCAGGCGGGATACGCGGACGACTACGTGAGAATGATAGAGCTGGCCAAAATTCAGCTGCTGGAGCTGAAGACCTACGACTCCCTGCTGGACCTCGAGACGGAGAAGGCATACAGCGCCCTGCGCACGGCCTTCCCCAGAAGGATGGGGGTGAGGTGGGGGAGTCGGTCCTACCGGGAACTCATGAAGACCGCCAGCGAGCTGGCCGAGCTCAGGGTGGAGATCATGGAGTACGTGGGGGATCTGAGGAACATCCTGAAGTTCACCGGTGAGTGGTACCTGGGGAAGCTCTACCGCCTGGCCGGGGAGCGCTTCAGGATCTCGGAGTGGCTCTCCCTGGTGGACAAAAAGCTGGATCAGCTCCAGGAGCTCTACGCCATGGCCATGGAGAGGGTGGACGCCCAGCACGCCAGCACCCTGGAGTTCCTCACCCTCCTCCTCATAGCCGCCATCGTGCTCTTGGAAGTGATCATGGTTCTCAAAATGTAATAAAGTCCCTTTCCCAGTTTAGGCGGGCCCGTGGTCCAGCGGTAGGACGCCACGCTTACAACGTGGAGGTCCTGGGTTCGAATCCCAGCGGGCCCACCACTGCAACGAACCATCTCATCCGCCTGGCCTCCCGGTGAGGGCCCTGACCAGCCTCGCCACCATCTCGTCTCCTCCCCTTTCCCCGGAGAAACCGTAGGGAGGACCGGACCTGCCCGCAAGCACCTCGGCCAGGCCCTGGATGGCTAAGGAGGCCCTGCACTCGGGGTCGTAGACCACCACCGGCACGCCCTCCCTCTCGGCTTCCTGAACGACGGGGTCCTCGGGCACCTCGGCGAGGATGGGCATGGCACCGAGCGTGTGGCCCATGAACTCCTCCACCTCCCTCGTAGAAAGGTCCGCGCTCTTGCCCGTCCGGTTGACCACCACCCCCCTGGTCCAGGAGCCGAGCACGTTGGCCAGTCTCACCGTCTTGTAGCAGTCCACCAGGCTGGTGTAGGTGGGGTTGCACACGGCGATCATCTCCCTAGCGGCGGCCAGGGAGAGAATGGTGGAATCCTGAATCCCCGCGGGGGCGTCTATGAGGAGAAACTCCGTCTCCTCCAGTATGCTCCTCACCACCTCCTCCACCTTCTCCGGCTTGACCCTGAAGAGGGCCTCGTGGGCCTCCTCGAACCTGAACCCCGTGGGTATCACGTTGATCCCGTAATTCCTGTAAGCTGCCTCCTCCACCCTGGCCCTTCCCATCAGCACATCCAGCAGGCTCGTCCTGAACTTGGTGAGTCCCATCACGATGGAGAGGTTGGCCATAGCCAGATCCCCGTCAAGAATGGTCACCTTCTTGCCCAGCGCCCCTAGGGCCACCCCCAGGTTGGCCGTCATGGTGGTCTTCCCCGTGCCGCCCTTCCCTGAGGCGATGGCGATGGACCTGTGAAGGTTCCTCCTCCCCACCTTCTCCTCCAGAAGTTGGAGGAAGGGATTTATAAAGGGGAAAGGACCCGGCAGAACTACTTCTTCCCCAGGTGCTCCCTCACGGGGCGGAAGAGCTCGATGAGACCCTCGGCCACGGCCGGCTTCAAATCGGCAGGATGAAGTTCTCCCTCCCTGTACCTTCTTCTGAGCTCACCAGCCTCCTCAAGGAAAATCGTGCCCCCGTGCCTCTCGGACCTCCTCACCTCCAACCCTCTCGTGTAGGGGAGCACCAGATGCTCGGCGTACTCCACCACGGGGTTCCCCTCCACCTGCCTGGGAGGGCAGAAGGCCTTCCGGATCTTCTCCCTTACCTCATCGGGCGAATCGTCCACCGCTATAAAGTTGCCCTTGGAGGACGACATTTTGACATCCCCGTCGAGGCCGTGCAGCAGGGGCATGTGCACGCACACGGGCTTCCTGTGACCCAGCTTCTCCAGCTTCTCCCTGGCTATCATGTGGACCTTCCTCTGGTCCTCCCCTCCCACCGCCACCTCCACTTTCAGATGGACCATATCGACCGCCTGCATGAGGGGGTAGAGCACCTGGGCCACGTCTGGATTCTCCGCCTTCCTGGCTATCTCCGCCATGGCCCTCCTGGCCCTGAGGAGGGTGGTTTCCGTGGACAACCTCAGCACATCCGTCATGTACTCCCGGCTTAGCTGGAACTCCGAACCCAGCCTGTACTCCGTCTTCGGGGGGACCAGCCCCATCCCTACGAAGCATTCCCTGTTGTACTCCGTGATCCTTCTTATCTCCTCCAGCGTGCCTTTGTGGTTCAGATAGGCATGGAGGTCCGCCAAAAGCACTATGACCCGGGCACCTTCTCTCTGGAAGTCGAGCAGCTTGAAGGCGGTGAGGGCATGACCGCAGTGGATCCTGCCCGAGGGCTCGTATCCGCAGTAAACCGTGGGTCTTCCCTTCATCACCTCCTTCAGCTCCTCCTCCGTCACCACCTCCGCGGCTCCCCTCCTCACCCTCTCGTAGGCATCCATCAAGTCCCTTCACCTCACGGGGTAAAAAACGGCTTCCCGTCAAGAATCCCCGGACCTGCCCTCCGCGCCGTCGCCCACTGCCCAGGAGAACTTCTTCAGGAGGGACTTGGGGTATATCCTCTCCACCCCGTATCCCACCTTCCTGGCCCAGGAGGCGTAGACCCTCGGATCGATGTAGGAGTTGAGGGAGGTGCCCAAGTTGAAGTCCCTTATCTCGCGCTCCAGCTCCAGCCTGAGCCTGAGCTCCCTTATCCTCTCCCTCAGCTTCCTCACCCTTTCCTCCGTCCTCTTTCCAGGCTTCTCCCGCAGCTCCGCTATCCTCCGCTCCAGCGCCCTTATCCTCTCCCTTATCCTCTCCATCTTTTTCTTCCATCCGGCGGGAACCTTGCGCTTGTGGTTCAGCTCCTCAGCAGCCCTCAGGTTGGCCATCTTGGCCGCGTACCTCTTCTCCATCTCCGTGCTCCCCCTCCCCACCTTCACCTTCTTCAGCTCCTCCTCCACTATCCTGGAGGCGTGGTAAGTGCGGAAGACCTTCGCCGTAAGACCCGGCATCGCTTCCCCCAGAAAGGAGTTAACATCCTCCGAACTCACGCCCGGGAAAATCCTCTCTCCTCCCCTGCCCGCGAACTCCTTCAGGTTCCGGAGAACCTCGGGAGAGGGATCCAGGATCTTGGACCACCGCACATGATCTTTACCCAAGAAGCTGAACTTCACCCTCCCTCCGTCGAACTTGAGGTGCTGCGGTCCCAGCGTGGTGGCCCCCACCGTGTTCCTCTCCTCCCTGTCCCTCTCGTCGCCCACCCTCAGCTTCAGCTCATCTATGAGATAGCAAACGGTTGCCACCATCCTGCGCTTGGGATCGGGATCCGAGAGACCCTTCCTTATGTGCTCCCTCACTCTCTCAATCTTCCTGCCCAGCTCCCTGGCACGGTCGAACTTCTCCTTCTCCCTCTCCTGCTTCAGGGGGGAGGAGTCTGAGAGCCAGACATACTTCATCTTTCCCGTGAGCTTGTCCCTCCACTTCGCTATCCAGAGGGCGCCCGGGTCCCACTCCCTCCCACCCCACCTCCTGCCGGCTGGGGCCTCCGGCATGGGTGCCTCGGGGGAGAGGTTGAGGATGATATCCTCGTACTCCACCCTGGGCTTCCACCTGCCCCTCTGGGGATGCTTTCCCCTCCCCACGAAAACACAGGGAGGTTCGACCGTGTAGTTCTTCACCTCCACCCTCTCCCCGTCGATCCAGGCCGTGCCCCATCTCTCCCTGTTGGCCTCCCTCAGGCGCCTGCGCTCCTCGGCCAGCCTCCTACGCTCCTCCCTCGTCATTTCCTCTTTTCTCTTCCTCTCCCGCTCAAGCCACTCCAACACGGGTGAAAAATCGAAATGCCCAAGCTCCGTGTCCCTGGGCAAACCCAGGGCCTCGCTGAAATCGGAGAGGAAGTTCCTCACGAAAACCCCGTCCTCCCCCCTGCCTGCCAGCAGGTGCCTGCCAAAGGCCACGGCCATTTCCTCCTGCTGGGGATTCAAATCCACCCTCTTTCCCCGGTACAGGATGTGCAGTCCCTTGAACTCGTAGGGCGGAAGCAGAACGCCCTTGTGAACAAGGGATTTCATCCTCGCTTTCCTCTTTTCCATCCTTTTCCGAAAAGACCTCAAGCTCTAAAAAGTTAGAACCTACCCCTCTGCTTCCACTGGAGAACATTCTCTTTCCACTTTTCATACTGCCGGATTTTGGAGGGGGTTCTGAGCCCCCCTTCTAGAAACTCCATAAGCGCCACTACCTCCCTCTTTTTTCTCACCTCCCAGCGGTAGAGGTTCCCTACCTTTTTTACCTCCCCCAGTCCCGTTGCTTCCCTCAGAAAAAGAAGGGTTTCTTTCTCCATCTGGGTGAGGAAGAAGGCCGGGTTCTGGTAACTCCTGCGCCCTGCCACCACCCTGTTGGTGGTGAAGCATCCCTTTGCTTCCAGGTATCCCAAGATCCAGTCCTTCTCCATATTTGATATGTTTGTTACAAACGTTTGGGTAAAAATAATTAACAGCTCCAGTGGAAACAGAGGGGTCTGTCCGAGAGATTTATAGGGGGGAAAAAGAAAATTTTGGGAGAGGGTGTTCGAGGAGGACTTCTTCGAGAAAATAAGGAGGATGGTCGAGGAGACGGAGAGGAAACAGGAGGAGATTTCGGTGGAGATAAAGGGATCCGAAGCCTCCTCGGTGAGGGTCAGAAGAAGGGGTCCGAGAGTCCTAGAGCAGGTAAGCATACAGGAAACCCTGGAAACGGAGTACATGTGCCTGGAAAAACCCAGGGAGATGATTTTCTGCATGCACGTGCCCGGCGTGGAGAGGGAAGGCATAGAGATACGGAGGAGGGGAAGGGCGCTGGAAATCGTCGCGAAGAGGAGGGACGGGAGGGCCTACTTCTCAACCTTCGAACTCCCCCGGAACGCGGTTCCAGAGGAGCGCATTCTGAGGGTAAAGGATGGCCTTTTAGTTTTGATCATCCCAAAGAGGAAGAGAGTCTGAGGATGCTGGGAGGGGAGGGAAATCCTAGTCCGACTGGAGCTGGAGCTGGAAGACGTACCCGGTCAGCTGGTGAGGGCCCTAGAGCCCATCTCTAGGTTTGGAGGCAACATCAAGAGCGTGGTCCACAGACGAGAGAAGAAGACCAAACTGGGTCTGGTTCCCGTCACGGTGGTTCTGGAGATAGGCGACAGGAGCAGGTTCAGGAGGGTGCTTTCCGAACTGAGGGCGCAGGGTGTCAGGATCACGCATGTGGGGGAGAAGGAAGAGCTCAGCAAGAAGGTGGTTCTGATAGCGGGGAGGATGAGGGTGGAGGACCTCAGGGAGATAACGGAGGAGATGGGAAGGGTGAGCGGGGCGAAGGTCTCGGACATGAGGCTTTCCATGGGTGAGAGGGGGGAGATGGCGGTGCGTTTGAGGCTCAACGGCAGGGACGAAAGGGTTTTGGAGGAGGCCCTCTCCCTCCTGGAGAGGCTTTCGGGGGAGAAGGGGCTTCTCCTTCTGAAGGCGGTGGAGGAAGGGCCTTGAAGCTCATCGTAGTCGGCTTCGGGAACCTGGGCAGGGCCCTCGTCAGAATTCTCTCCGAGAAGAAGGAGTTCCTGGAGAAGAGGTACGGACTCTCGCCCAGGGTGAGCGCCGTGGTCGACGAATACGGGGCGCTCGTGAGGGAGGAGGGAGTCCCCTTCAGGGAGCTCATCGAGCTGGCGGAGAAGGGCAGGGTGGTGGGCGGGAGGAGGATGAGCGGAAGGGAGGTGATAAGGGAAGTGGAGGGTGAGGTGGTTTTTGAACTCACCCCCACCAACATAGAGACGGGCGAGCCAGGCCTGAGCCACATAAGGGAGGCCATGCTTTCCGGGAAGCATGTGGTGACCTCCAACAAAGGCCCTCTGGTGGTGGCCTTCAGGGAACTGGAGGAGCTCTCCAGGAAGAGGTCCGTGGAGTTCAGGTACTCTGCCTCGGTGGGTGGAGCCATACCCGTGATAAACTTGGCCAGAAGGGTTCTCGCCGGGAACAGGATTCTGGCTATACGTGGAGTGCTTAACGGCACCACCAACTACATTTTAACGCGCATGAGCCAGGAAGAAGTTCCCCTCGACATCGTCCTCAGGGAGGCCCAGGAGCTGGGGATAGCGGAGAAGGATCCGAGCTTGGACCTGGAGGGTGTGGACACGGCCTGCAAGATAACCATCCTGGCCAATGCGGTGCTGGGCAGGAACGCGAAGCTGAAGGAGGTGAAGAGGGAGGGGATCATGCGCGTCACCCCCCAGGTAATGCGCCTGGCCCAGGAGGCGGGATTCACGGTGAAGCTGGTGGGCACGGCCAGCGAGAGCGTGCTGGAAGTGGCGCCCAGGCTGGTGCCCGTTCATCACCCCCTGGCCGTCAGCGGCACCCTCAACGCGGTTTCCCTGGAGCTCGACCTCGCCAGGGAGATAACCATCACTGGGTTCGGGGCAGGGCCGCGGGAGACCTCCAGCTCCCTCCTGGGTGACCTGGTGGACATCCACCAGACCCTCTCTGGGAAATAGCCGCGACTCGAAAGGCTATTAACTCGTGTGTGAAGGGGGGAAGATGGCTGCTTGGTTCGAGTACCGATGCATAGAGTGCGGGGAGAGGAGGGACCCCCACCAGAAGCTCTACGAGTGCCCCCGCTGTGGGGGTTTGCTGGAGATTGAGCTGGACCTGGAGCAGGTCTCGGAGAAGCTGGATCGGAGGAAGTTGGAGAGGGAGCCCATACGTGTTTGGAAGTACCGCCCCTTCCTGCCGGTGGAGGATGAGAGCAAGGTGGTAACGCTGGGCGAGGGCGGGACTCCCCTTTACCGCTGCAGGAAGCTGGAGGAGAAGCTGGGGCTCAGAGAGATACGCGTGAAGTACGAGGGAGCCAACCCCACGGGCTCCTTCAAGGACAGGGGCATGACGGTAGGGGTCACCAGGGCGCTGGAGTTGGGGGTCAAGACGGTGGTCTGTGCTTCCACGGGCAATACCTCAGCCTCCCTGGCGGCTTACGCAGCCAGGGCCGGGCTTCGGTGTTTGGTGCTTCTCCCTGCCGGGAAGGTGGCCATGGGGAAGCTGGCGCAGGCTCTGGTATATGGTGCCCGGGTGCTGGCCGTAAGGGGGAACTTCGACAGGGCCCTCTCCCTGCTGCGGGAGATATGCCTGGAGAGGGAGGACTTCTACCTTCTCAATTCCCTCAACCCCTTCAGGCCCCAGGGGCAGAAGACCATAGGTTTCGAGATAGCGGAGCAGATGGGGTGGGAGGCTCCGGAGAGGGTGGTGGTGCCCATGGGGAACTGCGCCAACATATGGGCCATCTATAAGGGATTCCTGGAGCTCCAGAAGACTGGGCTGGTGGGGAGCATACCCAAGATGACCGGCATTCAGGCCGAGGGGGCGAAGCCCATAGTGGATGCCATCAAGAGGGGTCTCGAGAGATTCGTCCCCGTGGAGAACCCGGAGACCATAGCCACGGCTATCAGGATAGGGAACCCCGTGAACGGTCCCAAAGCCATAAGGGCGATAAGGAGGTCGGGAGGAACGGCGGAGAGCGTGACGGACGAGGAAATCGTGGAGGCCCAGCTCATGCTGGCCAGGTTGGAGGGAATAGGGGTGGAACCCGCCAGTGCAGCGGCTTTGGCAGGGCTTAAAAAGCTGGTGGAAGCAGGTGAGGTGGACAGGGACGAGAGGGTGGTATGTGTGGCCACGGGCAGCGTGATGAAGGATCCCGAGGAGGCGGTGAGGGTTTCGGAAGGCGCGGTGGAGCTGGAGGGAGAGAAGGAGGAGATACTGGGGGCGGTGAGGTGAGGGGGAGGACCCCCAGGGAGGCCTTCGAGCGGACCTTCGAACTCCTTAGACAGCACCACGAGTGGATGGAGAGGACCATCAACCTCATCGCCAGCGAGAATGTCACGAGCCTCGCCGTGAGGGAGGCCCTGCTCACGGACTTTCAGCACAGGTACGCCGAGGGCTGGCCGGGCGAGAGGGTCTACGCGGGGTGCAAATACATAGACCAGGTTGAGCTTCTGTGCATAGAGCTGGCGAAGGAACTCTTCAGAGCGGAGCATGTGAACGTGCAGCCCGTTTCAGGGGTGGTGGCCAACCTAGCGATGTACACCACCCTCACGGAGCCTGGTGACAGGATGATGTGTCTTGCCATTCCCGCGGGGGGCCACATAAGCATGGGGAAGAAGAAGCTGGGGGGGACGGCTGGAGCGGTTCACGGGCTGGAGGTGGAGAACTGGCCCTTTGACGAGAAGAAGATGAACATAGAGGTGGACGCGGCCATCAGGAAGGTTAGGGAGTTCAAGCCCAAGCTCCTCCTCTTCGGAGGTAGCGTTATGCTCTTTCCGCATCCCGTGAAGGAGTTTCAAGAGGTGGCCCAGGAGGTGGGAGCATACATAGGATATGACGCCGCCCACGTGGCCGGGCTGATAGCGGGGAAGCAGTTCCAGGAGCCACTCAGGGAGGGTGCGGACGTAATGACCTGCAGCACCCACAAGACCCTTCCTGGGCCCCAGCACGGAATGATCATGTGCAGGAAGGAACTGGCGGAAGCGGTCAACAGGGCGGTGTTTCCGGGTGTGGTGAGCAATCACCACCTCCACTGCGTGGCGGCACTGAACGTGGCGCTTGCAGAGATGCTCGAGTTCGGGAGGGAGTATGCGAGGCAGATAGTGAGGAACGCCAGGGCCCTGGCGGAGGAGCTTTACGAAGGCGGGCTGAGGGTAATAGGTGCTGATCTGGGTTTCACCTCTTCCCACACCATTTTGGTGGAGGTGGTGAAGGAGGGAGGGGGAAGGGAGCTGGAGGAGAAGCTGGAGAAGGCCAACATTCTGGTCAATCGCAACCTCTTGCCCTGGGACATCAGGGAGGGCAGACACTACCAAAACCCCGGCGGGATTAGACTGGGGGTTTCGGAGGTCACCAGGCTGGGGATGAAGGAGGAGGAGATGGGAAGGGTGGCAGAGTTCATCCTCAGGGTGGTGAGGGGGGAAAACCCGGGCAGGGTGGCTGCCGATGTTGAGGAGTTCAGAAGGGGCTTTAACAGGATCCACTACGCCTTCGATTCGGCGGCGGAGGCTTATCGATACATAAAACTCAGGTGACCCAACGGGTCCGTGATGGGGCGGTAACTTCGGGTCACCTCTCTGGGAGAAGCCCTTTTTTGTTACACCGACTGAAACGCGGTAGAAAGTCGGGAGGGAGGTGGAAAAGATATGCGTCCAATTTTTATGGAGGTAAAAAAATTTCACCGTCCTAAAAAAAGAGAATTCTTTTTTGTCACCGATGGGGAGATAAGAGCTCTCTTCGGACCGACGGTTAAGCGGGGGGAAACTCTTGGAAGAACTTGCCGGGGCTGAGGAGGAGCTCAAGGAGAAGTTGAGGGAGTTCTTCTCCCGCAGGAAGATCAGAAAAGAGCTGGAGGCTGCTCAGGCCGCGGGGAAAACCTCTTTGGTGGTGGAGTTCGATGACCTGATAGCCCACGAGAAGGGATTTCTGGCCGACTCCCTGCTGAAGTCCCCGCATCGCTTCTTCCGTGTAGCGAACGAGCTGCTGGCCGAAGAGAGCGGCAACCCGAAGATGCAGCTGAGGGTGAAGGGGTCAGGAGAGGTCGTCAAAATTCGCAACTTGAGGGCGGGGCACGTGGGGAAGTTCATACAGGTGGAGGGCATTCTCACGAGGGCCAGCGAGATAAAGCCAGAGATAAGGGAAGCCCTCTTCAGGTGCCTGCACTGCGGAGAGCTTAACTCGGTTCCGCAGAGCGAGGAGATTTTCAGGGAGCCCCTCAGCTGTCAGAACCCCAACTGCAGGAGAAGAGGTCCCTTCAAGCTGGAGGTGGAGAAGTCGGAGTTCAGGGACTGGCAGAGCCTCAGGGTTCAGGAGAAGCACGAGGAGCTGAGGGGAGGACGCATGCCCATGATGCTGGACTGCATCGTGAGGGACGACCTGGTCGACGTAGCGGTTCCGGGCAATCATGTGGTGATGAGCGGGATTCTGGAGGTCTTCCAGGAGAGCGTCAAGCAGAGGAAGATGAAAACCTTCAGAAAGGTGCTCTACGTTTCCCACCTGGAGGTTTTGCAAAAAGGGGTGGAGGAGACCGAGCTCACGGAGGAGGACGAGAAGAAGATAAAGGAATTGATCAAGGATCCTTGGTTCTACCACAACGTCATCAAGTCCGTGGCGCCCAGCGTGCACGGTTACGAGGCGGTGAAGGAGGGAATAGCCTTGATGCTCTTCGGCTGCGATCCCCTGGAGCTTCCGGACAGGACCAGGATAAGAGGGGACATCCACATCCTCCTCACTGGAGATCCAGGCGTGGCGAAGAGCATGCTTCTCTCCTGGACGGCCAACGTGGCTCCGAGGGGCCTGTACACCTCCGGGAAGAAGGCCACGGGAGCGGGGCTGACGGCGGCGGCGGTCAGGGATGATCTCGGAGGCGGGTGGACCCTGGAGGCGGGTGCGCTGGTGATAGCCGACGGTGGGGTAGCATGCATAGACGAATTTGACAAGATGGCGGATGAAGACAGGAGTGCCATCCTGGAAGCGTTGGAGCAGCAGACGATTTCAGTGGCCAAAGCCGGAATAGTGGCCACCCTCAACTCTAGAACCTCCGTGCTCGCAGCCTCCAACCCCAAGATGGGCAGACTGGACAGGAACCGCAACCTGGTCCAGCAGATAGGTCTGGAGCCGGTGATCCTGTCCAGGTTCGACCTCATCTTCATCATAAGGGACGAACCGCACGGGGAGACCGACAAGAAAATTGCGAAGCACATGCTGGAGCTTCACAGGAAGCCGGAGATAGCCAGACCCCCCATAGACTCCGAAATGCTGCGGAAGCTGATCATCTACGCTAGGAAGCACATCCACCCCAAGTTGAAGGACGAGAAGGTGATCAAGAGGATGGAGGAGTTCTATGTCAAGTACAGGAGCGTGGCGGAAAGGGGGGAGCCGGTGCCCATCACCCCCAGGCAGCTTGAGTCCATCATAAGACTGGCCAAGGCCAGCGCCAGGATGCACTTCAGGGAGGAGGTGACGGAGGAGGATGCGAGCAGGGGCATAGAGCTCATCTCCAAGTACCTGCAGGAGGCAGGCGTTGACACCGCCACGGGAAAGGTGGATATAGACTCCATCATCACGGGGAAGACCAAGAGCCAGAGGGACAAGGCCCAGAAGGTGATGGACCTCATAGGGGAGTTGGAGAACAAGCACGGCGGCATGGCCCCGATAGAAGAAATCGTGCAGAGGGCCAAGGGGGAGGGAATAGAGGAGAGCTTCGTTCTCAAGTGGATAGAGGGAGAGAAGAGGGAGGGTTTCCTCTACGAGCCCAAGACAGGTTACGTGACGAGGGTGTTTAAAGGATGAAGGTCCACTGCACGGTCAGGAAGGATTTTGAGGCGGATCTGGGCGGCGGCCCATCCTCCTGGAGGGAGGGAGAAAGGGTCGAGCTGGAGCACTGGCAGATGAGGGTGCTGAGGAGGCACGGGCTGGCGGAGCCCCTCAACCCGCTGGGACTGGCCGCCGTGAGGAAGCTCCTGCTCCTGGAGGGTAAACAGCCGGGGCTCCAGCCCCTTCCGCAGGGTTTCTACGCGCTGCTGGCGGAGGAGATAGAGTACCGCAGGGAGAGGGGGGAGGAGGAGGCGGAAGAACTCAGGAGGGCGGCGGAAGATTTCCTGGAGCTGCGCCTGCAGAAGCTCGTGCGTTTGGCCCCCTTTCCCTCCCAGGCCAAGGGTGCCCTGCCGGAGGAAAGGGTGCTCTTGGAGGAGCTGGGCAGGGGGATAGAGGAGTGGAGAAAGTGGATGAGTAAGAGGTTGAAGGTGGGGGAAAATGAGGGAAGGAGAACTCTTCGGGAGCTGGACGGAGAGAAGCCAGATCTTCAGGAACCGTGAGCTTCTCCGGCCCAGCTACCTGCCCGAGAGGCTCCCACACAGAGAGGAGCAGATCGGGAGGCTGGCGAGGATTCTATCCTTTCCCCTGAGGGGTGAGACCCCCTCCAACGTCTTCATCTACGGGAAGACGGGGACCGGTAAGACGGCTACCGTGAGGTACGTGCTGGGAGAGCTGGAGAAAATGGGGAGAAAGCTGAACCGGGGGATAAAGGGGATTTACCTGAACTGTGAGAGGGTGAACACCAGGTACCGCGTGCTGGCTACCCTCACCAACTCCCTCCTGAACGGCACCTCCTCCGTCCCCACGACCGGCTGGCCCATCGATGTGCTGTACGAGACCTTCCTCAGGGTGCTGGACTCGGAGGAGCGCGTGCTGATCATAGTGATGGACGAGGTGGACCGGATGGTGGTGAAGAAGGGGGATGAGGTGCTCTACGACCTCACCAGGGTGAACTCGGAGCTGGAGAGGGCAAAGGTGAGCGTGATAGGGATCTCCAACGATGCCAGGTTCACCCACTACCTGGATCCGCGCGTGAGGAGCAGCTTGGGGGAGGAAGAGCTGGTGTTCCCCCCCTACGACGCCCTCCAGCTGAGGGACATCTTGGAAGAGAGGGCTTCCGGGGCCTTCCAGCCCGGGGCTCTGGAAGGGGGGGTTCTCTCCCTCTGTGCGGCCCACGCGGCGAGGGAGCACGGTGACGCCAGGAGGGCGCTGGATCTCCTGAGGGTTGCGGGTGAGCTGTCGGAGCAGGAGGGAGCGATGCGTGTTACGCTGGAGCACGTGAGAAGAGCCTACGAAAAGCTGGAGGAGGACAAGATGGTGGAAATCGTCCGCACCCTCCCCAGCCAGTCCAAGCTGCTGCTCTTCAGTCTTTTGCTCCTGGTGGAGAGGGGTGCGGAAAAGGTGACCACGGGGGAGGTCTATGAGGCTTACCGGAGGGTGAGCCTCCAGAAGGGCCTGGATCCCCTCACCCCCCGCAGGGTGAGCGATCTTCTCTCGGAGCTTGAGATGCTGGGGGTGGTGAGCACCAGAATCCTCAACAGCGGCAGGTACGGCAGGACCAAGGAGATTTCCCTCAACCTCCCCACACGGCAGCTCAGAAAGATGCTGGAGGGGGATGGGATGCTCCTCCCCCACACCGTTTCTCTTCTTCGCCAGGCGAAGCTTGGGGGATGGGAATGGACGGGGGAAGCCTGGTAAGAAAATTCCAAGAGGCGCAGATGTGCCTCACTCCGGAGGCCCTCAGGCTCCTGGAGGGGAGGGGGGAGGAGGAGGCGGAGAAGGTGCTTTTGGCCCTCAGGGGGAAGGAGTTCATCGTCACCCAAGAGCTCGTGAGGAGGGTCCTGGAACCGGCGCCAGAAGTTCAGGAGGAGGGGAGGATGGAGCTCTCCCACACCAGCTTCAAACCTCTGGCGGCGGAGGTGGAGGCCAGGGTGGAGGTGCTGAGGGACGTCACGGGAAAGAGCTACAGCAGGGGGGAGGTGAAGGACTTTCTCAACCTCTTCCTGGACAGATACGAGAGGCTGAGGGGCCTCCTCAGGGAGAGGAGCGACTACGCGGATGCACTGCCGCTGAGGGAGCTGAGGGGGATGGAGGAAGGGGAGCTGGTGAGGGTGGTGGGGATGGTGGCGGAGAGGAGGGAGACGGCAGGGGGACACCTCCTCATAAGGCTGGAGGACCCCACGGGACAGGCGGCGGTCTGGGTCTTCAGGGGAAAGAGCGAGGAGCTCATGGAGAAGGCAGCGGAGGTCGTGCCCGACGAGGTGATAGGGGTGGAGGGGACGGTGCGCTCGGGGGACAAGCTCCCCAGGATAGTGGCCAGGGACATAGTATGGCCCGACCTGCCCGTGCGGGCAGCCGCCAACAGGGCCGAGGAGCCGGTCTGCGCCGTCCTCATCTCGGACCTCCACGTGGGGAGCAAGATGTTCCTTCGTGGGACCTTTGAGAAGTTTCTCAGCTGGCTGGAGGGGAAGGTGGGGAAGGCTTCTCAGAGGGACATGGCGAGCAGGACGAAGTACCTCGTGGTGGCGGGCGACCTGGTGGACGGAATAGGGATCTATCCCCAGCAGGAAGAGGAGCTCTATCTCGACGACATCTTCCAGCAGTACGAGGAGGTGGCCAGATTGCTGGAGAGGGTGCCCGATTACATAAAGATCATCCTCGCACCGGGGAACCACGACGCGGTCAGGCCCTCCGAGCCCCAGCCAGCGATTCCGCGGGAGGTGGGGGGGAGACTGTACGACCTGAACTCGGTGATGGTGGGCAACCCCGCCTGGGTCTCCCTGCACGGGGTGAAGTTCCTGATTTACCACGGTAGGAGCTTCGACGACTTGGCTTCCACCCTGCCGGGAGAAGGCAGGAACGAGGTCTCCTCCATGATGATAAGGCTTCTGAAGAAGAGGCACCTAGCTCCCATGTACGGGGGGAAGGTGGCGGTGGTGCCGGAGGAAAGGGACTTTCTGGTCATAGACGAGGTCCCCGACGTGCTTCACTGCGGGCACATCCATATCTCGGGGCTCGGGAAGTACAAGAAGGTCTGGGCCGTTAACTCCGGGACCTTCCAGGGGATGACGAGCTACATGAGGGAGAGGGGTATCGTTCCCACTCCCGGGAGGGTGACGGTGATGGACCTCCAGAAGAACCATCCCTGGGTGATAGATTTTGCCTGAGCTTCGTGCCCTGGTGCTGGACCTGGACGGGGTCGTTTACGTGGGAAACAAATCCGTGGAGGGGGTGGCTGAGTTCCTTCACGAGTGGAGGGGGAAGGGCAGGAAGGTAGCCTTCGTCACCAACAACTCCTCCCTCTCGAGAGGGGGATATGCCGCAAAGCTGGGAAAAATGGGAATCACCGCCCATCCCGGGGAGATCCTGACCTCAGGCTATCTCACGGCCGAGTACCTCCGGGGAAAGTCGCCCGGGGCGAGGGTCTATGTGGTGGGGGAAGGGGGGCTGAGGGAAGAGCTGAGGAGGGCTGGAATGAGGCTGGTGGGGGAGAGGGAATCGGCGGAGGCGGATTACGTGGTGGTGGGAATAGACAGGAAGTTCAACTACAGGAAGCTGGAGGCGGCTCTCAGGGCCCTGAACCGGGGGGCGGAGTTCCTGGCCACCAACGCGGATCCCACCTACCCCACCGAGAGGGGGCTCCTCCCAGGGGCCGGGGCCATGGTTGCGGCCCTTTCTTTTTCTTCGGGCAGGAGGCCCAGGATCATGGGGAAGCCCTCCACCAGGATGTACAGGGAGGCCCTCCGCCTCCTGGGGACGAGGCCGGGGGAGACGGCGGCGGTGGGGGACAGGCTGGACCTGGACGTGGCGCCCGCCAGGAGGCTGGGGATGGTTTCGATCCTGGTCTTGAGCGGGGTCACCAGGCGCGAGGACCTGAGGGGCCTCGAGGGAGGGAGGAGACCGGATTTGGTTCTGGAGAGGCTTCCTGACTTGGTGAGAGGATGAAGGTGGAGATGAGCCAGTCGGTTGAGGCGTACTTCTCGGAGATAGAGCGCAGGGTGGAGGAAGCCTACGAGATCGCCCGCAGGGCCAGGCTGCAGGGAAAAGATCCCGAGCTGGAGCCCGAAATCCCCCAGGCGGAGGACATGGCCTCCAGGGTGGAGGAGATGGTGGGGCCCCCCGGGGTGAGCAGGGTGATAAGGGAGCTGGAGGGGAAGATGTCCCGCGAGGAGCTCGCCCTGAAGGTGGCGGAGATGATCGTGGACGGGGTGGTGGGTGAGGAGCCGAGCGACGAGAAGAGGGCGGAGCAGGCCGTGCGCACGGCCCTGGCTATCATCACCGAGGGAATAGCGGTGGCAGCTCCCCTGGAGGGTCTCACGGAGGTGAGGATAGAGAGGAATCCCGATGGCAGCCGGTACCTGGCCCTGTACTTCTCCGGGCCGATAAGGTCCGCGGGCGGGACGGCCGCCGCCCTGGCCGTGCTGGCGGGGGACTTCGTGCGCAGGAAGCTCTTGCTGGACAGATACAAGCCCACGAAGAGCGAGGTGGAGAGGTTCGTGGAGGAGGTCAACCTCTACTCCTCCGAGATTTCCCACCTCCAGTACACCCCCAGTCCGGACGAGGTCAGGCTGGCGGTGCGCAACCTTCCCGTGGAGATCACGGGTGAGCCCACGCACAGGGAGGTGATGGTGACGGCCTACCGCGACCTTCCCAGGGTGGGACACAACTTCGTCAGGGGTGGTGCCGTCCTGGCCCTCGCGGAGGGCGTGCTCCAGAAGGCCCCCAAGATCATGAAGTACGTGAGGAAGCTGGGGATGGAGGGATGGGATTGGCTGGAGGAGCTCATGCAGCATCCCGCTTCGGAGAAGGAGGAGGTGGAGGAGGCCAGGTACCTGGAGGAGGTGATAGGGGGGAGGCCCGTCATCTCCTACCCCGGAAGGCCCGGTGGCTTCAGGCTCAGGTACGGGAGAGCGAGGAACACGGGCATAGCGGCGGTGGGTGTGCACCCCGCCACCATGGTGGTGCTGGGAGGCTTTCTCGCGGTGGGCACGCAGCTCAAGCTGGAGCGTCCCGGCAAGGGGGGGGCCGTGGCCCCCGTGGATACCATAGAGGGTCCCACGGTGAAGCTCCAGGACGGCTCCGTGGTGAGGGTTTCCTCCGTGGAGGAGGCGGAGAGGCTGAAAGGTCAGATAGAGGAAATCCTGTGCCTGGGGGACCTCCTGGTGGACTTCGGGGAGTTCCTGGAGAACAACCATCCCCTTCTCCCCGCGGGATACTGCGAGGAGTGGTGGGCCCAGGAGGTGGAGCGGGCGGGTAAGGGGTTCCCGCAGGATCTCTCCCCCTACCTCTTCCCCCCCTATCCCGTCCCTCCCCCCGGGCTGGCGGTGGAAATCTCGGAGAAGCTGGGAGTTCCCCTTCATCCCTGGTACACCTACCTCTACCACGAGGTGGAGAGGGAGGACCTCCTCAGGCTGGCCAGGTGGCTGTGCCGGGGGGAGGCCGAGTTCGAGGGGGAAGAGCTCAAGGGTCTGACCCTGCCGCTTGAAAGGGAGCCCAAGAGGATCCTGGAGCTCCTCTGCGTGCCCCACCGGGTGGAGGGGGACAGGGTCAGGATAGAGGAGCACGCCCTCCCCCTCTGCCGGACGCTGGGGATTCTGAAGGGAAGGGAGAGGACCACGGAGAGGCTGGAGGCGGAGGATGAGAGGGACGTGATGCTCCTGCTGGAGAAAGTGGCCGGCTTTCCCGTCAGGAGGAAGGCCCCCACCTGGATAGGGAGCAAGATGGGGAGGCCGGAGAAGGCGAAGCCCAGGGAGATGGATCCCCCTCCCCACCTCCTCTTTCCGGTGGGGCAGGCGGGTGGTCCCACCAGGAGCCTCCTGAAGGCCGCCTCCTCCAGGGAGGAACTGAGGGTGGAGCTGGCGAACCTGAAGTGCCCCTCCTGCGGCACGCTGGGAATCACAAGGAAGTGCCCCTCCTGCGGGGAGAAAACGGAGTTCGTGAAGCTCTGCCCCAAGTGCGGCAGACCCGCCAGGGGGAGGTGCCAGACCTGCGGGGCGAGGGAGGAGTTCTTCAGCGAGAGGCTGGTGAACCTGAAGGAAATGCTGGAGGAGGCCGAGAAAAGGCTGGGGGAAAAGGCGCCGGCGGACCTCAAGGGTGTGAGGGGGATGAGCAGCGCCTACAAAGTGCCGGAGCCCCTGGAGAAAGGAATTCTAAGGGCGAAGCATGGTCTGCGCGTGTTCAAGGACGGGACCGTGCGCTTCGATGCCACCAACCTTCCTCTCACCCATTTCCGTCCCAAAGAGGTGGGGGTCTCGGTGGAGCGTCTGAGGGAGCTCGGCTACACCAGGGACTACCTGGGGGAGCCCCTGGAGAGGGAGGATCAGCTGGTGGAGCTGAAGGTGCAGGATCTCCTCCTTTGTGAAGAGGGTGCCAAGTACTTGCTCGGGGTTTCCAAGTTCCTGGACGAGCTCCTCCAGAAGTTTTACGGTTTGCCCCCCTACTACAGGGCGCAGCGCAAGGAGGACCTCCTGGGCCACCTGGTTCTGGGTCTTTCCCCCCACACCTCCGTGGGCATGGTGGGGAGAATAGTGGGCTTCACGAAGGCCAACGTGGGTTATGCCCACCCCTACTTCCACGCCGCCAAGCGCCGCGATTGCGACGGCGACGAAGATGCCGTGATGCTCCTGCTGGATGCCCTCCTCAACTTCAGCAGGAAGTTCCTCCCCGCGAGCAGGGGGGGCTTCATGGATGCCCCCCTCGTCCTCAACCTGAGGATAGATCCCAGGGAGGTGGACAAGGAGGTCCACAACATGGATGTCATGTTCAGGTACCCGCTCGAGTTCTACGAGGCCACCCTCAAACAGGTTCATCCCAGCGAGGTGCTGGCCAGGATGGAAACCGTGGAGAAGAGGCTCGGGACCAGGGGCCAGTACGAGGGCCTGGCCTTCAACGTGCACACCTCGGACCTCTCCAGTGGACCCCTCGTCTCCATCTATTCCACCCTGGAGACCATGGAGGAGAAGGTGATGGCGCAGCTGAACCTGGCCAGGAAGATCAGGGCGGTGGACGAGAGGGATGTGGCGGAGAGGGTGATAGAGCACCACCTCATCCCGGACCTGAAGGGCAACCTGCGCAAGTTCTCCACCCAGCAGTTCAGGTGCACGAGCTGCAACGCGAAGTACAGGCGCCTTCCCCTCACCGGGGTTTGCAGCGAGTGCGGGGGGAACCTCGTCCTCACCGTTCCCAGAGGGGGTGTGGAAAAGTACCTGCGCACCGCCATGAGGGTGGCGGAGGAGTTCGGAGTGAGAGAATACACCAAGCAGCGTCTGAAGCTGATGGAGAGTGACATAAAGTCGGTGTTTGAGAGCGATGCCGAGAAACAGACCAGCTTGGCCGACTTTCTGTGATTCCAAGGCTTTTATCCAGGCTTGGAAAAGAGAAACGATGGAGGGGGAATATCGGAAGGCAAAGAAGGAGATAGAGGAGTATCTGAGCCGCCACTGGAAGAAGGCCTTTGAGATGTGGATGGGATGCTTGGTGGACGCGGGAGAAATTCTGGAGTTCGCACCCCCGATGGAGGTGAGGGAGGACATCTGGAGGGACACCTGCAACACCTTCCTCTACGACACGGGCTTCAGGTCGGGGAAGAGGGTGGCCCAGTGGCTCTACCGCACCTTCGGGCTGGGGAAGAAGAGCCTGAAGGAGAGGACCATCTACACGGACATCTTCTTCGTTGAGAGCGGACTGGGGGAGATAGAGCTCCTGGGGGAGAAGGGGGGGAGGATCCTGAGGTTCAGGAGGGGGAGCTTCATCGCCAGGGAGACGGGAAGGGTGGGAAGAAAGGCCTGTCACTACCTGGCGGGCTTCATCGCCGGGGCCACCCAGCACTTCACGGGCAAGGACTGCAGGGTGGAGGAGCTGAGGTGCTACTCCAACAGGGATCCCCACTGCGACTTCCTGGTCAGGCTCCTGGGTTCCACTTAGGCTATATTTTCGGTCGCCCACCTTCTCAGGGGCCGGGGTAGCCTAGCCAGGTAAGGCGACAGCCTCGAGAGCTGTTGACCCTTTGAGGTCTCGAGGGTTCAAATCCCTCCCCCGGCGCCAGTTCGCCGCGAGCTTTCACTCGGGGATTCTGGTTTGGAGGGAAGACCTTCTTCCGGCTCGGGCGGCCGTCGGGACGGGGATTCCCACCCTGACGAGGAGCCTGGCCATTCCCACCAGCGGGGGGACGAAGACGAGGGAGCAGAGATGGTAGAGGGTGAAGGGCACCTGCCCTATGAAGGAGACCCAGAGGGGCGCGTGCAGGAGCGACCACCCCACGATTCCGGTCCAGAAGTCGAAGAGAAGGATGGCGATGGCCGTGGTGACCAGGCTGGAGCCGAGGAGCCTGCCGAGCTTTTCGAAGGGGGAGAGCCTGCTGCGGAGGCCGAGGGACCAGGCGAGGAGAAAGCCCGTCCAGGTGAAGAGGTAGATGGGTCTCGGGCCCCAGACGGCAAGGTCCGTGAGGAAGACCGCCAGGAGGGCCACCACCCCGAAGTAGCGGGTCACCCATCCCCAGAGCCCTTCCTTCAGGGGAGGGGAGAAGGAGCCCACGACCACCAGCGTGGGTATCACGAGCTCCAGGTTGGGAAGGGTTATCCCCGAGAGATAGAGCAGCTTGCTCATTCCCACCAGCAGAGCTCCGAAGAGGACGAAGAGCTTGAACCTACCGGAGGGGAAGAGCTCCTCCATCTTATTGGATGGTATATCCAATATTTAAATAAGCTGGATATCCAGTTTTACGGTGAGGGTCCATCACCTCGCCCGGTCTTCCTGCCTGAGGGAGGTTTACCTCCATTTCCGCGGGTGCAACTTCAGCTGCCTGGGCTGCGTGGGGAGGGGCTTTCCCTACGATGTGCACCTCGGGGAACCCCCTAGGGGCAAGCCACGCCTCTTGAGCTTGAGGGAGCTCTTGGGGCTCCTGGACGGAGCAGGGCCGGGCAGGGCTTTTCTGGTGGGGGGTGAGCCCACCCTCGACCCCCATCTCCCCCTCCTCATCCGGGAGCTGGGGGAGAGGGGAATCCAAGTACATTTTTTGACCAACGGCTGCCAGCTGCCGGATGGGGTGCCGGAGGAGGTTGAGGGCATTTGCATGAGCCTGAAGGCCCACTCTTCCCCCCTCCACCGGTTCCTGACCGGAAGGGACAACCGAAGGGTACTGGAGAACTTTAGGAAAGTCCACGAAGAGGGCATCCCCCTTTCCGCGGAGACCGTACATCTTTCCGGTCTGGTGGAAAAGGGGGAAATAGGGAAGATAGCCAGGTTCATCTCCCCCTTGGATGATACCATCCCCTATCACCTAGATGTCTATCTCGCCGTGAACGGGAGGTGGAGGGCTCCTCACCCCTGGGAGGTGGAGGAGGCGGCGGGGGAAGCGGGCAAGTACCTGAAGAAGGTGACCCATTTCGCGGGAAGGGAAAAGCCGATCGGGGAGGTGGTGAGCCTTTTCCCCTGAAGCCGTCGTGGTCTCCTGGAGCGGTGGAAAGGAGAGCGCCCATGCTCTCTGGCGAGTCCTGAGGGAGGGAAGGGCGGTGCCTGTGTGCCTGCTCACCGTTCTCACGGAAGGTTATGAGAGGGTGAGCATGCACGGGGTAAGGAGGGAGCTGGTGGAGGAACAGGCCAGGGCGCTGGGTTTCCCCCTCCACCTGGTCTACCTTCCCAGGGAGTGTTCGAACGAGGAGTATGAGAGGAGGATGGGGGAGGCGGTGCGGGGCTTTCTGGAGAAGGGAGTGAGAGGCTGGGTCTTCGGGGACGTCTGGCTGGAGGAGGTCAGGAGGTACAGGGAGGAAAAACTGCTAGCCGGGGGTGCGGTCGGATACTTTCCCCTCTGGGGGAGGGGGAGCAGCAGGCTCGTGGGTGAGTTTTTGAGCGCCGGCTTTCGTGCGGTGGTGGTGTGCGTGGACGGGAGGGTGCTGAACCCCTCCTTTTTGGGCAGGGAGGTGGACAGGAACTTCCTCAGGGAGCTCCCCTCCTCCGTGGATCCGGCGGGGGAGAAAGGGGAGTATCATTGCTTTGTGTGGGATGGCCCGATTTTCAGGTATCCGGTTCCTTTCGAAAAAGGCGAGGTCGTGAAGAGGGGGGACTTCTACTTCTGCGATCTGATTCCCGAGGTCTAGCCGGAGGAGTTTTTTCCGGAAGCTTCGGGCGACGGGGCTGTTCCCCGGCGTGTGGACGCCCTTTTCATCGCTTCGCTCGAGGGGCCATGGCTACCGGGGGAAGCGCCCCGTCAAGGTGGGTGGAAAAGAAAGTTTTTAGCCTTCACCGGGGGGTCCAGGTCCGTCCGAAGGGGCTGAAGAGGGCTCAAGGGGGACAGACTTTTACTTTCATGTTCAAAGAAAAGAGGAAGCCGCCGTAGCTCAGCCGGTAGAGCGACCGCCTCGTAAGCGGTAGGTCGTGGGTTCGATCCCCACCGGCGGCTCCACAAAAGAAGTCTTTGCTTCAGGCAGCCAAATGATTCGAGGCGCGAAACCTTCAATGGGTGGTTTTACTCCCTGTTCAGAATGAGGGCGTTGGTGTCCGTGTAAACCCTCTGAGTGTACCCCATGGACCATGAGTCATCCCAAGTACCCTGTATGAGGTCGGAGGTGAAGCTGAACTCTCCCACGATCCTGCTGCCGCTCATCACCGTCAATCTCGACCCGCTGACGATACCCGTGAAGAAAGAGGGAGAGACATCGGGGACGTAGCCGGAGCCTGAAACCAGCTGCCGGCTGGAAACGGTGAAGCGCTGCTCGATGCGCACCGTGTTTTCGGAGCTGCCTCTTGTTACTACCCAGGTGACCATCC
The DNA here is from genome assembly GCA_938074535.1 of uncultured archaeon. Lineage (GTDB taxonomy): Archaea > Hadarchaeota > Hadarchaeia > Hadarchaeales > WYZ-LMO6 > WYZ-LMO6. Next base: position 35,675 of record CALJER010000043.1, read on the forward strand.
GCTCTTCCGAGCCCACCTCCTCAAGCTCGGGCCAGTTTCGAAAATCGGTCTGGATGCGAAAGGTCACGGGGAAGGTGGTTTTCCAGGTACCCTCCAGCTCGGGCCGGTGTGAGAGTAGATCCGTAACCCAGGGTCAGTACGTAGTGATAGAGGAGGTAAGCACCCGCTATTATCCCTAAACCGGCCAGTATCGCCGCTAGGGCTGCGGTTGAGGTTCCTTTTTTCTCCGCAAGAAACATACCGTCTCTCGCCTTATTAAACCTGGTATTAAGCCAGGATTCCGCAACTTCTTTCCCTGTGGGACAGAAAGGGTAGAAAGCCGCTCTCCCGTCTCGAAGGAGCCTGGGGTGGGTGTCTAATAGGAAGCCGTCCAGAGAGGAGAAGGATGGAGTGCTCCCTCCTGGTGGTGGGTAACGAAATCTTGGACGGGACGGTGAGGGAGGAGAACGCCTCCTGGCTGGCGGGAAGGCTGAACGCCCTCGGGTTCAGGGTGAGGAAGATTGGGGTGGTGGGAGACGGTGAGGAGGAGATAGAGGAGGGACTGGAGTGGGTGATGGCTGGGTCCCGCTTCGTCTTCGTGTGCGGCGGGCTGGGCGGCACTCCGGACGACAGGACCAGGGAGGCCGTGGCGAAGAGGCTGGGGAGAAGGCTGGTCCAGCACGAGGTGGCCCGAAGGGAGCTGGAGGAGAAACTGGAGAAGCTCAGCCGATGGGGCATAGAACTAGGGGGAAGGGAGTGGATCATGAAGATGAGCCTGGTGCCCGAGGGGGGAGAGATACTGAAGAACCGGCTGGGCATGGCGCCGGGCATCAGGCTCTCCGCCGGGGAGGTCACGCTGTTCCTCCTTCCGGGCGTGCCGGTGGAGCTGAAGGTGATCTTCGCCGAGGAGGTGGAGCCCCTCCTCGGAAGGGGGGAGGAGAGGGAGGTGGTGGAGCTGACGCTGGGATCCGAGGAGACCAGGTTCAGCGGGCTGGCGGAGGAGCTGGAGAGGGAATGCGGGGTGGTGGTGGGGATGTATCCCCTCTTCGGCAGGCTGGAGGTGAGGATGAGGATCGTGGGAAAGGCGGGCAGGGCGGCGGAGGCGGCGAGGAGGGTTAAGGAGGAGGCGGAGAGAGCTGGGGTCCCCCTCCTTGCGGAGAGGAGCTTCAGATTAGGATGAGCCGAAGGCAGGCTCGCACCTCACCCCCTTCTCCCTGCACACCCTCTCTATCCTCTCCCTTTCCTCCTTCCAGGCCCTGGAGCGGAGGGAGGGCGAGAGAAGGATCCCCAGGGTTTCTGGGGAGAGCTCCTCCAGGGTCTCCCTCAGCCTCCCCATCACCCCCCTCTTCAGGTTCAGCCTGTCGTAGATCAGCAGGCTCCGGGTGGAGGCTGCCACCTCCACCACCTCCCTTATCTTCTCCTCCGAGTCGGTCAGGGAGGGAAGGAGGGGACCGAGGAAAAGCCAGGTGCTGATCCCCCTGGAGGAAAATTCCTCGAGCACCCTCGCTCTCCTGCGAGGGGTGCTGGCTCCTGGCTCCAGCGCCCTGGCGATTCCCTCGTCCAGCGTGGTGATGGTCACCCCCACCTCGGAGTTTCCCCCTGAAAGAAGCTCGAGGTCCCTGAGGATGAGGTCGGACTTGGTCTGGACGCACACCGGGAAGCCCTCTTCAAGCAGGATGCGTATGCACTCCCTCGTGAGTCCGAACCTGGCCTCGGGGGGCTGGTAGGGATCGGTCACCGTCCCCACCCCCACCGTCTTCCTCGGTTTTTTCCTCACCTCCTCCTTCAGCACCTCGGGGGCGTTGATCTTCACGTCCACGAACCTCCCCCAGGGCCTGGTCTCCCTCAAAAAAGATGGGGAGTAACAGTAGAGGCAGCCGTGCAGGCAGCCCCGGTAGGGGTTGAGGGAGTAGTGGAGCCCGGGCAGGCTGGTCCTGCACAGCAGGCTCCTGCTCCTGACCTCCCTCACCTCAAGCCCCTTTCCGCGCTGCGTGCTCCCCCCTCCAGAACTCCGTGAGCTTCCTCTGGAAGAGGCATCGCCTGAGAAGACCGCTGTGTTTCACCCACTCCTCCAGGGGAACGGTGAGCTTGGTTCGGGCGCGGGCCAGGGCCTCCTCCAGGGTCTCGAACTTCTCCGGTTCCCCCCTGAGCATCTTCCTCACGCACTCCCTCACGAACCAGACCCCCAGGGGGAGGAGGAAGCCTGGGTGGATTTCCCTCAGGACCACGGCCGAGGCCTGCCTTCCCTCCTCCACCAGCCTCTCCGCCACCGCCAGCCTGCAGGCGTAGTAGCACCCCCCTATCTCCGGGTAGCCCCTTCTCCCTTGGTAGGGCTCCCAGTCTCCCATCACGGCCGGTGAAGCGGCCCCCGCTGGGTTCCAGGTGGTCCCCGGGAACCAGCTCTCGATCCAGTCGAAGCTCCACTTCTCGGGCATGAGGATGGCCAGGAAGAGGTTGCCGTGGTGTCGGAGAGAATAAACGCGGTACTCGTCCAAGGTGTCGAAGTCCTTGAGCCTCTCTACCAGCTCCTGGGAGAGGATGGCATCCACGGCCGTGATGCTCCACCTAGTGGGGACCAGCCTCCTGCGGTCCCTCAGGCCGAAGACACCCACGCTGAAGGCCCTCTGGATCCTGCTCACCGGCACACCTTCCCGGTAGAGCTCCACCACCGCCTCCTGCGCCTTCAGGTCCCCGTCGTGGAAGGCCCGCTCCATCCTCTCATCCGTCCTCACCTGGGAAACCCTCATCTCCCGCAGAGGGGCGGAAGGCCCCATCGGCGGTACTTCTTCCCCCAGGGTGAGGAAGCCGGAGGGCTTCTTGCTCAGAAAGACCTCAGCCTCCACCGGTTGCTTCCCCATGGCCATCTCCTGGAGCATCTCCACGAACCTGCCCCCCTCCCTGGCGGCCTCCACCCTCTCCCTCCTCTTTCCCCTCACAAGCGAGGACCGGAAGCCCACGATTTCTTCCACGCTCCTCTCCACCCAGCTCTCCGGCGCGTCCAGGAGGCTCGTATCCCCCAGGTAGGGTGGCAGCATGGGACCCGCGTACACCCTGGGATACCCCAGCCTTCCCACGAAGACGGAGGGAGGGGAGGAACCCCACACCCTTGAAGAAAGCCCCCTTCCCACCCTGGCCAGCGCTTCAGCCCTGAGCAGAACGGGGCACCTCGCCTTGCCGCACAGGCCCCTTCCCCTGCAGGAGAGGCAGAGGTGTCCCGACCTCCTGAAACGCAGGCCGGTTATGCCCTCCAGGAGGGAGGGGGGCAGCACTTCCCTCAGCCAGTGCGCATCCTCGGGTCTCAAGGGCTCACAGATGGCTCAGGGCTATATACCGGATGAGATCGCTCACGTCCTCGCACCGGTCGGCCACTTCCTCCAGGTTGTCCGCAATTTCCTTCAGCAGGAGGGAGGAACCCACGTTTTTGTTAGTTTTTTGCCATTCCAGCACTTTGGGTACGAGCTTTTCCCCCCTGAAGTCGTCTATCTCCTCCTCTATCCTCTCCACCTCGTGGGAGACCCTGATGGCGGAGGAGGGGGTTCGGGTGAGGGCAAGGAAGTCCTTGTACATGGTTTTGGAAATCTCCACCACCTTGGAGGAGAAGTGCGAGAGGAGCTTCCTCAGGTCCTTGGGCAGCTCCTTCGGGTCGAGGAAGGTGAGCTTCCTGATAGCCGCCTTGGCGTTGGAGGCCACATCATCCGCCGTCATCACCAGCCTGACGATCTCGTCCCTGTTCATGGGCTGGAAGAGCTTCTTGGCCAGGTCTTCCAGGACCTCCTTTTTGATTTTGTCAGCCTCTCTCTCCCTCTCAAAGGTTCTTCGGAAGGCCTTCTCCACCTCTTTCCCGTCCTTCAGGGAGCAGGCTGCCTGGAAGCCCCGGTCCATCTCCACCACCGTCTCCACCACCTTCTTCATGTGGCCATCGCACCTCCTCAGCACTTCCGTCTCCCGCCCCCTTCCTATCCAGAGCATGGGACCTCCTCCCCTCATCCCGTTATCACCCCGGCCAATCTAAATAAAACGGCACTTAATAAAGCCGCGCAGGGAATGGTGAGGACCCAGAAGAGAAGGATTTTAGCAACCGTTTTTCGGTCCACGCCCCCCATTCCCCCGCTGGCTATTCCCACTCCCACTACGGTTCCTATGTTGCTGATGGAGGTGGAAACGGGTATGCCGTACTTCCAGAGGAGGGCCGGAACGGTGGTGAACACGAGGACGGTGAAAGCCTGCGAGTACTCGGCGGCCAGCCCGGTGAGGGGGTTGAGCTTCGTCACCCTGTAAGCGGCCGTGTCGATTACCTTGGGCCCCCAGGTGAAGGCTCCCAGGGCGATCCCTACCGCCCCCATCACCGAGAGCAGCAGCATGGCGGGAGGGGAGGGGAGGCCTACCACGCGCTCGGTGGGGGTGATGAACACCCCCGTGGCGTTGGCCATGTCGTTGGCCCCGAAGGCGAAGGCACTGAGGAAGTGGACTAGGATCAGGAGCTTCGAGGACAGCTCCGCTCCCTCCGCCTTTCTCACCCAGAGAAGGAGAGCCGAGAGGCAGAGGAAGGAGCAGAGGAGGGTGTAGAGGAGGGAGCTCTCCCCTCCCCACTTCAGGATCCCGAAGAAGAGGGAGAAGAACAGGGTCAGGAAGAGGGGAAGGTAGAGGGAGAAGGAGAGGAAAAGATTGGAGACCACCCTCCTGCGCCTTTCAAAGTACTTCCTGAGGAGGAAGAAGAGGCCGGCCGCCAGCCCCATGGCTACCAGGGGGGAAAGCGGAATGCTCAAAAGGGCCTTTCTGGCGGTCCCCCAGCGGACGGGAGCACCCGTGGCGAGCGCGAAGCCCAGCACTCCGCCCATCACGGAGTGGGTGGTGGAAACGGGCATCCCCATCCAGGTGCTGAAGGTTATCCACAGACACCCGGCCAGCGCAGCGCACAGGCTTCCCAGCACCAGCGTCATGGTTTCGAACTGCTCCCTCCTGATCAGCCCCCGGTCGAGGGTTTTCATCACGAAGGGTCCAAAGAGGATCCCTCCAAGGGCGGCGAAGAGCACAAAGGTGTAGATGGCTTTTCTGGTGGGGTAGACACCCGCCCCCACCACGCAGTTGCAGGGATTGGCGGCGTCGTTGGCTCCCAGGCCCCAGGCCATATAAAAGGCCAGGGCCAGACTGGCTCCGTAGAGCGGGAGCTCGAGCATTCTCCCTTTCTTTTCCCCTGCCTTATATAGCTTTCCCCAAATTTTATATATTTCTAAATAGAAATACGAGAAGATATGGAGAAGCGTAAGCTCCAGCTCACAGGGGGGTCCACCTACATCCTTTCCCTGCCGAAGAAGTGGGTCGTGGAGATGGGGCTGAAGGAGGGGGACGAGGTGGAGATGGAGAAGAGGGGAGATGGCTCCCTGGTCGTGTTCCTTTCCCCGAAGAGGGGGGAAAGGAAGAACGAGGTGGTCCTGAAGGTTCACCCCGGGGATAACCCCTACTCCCTGGCCAGGAGGGTGGTTTCCCTCTATCTGGTGGGATGCAACGTGATAAGGCTGAGGGCCGGAGAGGGGAGGATCTCCACGGCCCAGAGGGAGGTGCTGAGGAGTTTCGTGAGGACGAAGCTGGTGGGGACGGAGATAACCACGGACCTGCCGGGTGAGATGGTCCTGCAGGTCCTCATGAGCTACCCCGAGCTTTCCGTGAAGGATGCCCTGAGGAGGATGTACCTCATCGCCATGAGCATGAGGGAGGATGCGATGTTGGCCCTGGAAAGCTCCAAAGCAGAGCTGGCCAGGGACGTGGTGGCCAGGGACGACGAGGTGGACAGGTTCGGGATGTACATCATAAGGCAGCTGAAGTCGGCCGTGGAGGACCCCAGGCTCATAAGGGAAATAGGGCTTGAAAGCGGGAGGGATTGCCTGGGTTACAGGATCATCACCAAAATGGTGGAGAGGGTCTCGGATCACCTCGTTCTCTTGGCCCAGAACACGCTCCAGCTCAAGGGGAGGGTGCCGGGCGAGGTGCTGAGGCGGATGAAGGAGATGGAGGGATTGGTCTTCTCGGTCTTCCAGGATGCCGTGAGCTCCCTTTTCGAGGAGGACTACGCTAAGGCCGAAAGGGTAATGGAGAGGAGGGAAGAAATCCTGAAGACGGAGGAGAGGGCGATAAGGGAGGCCCTCAGGAGGGTCTCGGGGGAAGACCTGCTTGCCCTCCGGCTCATGATCGAGAGCCTGCGGAGGATAGGGGAGTACGGAAGCGACATAGCCGAGATCGTTCTCAATCTGAACGCCTTCAAGATGGCGGAGGAGCGCTGAGTTGAGAGAGGACTACGACTTGGAGGAGGAGAGGGTAAGGAGGTTTCTCAGGTCGCGCAGGGTGAGGAGAGTAGCGGTTCAGCTCCCGGAGGGGCTCCGCAGGTACTCGGGGAGGATAGGGGGTCTGCTGGAGGAGGAAGGGGTGGAGGCGGTCTTCTTGGGGGG
>CALJER010000044.1 GCA_938074535.1 uncultured archaeon
GAGGCTCACGGGGGTGCCCGTGCCCCCCAACAAGGCCATCGTGGGGGACAACGCCTTTTCCCACGAGTCGGGAATCCACACCCACGGGGTGCTCAGGTTCCCGGGCACCTACGAGCCCCTCTCCCCCGAGCTGGTGGGGCACCGCCGCAGGCTGGTGCTGGGAAAGCACGCGGGAAGCAAATCGGTGGAAAAGGAGCTGAGGGAGATGGGCCTGAGGCCCACCAAGGAGCAGCTGAAGGAAATCACCAGGCAGCTGAAGTCCCTGGCCGACAAGGGAAAGAGGATCACGGAGGCCGACATCCGGGCCATAGCGGAGCATGTGGTGGGCAGGTTGCCGGCGGAAAAAAGGCTGGTGGAAATAAAGGAAATCATCGTGAACACGGGAAACACCATCACGCCCACCGCCTCCGTCAGGCTGCTGGTCAGGGGGGAGGAGAGAGTGGGCTCGAGCATCGGGGTGGGACCCGTGGACGCCGCCATCAAAGCCATCCGCAATTCCCTTTCCGAAGTTCAGGAATTGAAGCTGAAGGAGTACCACCTGGACGCCATCACGGGGGGGAGCGATGCCCTGGCGGAGGTGACCGTCAAACTCGAGGACGAAAAGGGAAACCTCTACATCTCCAAGGGGGTCAAGGACGACGTGGTGCTGGCCAGCGTGGAGGCCATGATCAACGGCATCAACAAGTACTTCCTCAAAAGGGGATAAACTAGAGGGGCCTGCCGGACCCGGGCAGTTCCTTGCCCGTGTGGTCGAAGAAAATGGCGCAGAAGGCAGCCCACATGGCCAGGATGCCGCAGACCAGGCCGAAGTACCCCGCCAGACGCAGCAGGATCTCTGCCCCCTGCAGGGCGTGGGCCGCCAGCAGGAAGAAGGTGAGCCAGAGGGTCCCGAAGACCCAGACCAGGTTCCAGCTGTGCTTGAAGGTCAGGATCCACATGAAGAAGGTGAAGACCCCCCAGATGATCATGAAGGAGGCCACGGCCCTGGCGGAAGCCGCGGGCGCCAGCCCCACCGGCTCGGAGGCGAAGATCCAGTAGAAGGCCAGGGATTCCCAGAAGCAGCCGTAGGCCGAGAAGGCGGTGGCCGCAAACATGTCGCCCCTCTTGAACGCAACCCCTCCTGCGATCAGCTGCACAATTCCGCCGAAAAAGATGGCCATCGTCATCACGAAGCTCTTCTCAAGGGTGAAGTCCACCACGTTCAGGTTCGTCAGGCTGAGGAGGACCGTGGTCATACCGAACGCCATCAGCCCCAGCGTGGCGGGGTTGGCTGGCTGGTCCTGCGGTGGCATCAAGCTGTTTTAAAATCCGCCCATAAAAAGATTCCCGCAACCCGGAAAAAAGAGGGGAAGGCTACTTTTTTTCTTCGGGGCGCGGCTCCTTCTTCTCCTTGATCTCGATCCTCTCCTTTGGCTCCGGTTTCTCCAGCCTTCTGAAGATTACCTCCAGCACGCCGTTCTCAAAGGTGGCGTCGGCCGATTTCGGGTCCACCCTGTAGGGAAGCTCCACTTCCTTGTGGTACTTCCACTCCCCCCTCTCGGCGGAAATCACCAGTCTGTCCTCCTCCACCCTGAGGTCTATGTCCGACCTGCTCACCCCGGGAAGCTCCGCCACCACGCGCACGTGCTTGGGCCCCGGAATGCACTCCACCAGCGGCTCCCTTTTCATTTCCAGGGCGGGGGCGCCCTCCGGGGGCATCAGGTTGCCGAAAACCCTAACCGAGGGTTTTCCGTCGGGTCCCACCGTTATCGAATACCCTCTCACCACCGGGCCGTAGGTCCTGACGGTGCTCCCGTCGGGCAACTTGTACTCCCGCAGAAGTTCCTTGGGGGGCTCCCTGGAAAACTGGGCCAGAAACCGCTCCAGCTCCCTGTCCATCTCCCTGAACTCTCTGAAGAACCTCTCGAACTCCCTATCCATGTCCCTGAAAAAATCCCTGGGCCAGTTCCTCCTCCTGAACCAGTTTTCCCAGAAATCCCACATCTTCCCACCGTTGTCCTCTCTGAGGACCGGAATAAAAAAATTCCGGTAACCCTTTATCCGAGAAGTACCAAGAAAGATTTGCCGATGATGTCACGGTAAGCCTGAGCCCGGCGATGATTTGAATGATGGGCGGACTGAGGCAAAAAAATAAGAAACCTCCTGGGCGGGTCAACCCAGGATGGTTTCCATGAGTTCTTTCTCCGCCTCGTCCACCGTGGGTATGCCGGTGACCCTGGAGGCCCTCTCCGTGAGGGCCACTAGATCCCCCCTGTCTATCAGCTCCAGCTTCCACTTGCGCGTCCCCGCCATCAGCTGCCGCAGGCCCACCCCTATCCGCTCCACCTGGTAGGTGTACAGGCCCAGGGCTCCTGGCGGTATCCGCTGGAATCTCTCTCCGTACTTCTGCTTCAGCTCCGGGGCACTCACGAAGAACTTGGAGGGCTCCTTCCCGTACTGTTCGGAGAACTTGGCCGGAAGCTTGCCCTTCTCAGCCAGCTCCGCGAAGTAGGAGGCCTTCATCACCGCCGTCAGGGGGGATCGGGCCATGGTTATAGCCTTCACCAGGGGTCCATCTCCAAAGTTGCTCATGGCAATGGCCTTGAAGACCTGGGTCTCGTTTATGAAGCCCCCCGCCATGCTGAGGTCGGGCACGTACCTTCCCTTCCTCTTCAGGATCTGGGCGCACTTCAGAACCTGTGCCTCCAGGTACACCGTGGGGGTGCTCATCTCGTTCATCATGGGCACGGGGCTCATCCCCGTACCCCCTCCCGCCCCGTCGAAGGTTATGTAATCCACCTTCGCCTCCGAGGCCACCTTCATGGTCCAGGCCACGTCCGCAGGGCGGTAGGCACCCGTCTTCAGACTGACCTTCTTGGCCCCCTGTTCCCTGAGCCATTCCACGTCCTCCACGAACTCCCTTTCCGCGGGCATGCCCACCCTGCTGTGGCGCTCGAAAGTCCTGAAGTAGCCCTGCCTGAAGGCCTCCTGCACCGCCGGGTCCTCTGGATCGGGGACCACCACATAGCCCCTTCTCTTGAGGGCCAGGGCCCTCTCCAGGCTGTCGAGCCTGACCTCCCCTCCGATGGCCTTGGCGCCCTGCCCCCACTTCCTCTCTATCACGTCCACCTCCAGCTTGGAGATGGCGTAAACATCCACCCCGAACCTCTGGTCCTCCACGTTGGTCTGGACGGCCACTCCCCCGTGTTTCCCGTCCCAGAACTCCCTGAACTTCTTCACCCTGTACTCTAAATCGGGCGAGGAAACCACCTTCCCCCCCGTGAAGGTGGCCTCGGGGTCCATGCCGCACACGTTCTCCCCTATCACCAGGATGACCCCTGCAAGCGCCGAGCCCACCGCCAGACCGTCCCAGTTGTTCCTGGCCACCGCAGTGGAACCGAAGGCCCCGTTGACCAGGGGAACGCGCAGGGGTATTCCCCCCAGCCTGGTGGAGATGTCCACGTTGGGGAAAACCGCCCTGTCTGGATCGGCCTCTATTCCTTCGGCACCCCTGAGGCTGGCCAGGATGTTGAAGTGGGACCAGTCGAGACCGTAGTCCTTGAGGGAAGCCGCCGTGCTCCTCCCGAAGTACTCCGGCATCGGGTAGAGGACCTCCCTCCCCCTGAAGGCGGAGAGGCCCACCTCACACAGCACAGGACACTCCCTGATACAGAGGGGACACATCCCGCTGGTGGGGCTCACGTCTCTGACCCTGGAAGCGGTACCCGTGGTGGACTGCGCGTTCAGATATGCCGAGTTCCTCTGCACCCTTTCGGTCATCCTCCCTCCTTCCCGCACTCTCCTTTTAAAATTAGTTGAGAAAACTTCCTACTCCCTGCTCTCCGATAAAGCTAAAAGAAACGCGGACCCCGCTCGAATGAAGATATGAAGGACTTCCCCGCCTCCCGCCCTTCCCTCAGGGACCCCTCGAGAACCTGTGAAGAGATCCTCTCCTTCATAAGGGAAAGGGTGGGAGAGGCCAAGGCGAAGGGGGTGGTGCTGGGGCTCAGCGGGGGCCTGGATTCCTCCACCGCCGCCTACCTCTGCGCGAAGGCCCTGGGGCGCCGCAGGGTCCTGGGCCTCCTCATGCCCGACGAAGCCACCTCTCCCCAGGACCTCGAAGACGCCAGGCTCGTCGCCGGGAAGCTGAAGATCCCCCACAGGTTCTTCGACCTCACCCCCCTCTGCGAGCATATCTTCCCGCTTTTCAGGGGAAACCGCAACAGCAGGGGGAACGTGAAGGCCCGCCTGCGCATGGTCCTGCTCTACTACGCCGCCAACTCCAGGGACCTGCTGGTGGTGGGCACGAGCGACAGGAGCGAGATCCTCATGGGTTACTTCACCAAGTACGGAGACGGAGGGGCCGACCTGCTCCCCCTGGGGGGGCTCTTCAAAACCCAGGTGAGGGAGCTGGCGAGGTACCTGGGGGTTCCCGACCGCATCTTGAGCAAGCCCAGCACCCCAGGGTTCTGGCCGGGACAGACGGCGGAGGGCGAGCTGGGGGTGAGCTACGAACTCCTGGACTCCATCCTGCACCTGAGAGTCGATCTGGGCAAGGATCTCCCCTCCATCCAGAGGGAGCTGGGGGTGAGCAGGGGACTCGTCGAGCGCCTCCTGAGGAGGATGGAGGGAACGGAGCACAAGAGGAGGCCTCCCCCCTCCCCTACTCCTCCAGCCTGAGCCTGAGCTTCGCCATGTCCTCCTTTATTTCCGCCCTGTGGCCCATGCCCTCCAGCGTGTCCAGCAGCAGCTCCTTCACGAACCTCTTGCTGGACGGAACGTTCAGAACCAGCGTGAACTCCTTCTCCGAAGCCCGGCTCATCTTGAAGAAGTTGCAGGCCTCTATCCTCCTCAGGTACTCGACGGGGGAAAGGGAGGAAAGCTGCTCCGCGTGGGAGAGGGAAACCTCCCTGCACTCCCTGTAGAACCTCTCCTTCTCCCCGCTCCTCTCCAAGTACTTGAAGAAGAGCAGCCAGTGATCCACGTCCAGGATCACGTGCTCACCCCCCTGGAGGAGATCCAGCCAGATCTTGACCTTCTCCGGATCCCTCAGCAGCCTCCCGTAAGCGGAGAAAAACTTCAGGGCGAATCTTATCAGGGCACTGTAGGTCATCCCGCTCTCCTGACTCAACCTCCTCAGGATCTCCTCCGCCTCCCTGTCCAGGGACACGCTGAGACGTATGGGTGCGGGCAGGAACTCACCTTATGTACCAGGGTTCTTCTCTCTCTTCCGCGCCCTCCGCGAGCTCCCTGCGCTCGAATTCCTTCCTCAGCTTGCTCACCATCCTCTCCACCTCTCTGGCCCTCTCCTCCAGCACGCTCGTGTCTATCTTTATCCCCAGCATTTCCTCCAGCGCCTCCAGCACTGACTGGGTGGAGCGGTGGTCCACGAAGGCCCCGTGGGTCTCTCCCAGCAGGCAGGTGCCCTTGATCCCCCTCGTCCTCCCCAGACCGAGCAGGAGCCCCGTGGCGCCCACCAGGATGGGGCCGAAGTCCTTCTCCCCCGGAATCAGGTATCCTTTGCCCTCCTTCAGCAGCTCCCTGTCGGTGGCTATGGCCACCACCTTGGGCTTGCCCTCCGTCTGCCTTCCGGTGGGGTATCCCCCCAGCGCGAAGATCCTCCTAACCTCAAGCTTCTCCGCCACCTCCAGAATTTTTTCCACCATTTCGTACTGTCCTTCGGGCGAGGTCACCTGCCCCTCCCCAGAAACGATGATCAGGTCCTTGCCGTTGACCCTCGCCCAGAAGAAGGAAGCCCTGGGCAGCCTGACCGATCCGTCCCTCTCCACGAGAACATGATGAAGGAAGTGCGGGGAGTAGAGGTCGGCGAACCTCTCGGCCTTCATCTCCTTCACCAGATGTTCAGACGCCAGCTTCCCCACGTGGCCCGCTCCCCCCAGCCCCTCTATCAGCACGGGGTTCTTAACCCTGGGGACCTTCAGAAACCTTACCTCCGTCTCCATTTCCCTCCACCTCTTTCTTGAGCTTCCTCCTGTATTTACCATATGGGTCCAGGGGGGAGAACCTGGGGGGATGGGGGGAAGAGGTCTCCCTTCCGCAGGAGGGGCATTTCTCCCTCAGGGTATAGGTCCCGCAACCCTTGCACCTCCTGAGCCTCACAGACTTTCTCTCAGCGACCCCCTCCCTTGGCCGCGTGGAACTCCCCCTTTCCTCCCTGCGCTTTGAGCGAATTTATAGCCAGCTCAGCCACCCTCCTCATGGCCGACTCCGCCTCCTTGTAGGAAGAGGCCGAAACCTCCACCCTGTACCTGGGCGAACCCACGTAGTATATCTCCACCCTCACGCCGTCGCTCGACACCTCTTCCTTGGCCTTCACCATGGCCTCCCTGATCCTCTCCACCCCGTCAGGAGCCGTAGAGTGCAGCTCCAGATACCCCACCACCTTGAAGAAGGGGAGCTCCACCAGGGAGGAGGAGACCTTCACCAGGGCGTTCACCCATTTCTTGGTCAGCCCCAGCCCCTCCAGCACCTTCCCCCCCTCCTTCGCCACCCGCTCCAGGCCCGTGTACATGTCACCGAACTTCTCCTGCAGCTTGAAGCCCGCCTCCTCGTAGGCCTCATCCAGGGACTTCCGGAGCTTCCTGGCCGCAAGCTCCAGCAGCTTCTCCGCCCTCTCTTCCCTCCTCCACTGCTCCCTCTTCCAGACCTTCTCGCTCTCCCTGACCCTCCTCATGGAGAGGTCCACGTGACCCCTCCTCTCGTCCACCGCCAGAACCCTGCACACCACCGTCTGTCCTTCCCTGATGTGCTCCCTGATGTTCTTGATCCACCCGGAGGCCACCTCGGAAAGGTGGACCAGCCCCACCTTACCCCCGTACTCCTCCAGCCTCACGAAGGCGCCCTCGGGAAAAACCTCGGAGATGGTGCCTATCACCAGCTCCTCGGGCGAGGGGAACTCATTCCTTCTCCTCACCAACCCTCTCACCTCCCCCTTTCCTCGCCCCCAGAAGCCTCGCCTTCCCACCGGTGGGCACCACCAGCGTTTTTCCGCAAACCGCGCACCTGACGCGCACGGTGGAGTGGCTGTAAACCCTCTGCTCGTTCCCGCAGCCCTCGCACACCACTTCCAGAAACTCGCCCGTCAGGTCCTCACCCCACTATCTCTATCTTCTTGGCCCTGAAGCCCACCCTCGGGTGTGCCTTCCCGCATTCTCCGCACCTCAGGAGGAGGGCCACCTTCTTGGTGGTCTTCGCGAACTTCCTCTGCTCCGACCTCGGCTGCCCCCCGTACCCCTTCATCACCCTGGCAAACTGTCTCTGGCCCCAGCTCATCGAGCGCGGGGATTTCTTCTTCACCTGGCTCACGGTGTGCTCCGTGTGCTTCTTGCAGAGGGGACAGTAGGTGCGGATCTTCTTGGGTACCTTCATCCTATTCCTTCCCAGCCGTGCCAAAAAAGCGTTTGGGATGGAGCTTTCTGGCGAACCGGTGGGCCACCAGGAGCTCCGCCGTCCCCCTGGGCAGGGAGACGATCTCCCCCTCCTCGAAGGGGCCGTAGTACCTCAGGTCCTCCCCCACTATCCTGGGAACCTTCCCGAGCACCACCAGAAGCTCGTGGCCGGGCTCGGGCGGGGGGAGTCTTTCCTCCGGCCTGGAGCCCAGCAGCTCCCCTCTGGCCCTCTCCAGCACCTCCACCAGCTCGGAGAAGAACCGGAGCTCCTCCTCGTCCTGCGAGGACGGCCTTTCCCCTTCAAGCGAAAGCCTCACCGCCTTGAGGGTTCTGAGGGTGAAGAGCTCGGCCAGGAGGCCCCCCGCCTCCCTGAGTTCCTCCTCCAGCAGCTCCCTCCTCAGCCCCTCGCTCCTCTCCAGCTCGGCCTGCAGACGAAAGAGGTAGCTCGAAACCCCGGAGTAGAAGCCCCGGGGAAGGGGGGAAAGAGCCCTGGAGGTCCTCTCCTCCAGCCATGCCCGTTCAAGCTTTTCCCAGTCCTCCATTTCCTCCCTCCCTTACGAACTTGGGGACGGCCTGGTCCAGGGAGAAGCTCTCTATGTCCTTTATGTACATGCACTTCATGCTCACCCCGGAGTGCAGGGTGGAGGGAAGCCTGAGGATCCTCTTGACGTCCACCGTGACCCTTCCGTCCACCCAGGAGGAGTTCAGCCTGGCCAGGAACTCCAGCAGGCGCTCCCCCTTCTCCCCCAGCGTCCTCATCTCCTCCATCCTCCCCCTGCGCAGGGCCTGCAGCACCTCCTCCTTCTTCTGCTGGATTTTGGCCGCGGCCCTGGGGAAGACCTCCCTCAGCCTCTCCTCCGGCAGACGCTCCAGCGTCCTTGCGGCGAACTCCCTGAAAACCCTGGAGTAACCCAGGGCGAGGGAGAGGTCCGTGGGAATCACTCCACCCGTGACGTAAGAAACCACCTGGGCCCTCTCGTTCTGCTCCAGTCTGGACACGGGCTCGTCGAGAACCCTCAGGTGAAACCCCCTCCCCGAATACGAGAAACGGAGGTCGCGCAGCCCCAGATCGGAGGAGAGCACGTCGGAGAAGAGCATCACCACCCTGCGGGCCTCCTCCAGGCACTTCTCGCACACACCGCCCTCCCCGCACCCGCAGGGCTTGACGGGCAAATCCTTGGCGTCCACATCGAAGGCCAGCTCGGACTTGATCCAGCCGGCCCTCCTGGAGGGATGCTCGTAGAGGGCCACGCTGATGTAGGCGGAGAAGGGGAAGCTCTCCCTCAGGTAGGAGGCCAGCTGCTCCAGGGTGAGGAACTGCCGGTACCGCTGGCTCGGCCCATTCCCGTCCGGGTCGAAACCGAACTCCCTCAGGGAGAGGGTCTGCTGAACGAAGTCGGGGACCTCATGCCTGCTCCACTCCTCCCTGTAGAACCTCTTCCTCTCCTCCGGTGTCGCCCTTCTGAACTCCATCCCTTCTACCCTCCCAGCGCAGCCGCTTATAGTAGTAGGTGAGGGGGTTCTTGATGTCCCTGCAAACCTCATCGGGAACGCAGAGGAAGGGTGCGGAGGAGGAAATCTTTCTGCAGTTGGGCGGGCTGTACCACTTGCTCCTGCCCGAGTCCTCGGGCCTGGGATCCGTCGTCATGCCGAACCCCAGGTGGTAGTAAACGTTGGCCTTCTCCTGGGGCTGGTCCGTGAAGAGGGGGGGACGGCACCGCTCGGCGGCCTCGAAGATGAGGGGGATGATCTCCTCCTTCACCGCGGAGAAGCCCTCGGGGAGGTCCCTTATTCTGGTGACCCTCCTGCCCTGGGGCGGGAGGCGGGCATGGGAGAGGAAGGAGGTGAGCAGAACCGTGATGGCGTAGTTCCTGCCCCCCGAACCCACCCCTCCGAGGGCCCGCTTGACGCAGGGGGGGAAGAACTCGGGCCTGAGCCTGCCCCTGGGGAGCCTGACCCCCGCTTCCGCCGCCTCCCTGGGCAGAAGGGAGGAGATCCTCTCCCCCACCCTCACGAGCACCTCGGGCGGCTTCTTCCCTTCCGAAAAGCGCTCGCAGAGGGAGGCCACGTACTCCTCGCACTTCAGACCCATCAAGCCAGAGAAGAAGTTCCAGAGCTGGTAGGGCGTCACCACGGCCTTCCCGTCCACCAGGTAGAGATCGGTGAGCTGGACCTTCCCGGCCTTCATCAGGGGGGAGAGGTCCGTCCAGGGGAGGGAGAACCTGGGCTGGTGCTGGGGCGGGACGGGGTCGGGCGGAATGAGGATGCCAGCCTCCTTCAGGCTCGAGTTCCTTACCGAGAAGAGGTCCCCCCTGGGGATTCTCCTCGCGAGCTCGCCCAGCTCCGAGACCCTCAGGTACCTGCGAATTACCTCCAGACACGGACCCTCGTACCCACGCGTGAAAAGATGGTAGAGCCTGTACCTCACCCCCTCCTCCGTTTTCTCCCCTGCCAGCCTGACCTCCCTGGAATAGGGATAGGAAACGGCGGCCAGGCCCTGGCACATGAGGAAGAAGGAGAGGACCTCCCTTCTCACCTCCTCCAGGCTGAAGCCCACCACCATCTCCGCCCCCGTCCTCCAGCGAAGCCTCTCCACCGCCCTTTCCACCACCTCCTCAGGAAGGGAGGAGAGGGGCGGGGAGGAACGGACGAGCTCCCTGGCCTCCGGGGAGAAGAAATCCAGAACGGCCGGGTATTCCGGTAGGGGGAACATCTCCTCCCGGCTCACTCCAGTTCGATCCTCGGGGCCAGGATGAAGCTGAGGCTGCCCCTTCCACCCGCTATGCGCAGGTCCAGCTTCACGGGCAGGTCCTCCCCCAGGTGGACGGTGACCACGTCCTTGGGGTCGGCGGCCTTCAGCATGTCGGAGAGGTATTTCACGTTGAACATGGAAGAGCAGGAGCGCTCAAGCTTCAGCTTGGGCATGGCGGCGCTCCCCTTCTCCAGCCTCAGCTCCGCCGATTTCCCATCACCCTCCGCATGCATGAAGAATCCCTCCTCCGTTACCCTGAAGCGAACGTTCTCCCCCACCGTCTCGGAGTCCCTCAGGCCGTCCTGCAGCACCTCGGCCATCACCTCCACGAGGGCTGTGAACTGAAGCCTGGGTTCGGGGAGCTCGCTCTCCCTCAGGTCGAGGAGGGGGAGGCTGAACTTCCTGCTGGAGGTACCCCTGAAGGTGACCAGAAGCCTGTTCTTCTCCTCGTCGTGCTCCATCACCAGGGCATCGTCGCTCTTGGCCCTGGACAGGACCCTGTTCAGCTCCGTGAGGGAGAGGCCCAGCCCCAGGGGCTTGGAGACCCTGTACTCCTCGAAGGCTGACGACGGAAGCCTGAAGTCCACCAGAGCCACGTGGGAGGGATCCATGGCCCTCATGCTCACCCCCTCCTGGGTAAACCTGAAGTGGGCCTCCTCCAGCAGGTTGACTATGGCCCCCATGCATGTCTTCCAGACCTTGGTGTCCGACATCCTGACGGTCAGCATGCTCTCACCCTACTTCCTCCTCCAGCTTTTTTACCTCTTCCATCACCCTCCGGTACAGCTCGAAGTCCAGCCCGTCCACCCTCTGCACGATTTCCGCCTCCATCTCCTTTCCCCCCCTCTCGACGGAAAAGGTGGGCCTGCCGAAGATCCTCACCTTGGAACCCACTTCCACCCCCTCGAACATCCCCTCCTTTTCGGGGAAGACGGTAAGGGTCCCGGAGCCGTCGTCCAGCACTATCTCGGAAGCCCTTTTCTCCACCACCACACCCATCACCTTCACCCACTCCTCCCCCTCCCTGAGCTCTGCTATCCTGCGGTAGGGTGCCGCCTTCCTCCTCCTGGGCTCCTCCATCCCCTCACCTACGCATACTCCCTCCAGGTGTTTCCGCACCTGGTGCACCTGTAGAACCTGGTGGAAGGCTCATCCGCGCTCCTGGTCTGCCTCATCCACCAGTACGCCCTGTCGTTACCGCACTTGGGGCACTTGGCCTTGGTGGTGGGCAGGGTGGAGGGCTCCTCCTCTATCACCACCACCTCCCCCTTCTCCTCCACCTTCCTCACCACCCTGTACTCAGATCCCTCCGCCCTCTCCTCCTTCCCGCAGAGCTGGCACACCAGCACTCCCTCTTCCCCTGGCTTCGGAACCAGAAGCCCCCCGCACCTGCAGAACCTCAATGTCCCCAAGCCGACTTTTCAGAAGGGGGATTCAAATAGCTTTCTCAGCCCTGCGTCCACACCGAAAGGGACAGCCAGCCCAGGTTGGGCACCACCGCCACCACCTTCCCCCTCACCCTCTCGAACGAAACAGGAAAATCAGCACTGGCATTGGCATCACCCTTCATCAAGAGCACGCTGCCGTTGTCCAGGAAAGCCAGCACTCTGTGGACCACCGGCATCAGGTTGGGACCACGCTGGTACACCACCACATCGCCGACCTTCAGCTCGGAGGGGGAGCCGACCCCCCTCACCACCACCAGGTCCCCCTTCTCGAATCCCCCCTGAAGGGGGAAGGTGTAGGTGTTCTCCCCCCTCTCCTCGTAGACGGTCCTCCAGCCCTCGCCGTCATGCCTCATGCTGTTCGAGACCACGGGCATGAGGGGGGTTTCAGAGTTGAGGGAGAGCATGAGGGCGCCCTGAAAGGCGAAGTAGAGGAAACCCAGCAGGAGGAGGAAGGAAAGCAGGGAGTAGAGGGGCTCCCTGACGGGGGCGGAAAGCAGCCGCTTCATTCAATCCCCTCCTTCGCCTTCCCCCCTGCTTATGCCGGCGGCTATGAGGTGGGCCAGTCTGAGGGGCTCCGGCATCAGCCCGTGCTTCACCGTCCTCCTGAGAACCTCCTCCGCATCCTCCTTCCTCATGCCGCACAGCTGCAGGAAGATCCTCCCTCCCCCCATCTTCACCCTATGGATCCTGCCCGCGCCCTTCATCCTTTTCCACCTCTCCCTCCAGTCCGGGAGATGCCTGAGGGCCCTCTCCACCTTTTTGAGATCGGGCTTCCTCCTGGTCACCACCAGCACGGGAAGGGCCGTGCGCTCGAAGATCTCCCTCACGTCGAGAACGTTGAAACCCGCCACCGTTATCCCCTCGCTCATCACCACCCGAAGCTGGTCCCTGTGCCTGCTCCTGTTGATCATCTCCACCACCCTGTCGGTGGCGTCCATCCCATCCTTCTCCACGGTGGTGCTGAGCACCCCCTCCAGCTGCTCCCCTCCCCTCATCACCACACCCACCAGCAGCACCCTCTCCCCCCTCCTGGGTCTGAAGGAACCGTCGTCGATCCCCAGCACCCTTATCTCCGGTTTGATTTTCCAGAACTTCACGCACTTCAAGAGGGCACCTTGAAGTTCTCGAGCTCAGCCTTGAACTTGCCTTCCAGCTCCTCCAGCTTCTTTCCCAGCCTGTTCAGGGCCTTCAGAAGGGCTTCCTCCGGTCTTCCCCTTTTCACCCTCACGTAGAACTCCGGATGGGAAAGAAGGGGGTGCTCGATCCTGTAGGCTGCCGCCTCCACGTTCTCGTCCTCGTACATCGCCTTCCTCAGGAGGTTGCAGAGGGTGTGGTCCTCCCCCACCACCCTGAACCTGAGGGTTCTGCCCTCCCTCTGGACCTCTTCTATCTTCACTCCTCTCCCCCCTCCCACCTTCTGAGCATCTCCCCTATTTCTTCTCTGGCCCTCCTTATTTCTTCCCTGGAGCCCCTTATTCCGACCGTAACGTGGGTCCCCCTCGCTTCCGCCTCCATCTCGTACTCCAGCCCGCCCAGCATGCGCATGAACTCCACCGCCTTTGAAGGGTCCCTCAGCACCAGGGTGAAGACCCTCCTGACCCTCACTCCCCCCAAGGCTCTCCCCTTCCGTAGTCGCTCGCCAGCTTCCTGAACTCCACCCTCTTGCAGATGGGACACCTGAGCTTCCCCATCTTGGAGTTCTCGACCTTGAGGGGGGTGTTGCAGTTGAAGCACTTGGCCAGGATCACACCCAGATCATCCTCGGTGGTGGAGAGCTGGACCATCTCCCTGCCCACCTCCCCCACCTTTGCCCGCACGATGTCCCCCACCCTGAACTTTCTCTCCAGGTCCTTCACGTACCCCTTGCTCACCCTTGAAACGTGGATCACACCCAGCTTGGGAGGGGGCAGCTGCCTGCCCTCGCTCCCCCGGAGGCTCTCTATGG
Organism: uncultured archaeon; assembly: GCA_938074535.1. GTDB lineage: Archaea > Hadarchaeota > Hadarchaeia > Hadarchaeales > WYZ-LMO6 > WYZ-LMO6. Next base: position 13,534 of record CALJER010000044.1, read on the forward strand.
TCACCTCCGCCTTCTGGGGTGTCACATCCTCCACCTCCCCCAGCACGATGTCCCCCCTCTTCAGGACGGGGGGGAAGCTCTTGGGAATCACCGAGATCTTCCTCGTCCTCAAATCCACCAGCACCAGCCCGGCACAGGAGGAGTACACCTTTCCCCCTTCCTCGTACGCCCCTTCCCCGGGCAGGAACTCCTCCACCGTGGAAAGGAAGGTCCCGGGCACCACGAAGCTTCCCGTCCTTATCTCCTCCATGGCCACCACCTACCTTGCGGCCGTGAGTTAAAAATCACTCGCCTCCACCGAGTCCAGCCTGTAGCCCTCCCCCTCCCCCAGTAGAAGGAGGAGCTCGGGAGGGGTGAGGACGGGGAGCTCGAACCTCAGGGCGTCGTCCAGGGGTATCCTCGGACAGGCGGCGCAGACGGCTGCTTCCAGCTCCAGCTCCTGCAGGGCCTCCGGCCTTATTTCGTCGGCCACCACCCTCACCACCTTCTTTCCTGCCTTTCTGAGTTTCTCGCACAGGACTTCAGCCAGCCTGAACCTGGCCTGGCCCGGCTTGGTGCTCACCACCACCCCGAAGAGGGAGCCCCCAGCCGCCCTGGCCATCACTCCCCTCCTGCTCCTCAGGAAGTCCTCCGCGGAAGTCATTCTCTCCCGGCGCCCGCTCAGGGGATCCACCGCCAGAACGGGCTTGCCCGTGGCGAGGTGCACGCCCATCGGATGAAATCTCCCCGTCCCAAAGTAGAGAAACCAGTCAACCTCCTTCGACACCGAAAGGGCGGAAGCGAGGTCGCAGCCCAGTACCTGTCCCCCGTACCTGGTCCTGGCACCTGGCCCCCCCACCAGCGGAAGAAAGCCGCGGGAGGCGAGTGCTTCCAGCACCTGCGGCAGGAAACCCACATGCTGGACAGTGGTGACCACTCCCACCCTCCCGCGCTCCTCCCCCTCGACCGCTCTCACGACCTGCTCCACCGGGTCCACCCTCATCCTTGCCTCCACGAAGAGGACGGGGAGGGAAGAGGGAAGGCCCATATCCGAGTGGCCGTAGTGCAGCAGTGCCTCCGCCCCCACCCTCCTGGCCCCCTCCTCCGCCAGGTCACAGGCACCGTAGCAGCTCCCCCCCAGGAAGACCGCCTCC
>CALJER010000045.1 GCA_938074535.1 uncultured archaeon
AACTACGGGGCCCTCACCCCCGGGATGGAGCTCTACTTCGACAGGGTGTTCAGGGGGTACGCGGAGGAGGAGGTGGCCTCCTTCTTCGGGAGGAGGATCAAGGAGGTGGTGCATCCCCCCCTGGTCTACTCCCTCGCCTCCCCCTTCCGGCTCAAGCTGGGCCGGTTCGGGGTGATCTTCACCTCGAGGGGATGTCCTTTCAGGTGCAGCTTCTGCCAGATCAGGCTCTTCTGTCCCAGGCCCTCCACCCTCCCCCTCCGGAGCATAGAAAGGGTGCTGGCCTACTACGCGGAGAGGGGGATATGGCAGGTCTGGATCTTCGATGACACCTTCGGGGTCTTCAAGAAGCATGCCGAAGAGGTGGTCTCCCTGCTGGAGAAGTACGGCTTCTACTGGATACCCATGAGCACCGTCGGGATCCTGCTGGAGAACTGGGAGGACTGGACCGAGAGGGGGATGATAGGAGCGGTGGTGGGGATAGAAAGCCTGAATCAGGAAAACCTGGACCTCCTGAAGAAGGGGCACAGGGTGGAGGAGATTTACGAGCTGGCCAGGAGGGTGAGGGAGAAGAGGAAAAGCGGTGCCTTCCCCCAGCTCAGGTTCCACGGGTTCCCCTACCTGCTGGCCTTCTACATGCTCGGCTTCGAGAGCGACACAGCGGAAGGGATCAAGGAAAGCGTGAGAAAGCTCAAGGAGCTGCCCTTCCTCTTCACCCAGCTCTTCGTCCTCACCCCCATCCCCGGCACGGAGCTGTGGGATTACACAGGGGAGAGATACGGGATCTTCGAGAGCGACCTCCACAAGTACGACGGGAAGCATCTGGTCTGGAACCACCCGCACCTCACCCCCCAGGAGGTGGAGAGGCTCGTCCGGTGGGGGATGAGGGAGCTGAACTCCTGGGCCCTGCTCCGCTACGTGCTGAGGGGGCTCCCCGACTATTTCTTCCACCCCGGGTGGTACCTCACTCACTTCGCCCTCACCAACACCTACGACTACAGGAGGGAGAGGTTCTTTGGGCTCCGGTGAAAGGGTGCTCCTGACCACGGTGTACACGAACGGCCAGTACTACGACTACATAGAGAGCAACGTGAGCTTCCCCTTCCGGATGACCTGGGTGAGGAGGACCTCCTACGGCCTCCGCTTCCTGAAGCAGAACGTTCCCGAGCTGGAGATCCTGGAGTACCCCACCAGGGAGGAGTACCTGAGGAAGCTGGAGGAGGGGTGGGACGTGGTGGGCTTCTCCTTCTACGTGAACGAGGTCCCGGAAATCCTGGAGATGGCGGACCTGGCCAGGGAGAGGGGGGTGGGGGAGCTCTGGGCGGGGAACTACGGGGCCCTCACCCCCGGGATGGAGCTCTACTTCGACAGGGTGTTCAGGGGGTACGCGGAGGAGGAGGTGGCCTCCTTCTTCGGGAGGAGGATCAAGGAGGTGGTGCATCCCCCCCTCCTGGGAACGGTGGGGACTACCCTGGGCCTCAAGTTCGCTCCGGTGGGAGTCCTCTTCACCACCAGGGGCTGTCCCGTAGGATGTAAGTTCTGCCAAACCCCCTCCTTCTGCCCCAGGCCCAGCATCATACCCCTCCGAAGCGTGGAGAGGGTGCTGGAGTTCTACAAGGAGCTGGGGCTGGGCTACGTGATCATACTGGACGAGAACTTCGGCCTCTTCAGGAAGCACGCGGAGGAGGTCGCCGAGCTGCTGGGGGAATACGGGTTCATGTGGGTACCCATGATCAGGGCCGACCTTCTAGGGGAAAAGCTTGAGGAGTGGAGGAAGCTGGGGATGAGGGGGGCCCTCTTCGGGATAGAGAGCTTCGACCAGCGGGTCCTGGACGACCTGGAGAAGAGGGAGAGGGTGGAAACCGTGAAGGAGGTGATACGGAAGATAAGGCTCTCCTGGAACTCACCCGGGAGGGGGATAGGGGGGATAGGTTACTACATGATAGGTCACGAGGAGGAAACGAGGGAATCCATCAGGGCCGCCCTCAAGGAGCTGAAGGGGCTCAACCCAGGCTTCGTGCAGCTTTGCATCCTCACCCCCCTTCCCTCCACCCCCCTCTGGGAGCACCTGGACAGGGAGTACGGGATCTTCGAGAAGGACTGGCACAAGTTCGACTGCAAGCACCTGGTCTGGAACCACCCGCACCTCTCACCCCCCGAGATGGAGGGACTCCTGTCCTGGGGGATGAGGATGATCAATTCCTCCCACCTCCTGCGCTACCTCCTCCACAGGCTCCCTGAGTACCTGAAGGACACGGGCTTCTACGTGAAGGATCTCTACCTCGCCCATGCCATAGACCAGAAAACCCCCTTCTACTTCAAAGTGGATTAGCGCCCCGCCAGGGTCCTGAGGCGTGTGAGCTCCACCCCATCCGGGGTCACGGTGAGCTCGAAGGGCTCGGGACTTATCGTGGTACCCCTCATGCGCTTGCATGAGAACATGGTCCTCCTGGCCAGTTCTCCACCCTGGACCTCGAAGGAGAAGACCCCGTCCGCATTGGAGATGAGGAGGGCCTCCACATCGGGACTGAAAATCCCGCTCGCCAGGATGGCAAACACCGTGACATTCCACTCCCTGCATATCTCCCTCAGACTCTGCAGGAAGCTCACGAATTCCATCTCCTCGCCCTTTCTGAACAGCATGGAGAGGTCGGTGAGGGTGTGGAAGACCACCATCATGCCCGGACCCTCCCTCTCCAGGAACCTGGCCAGGGCGGTGAAGACCTCCCTGCGCAGCTTGACGTGGCCACCGTCGCTTATCACGCTCGCCACCCATTCGTGGAAGGAGGTGAGGCGGGAGGGCACGGTGAGGAACTCCCTGAAGAGGGTGCCCCTGGTGAATCTCTCGTAAAAGTCCTCGTTGAACTTCCCCCTCACATCGGAGAGGACGCCCTCCTCGCTCCTGCTGAAGGTGGCGTACCAGACGTGCTCGGGAAGCACCAGGTCGAAACCTGGGGGCAGAAGGGACGGGTCCTCCCTCATGGAGTTGATGTTGGCGGTCACGGTGTAGGTGAACTCGCTCTTTCCCCCTCCGGACTCCCCCACCAGAAGCACCAGAGAGCCGGAGGGTATGCCTCCGCCGAGGGCCAAGTCCAAGCTCTCTATCCCGGTGGGTATCCTGGGCATCCAATTCCCCTTGGTCGGGAAGTTAAAAAAAGATGGTGCTGGAAAGGGGGGACCCTCCCTTTTTAAACCCCCCACCCCTTATTAGTGGAGGAGGAGGATGATCCTCTCGGTGGTTTCCGCGAAAGGAGGCGTGGGCAAAACCACCGTGGCCGCTAATTTAGGCGTGCTGCTCACCAAAAGGGGGATCAAGGTACTTCTGGTGGACGCGGACCTCGCCTCCGGGGACCTGACCCTCCAGCTGGGCGGAAAGGCTGGGCCGCGCGGCCTCCACACCCTCCTCTCCTCCGAGAAGGTCTCTGAGGAGGATGTTACAAAGACCGTGAGCTCCGCTTTCGGTGTTCCCCTCCTCCCCGTCATTCCTTCCCTGAGGGGCTACCTGAAGGCCAAGCTGGACCTCTTCCCCACCGTGCTCTCCACCCTTGAGGATCAGTACGACCTCGTCCTCATGGACACCCCCCCGGGTATCAACAAAAACTCCATCGTACCGCTCACCGAGTCCGACAGGGTCCTCCTGGTCACCACCCCCGACCCCGTTGCCGTTTCAGACGTTTCGACCAGCAGGGACGTGGCGGTGCTGCTGGAGAAGACCGTGATGGGGGTGGTGATCAACAGGCTCAGAAAGAGCTTTCTCTTCGGATCCAAACAGCTGAAGCCCAGGGAGGTGGTGAACACCCTGAAGTTGAAGGGGATGGGGATAATACCGGAGGACAAAGCGGTGGAGGAGTCCATCCTGGCGAAAAAACCCGTGGTCCTGTACAAACCCCGCTCCCCGGCTTCTAAGGCCTTCACCTCCCTCGCCAGGAGTGTGGCCGAGGAACTCGGCTGAAACCGGGCAAAAACGGCCGAAAGGTTTTCAAACCACGGTTGCACGCCTCAATCGACTGGGGCGGAAGGGTTCGGAGACTCCCCGTGGGGGAAGAAAACGGCCCGGGAGGGACCCCGGAACGCGTCGGGAAGCTGGCGAATGGGTACCCGGCGTTCAGAAAGCTCTTGGCCTCAGAAAGGGGCAGGGACTCTTCCGCCCCCGGAGACAACTCCTTAAATAATGGCGACCAAAGGGAATTGGAGATGCGAGAGGAGAGGGAGGACTTCGAGCAAAAGCTCAGGAGGCTGCTCTACCCCCCAGTGAGCCCCTCCCCTGCTGAGACCCCGCCCAAAGAAGGAAGGGTGGAACCAAAAGAGCCCGAGGAGGGGGAAGCCCTCCGCTCTCTCCCCCTAGACCTTGAGTACCTGGAAGAAAGGATGGCCAGGGAGGACGAGGAGCTGAAGGGGATGCCGCTGTGGGTGGAAGAGGGCAGGGAGCTCAGGGAGCTGGAAGAGAAGGAGAGGCTGGTACACCAGGAGCTCCAGGAAGGGATGAGGGGTCTTCTCTTCCTCTCCGCGGGGATAGAGCACCTGGTGGAGGAGATACCCCAGAGGGAAGAGGAGGTCTCCTTCGAACTCGCCTCCCTGGGCCTGCCTCCCTACGACCTGAGGGTGATGGGAAGGCTGGAGGAGTTCACCGCCCTCCCGAGGGGATACAGGGAGGTGGAGAGGTACTGGATAGAGAAGCCCTTCTCCTACGCCGTCATCCTGAGGGAGGAGGGAACGGGGCGCCTTAGGTACCAGCTGGTGGAGCCCAGGCTCAGCTTCGGGGAGCAGAGGATACTGCTGGAGATGTGGGAGGAGCTGAAAAGCAAGCTGCCCTACGAGGTGCCTCAGGCTCAGAAAGAAGAGCTGCTAGCGAGGGAGATGACGGGAATAGCCAGGAGAATGGGCATTTCGGATCCGAAGACCCTCTACCGCCTCTACTACTTCCTGAGGAGGGAGAACCTGGGCTTCAGGAAGATAGACGCCCTGCTGAAGGACCCCATGATCGAGGACATCTCCTGCGACGGCCCGGATATTCCCATCTTCATCTACCACCGCAGGTACTACAACATGGAGACCAACGTACAGTTCGAGAAGGGGGAGCTGGACCACTTCAACTCCCTGCTGGCCGAAAGGAGCGGCAAGCACCTCTCCTTCGCGGAGCCCGTGGTGGACGCCAGGCTCCCCGAGGGGGCCAGGGTTCAGGTGACCTTCGGGGACGAAGTCACGGCCAGGGGTGCCTCCTTCTCCATCAGGAAGTGGCTGGGGAGGGTTTTCACCCCGGTGGACCTCATAAGGTTCCACACCTTCAGCGCCGAGATGCTCGCCTACCTCTGGCTCGCCATAGAGAACAGGTGCAGCGTGATGGTAATCGGGGGAACCGCGAGCGGAAAGACCTCCACCCTGAACGCCCTCGCCTTCTTCATTCCTCCCGACGCCAAGATCATCTCCATAGAGGACACCAGGGAGCTCTCCCTCTACCAGAAGAACTGGTTGCCCAACGTGACCAGGGAGATGATGGGGGTGAAGCCCATCGACATGAACGAGCTGGTGAAGGTGGCCATGAGGCAGAGACCGGAATGCCTGATCGTGGGGGAGGTCAGGGGGGTGGAGGCCCAGGCCATGTTCCAGGCCATCTGTACGGGGCACACTGCCTTCTGCACCATGCACGCCGGATCCGTCCAGGCCGCCGTGAACAGGCTGGAGGGTGATCCCATCAACCTCCCCAGGCCCATGCTGGCCGAGCTGGACATCGTCTGCCTCCAGCTGCTCACCAACCTGGGCAGCGAGAGGGTAAGACGCAACCTCCAGATCACGGAGTTCGCGGGTCTTGACCCCATCACGGAGGACATAAGGGTGGTGGACACCTTCCACTGGGATCCCCCCTCCGACACCTTCAGAAAGGTGGAGGAATCTTGGGTGCTGAAGGAGCTGAGGAAGAACCTGGGGCTCACACCCATCCAGCTCAAGAAGGAACTGAGGAACAGGGAAAAAGTGCTGACCTGGCTGGCCAACCAACCGGAGATCACCCCCTCGGAGATAGCAGATGTGCTCAGCCAGTACTACTACAACCCGGAGAGTGTGCTCAGAAGAATTGGGGAAGGCTGAATGTTCTCCACGAGCTTCCTCCTCCAGAGGATCAAGAAGGAGAGGATAGAGGAAGTACGCCTGGCGCTGAGGAGAGCCAGGACCCCCCGCTCCGCGAGGGAGTTCCTGCAGGAGGCCGTGAACTTCTCCTTTGCCCTCTTCCTGTCCGTTTTCTTCCTGGTGCTCTTCCTCGGTTTCAGGTACGGGATTCCTTACTTCCCCCTTCTGGCGCTCCTCTCGGGGGCGGGGGCGGGGTACGGGCTCTACCGCCTCTTCCTCCTCAACCTGGAGCACACGGGCAGGGCGAGGAGCAGGGAAATAGAAGCCAGGCTGCCCCACGCCATGGCCTTCATGCTGGCCATGAGCAAGGGTGGGGTGGGGATCATCCAAATCTTCCGAGAACTCAGCCAGCGGAAGGAGGACTACGGGGAGATATGCAGGGAGGCCAGCGCCGTGGTGAGGAACGTGGAAGTCTTCGGTATGTCGCCCGTTCAGGCCATCACGGATGTGGCAGAAACCACCCCCTCCGAGAAGCTCAGGGAGTTCCTCAAAACCCTCTCCACGGTGGTGGAAACGGGGACGAGCCTGAGCGACTTCCTCGCCTCCCGATGCGAGAAGGCCTACTTCGAGGCCAAGGACGCACAGCTGAAGTCCTTCGAGACGGTGGCCATCGTAGCGGAGATCTCCACCATCACCATAGGTCTGCTGCCCTTCCTCCTCCTGGTCACGCTCCTGCCCATGCAGATGATGAGCCCCCTTCCCCCCCTCGTCCTCTACGCCACCGTCTACCTGGCCATCCCCCTGGGCTCGGCACTCTTCATCTTCCTCCTCTCCCAGTACTCCCCCTGGGAGGCCAGGCACCCCCCCAGGATCACCCCGGAAGCGGGGAAGCTGGGCGGAAGAAGAGGCTTGATGGGATTCCCGCAGAAACTGCTGCTTTTCCTGAGGACGCTTCCGGACGAACCGGTGAGGGCGTTCTACCTCTCCCTCCCGGCGGCGGCCCTCTTCGCTCTGCTGAGGTTCTCCACGGACCTCCTGAACCTGGAGACCAAGCTCGGCCTGCAGCCCCGGGCCGAAACCACCTTCGTGCTCTCGCTGGTGATCACCCTCCTCCCCTTCATCATCCTCCACGAGCTCAGGGAGAGGAGGCTGGAGAAAATCATCGCCGTCACCCCCGACTATCTCTCCTCCCTCTCAGCCGCCGTCTCCTCCGGACTCCCTCCCTCCAAAGCCATCAGAACCCTCCCATCGATGCGCTTCGGTGCCCTGGCCCCCGAGCTGGAGAAGGTGAAGAGAGACATAGAATGGGGCAGCCCAGCTTCCAAAGCCCTCTCCGAGATGGAGAGGAGGATAAGGAGCGGCCTGCTCATGAGGGTGATGTCGGTCATGAACGTCGCCAGCTCCGCCACCAGCAACATAGGAGATGTGCTCAACGTCCTTGCCAACGACGTGTCCACGGAGGTCCATCTGAAGAGGGAGCGCAAGGCCCAGACCTTCACCTACGTGCTGATCGCCTACATGATCTTCGGGGTCTTTGTCATCACGGCTGTGGGGATGGTGTTGGTCTTCGTCCCCGCCCTGCCCACGCAGAGCGTGGAGATGCCCGGGGGGATGGGGATAGGGATTACTCCCATCAACCCGGAAGTGGTCAAGAGCCTCTTCTACCACGCCGTGCTGATACAGGCCGTAGCCCTGGGCATCCTGGCGGGCCAGTTCAGGACGGGGAGGATCAGGGACGGGCTCAAGCACTCCCTCCTCATGTGCCTGATGGGGTGGCTGGTCTTCACGGGGGCGGAGCTTCTGCCCCTCTCCTCCTTCCTCAAGCTTCCCACCGTCTCCCCGACCGGTTGAGGGGAACTGCTGCGGGCCAGTTACCGAAAAGCATAAAAGGAAGATGTTTCATCTCCATTATGAGTCATCAAGTTATGGAGGGTCAGCATGGCGACTAAGCCCATCCTCATCCTGCCCGAGGGTGCGACGAGGCTGGTGGGAAGGGACGCCAAGCGCATGAACATAGCCGCGGCCAAGATCATAGCCGAGGCCGTCCGCACCACCCTGGGGCCCAGGGGCATGGACAAGATGATGGTGGACACCCTGGGGGACGTGACCATCACCAACGACGGCGTCACCATCCTTAAGGAGATGGATGTGGAGCACCCCGCCGCCAAGATGATGGTGGAGGTGGCGAAGACCATGGACGAGGAGGTGAAGGACGGAACCACCACGGCCGTGGTGGTGGCGGGGGCCCTCCTCCACCATGCCGAGAAGCTCCTGGATCAGGGCATCCATCCCATGATCATCGTCACGGGATACAGGATGGCCGCGGACAGGGCCAAGGAGATTCTGGAGGAGCTGGCCGAAAAAACCTCCATCGAGGATACCGAGACCCTCCGCAAGATCGCCATCACCTCCATGACGGGGAAGAAGGCGGAGGGGGCCAGGGAGAAGCTGGCGGAGCTGGCCGTGGAGGCCATCAGGAGGATAGCGGACAAGGCGGACGGGAAGTACAGGGTGGACCTCGACCACGTGGGAATAGAGAAAAAGGCCGGCGGGAGCACGGACGATTCCCAGATCGTGAACGGGCTCATCCTGGACAAGGAAAGGGTGCACCCTGGCATGCCCGAGGTGGTCAAGAACGCCAGGATCGCTCTGCTGGACCTCCCCCTGGAGATAAAGAAGACCGAGACGGATGCGGAGATAAGGGTGACCAGACCGGAGCAGCTGCGGGCCTTCCTGGACCAGGAGGAGAAGATGCTCAAGGAGATGGTGGAGAGGATTTCCTCGGTGGGGGCCAACGTGGTTTTCTGCCAGAAGGGGATAGACGACCTGGCCCAGCACTACCTGGCCAAGGCGGGCATCCTTGCCGCCAGGAGGGTGAAGAAGTCCGACATGGAAAAACTCTCGAGGGCCACGGGCGGGAAGATCGTCACCAACCTGGAGGACCTCACCCCCGCCGAGCTGGGGAAGGCGGGAACGGTGGAGGAGAGGAAGATCGGGGACAAGAAGTTCATCTTCGTCAGGGAGTGCGAAAACCCCAGAGCCGTGGGCATCCTGGTGAGGGGGGGCTCCGAGCACGTGACGGACGAGATCGAGAGGGGGCTCACCGATGCCCTGGGGGTGGTGGCGGCCGCCGTGGAGGACAACAAGTACGTGTACGGGGGAGGGGCGCCCGAGATGGCCCTGGCCACCAGGCTGAGGGACTACGCGGACACGGTGGGGGGAAGGGAGGCCCTGGCCGTGAAAGCCTTTGCGGACGCCCTGGAGATCATCCCGAAAACCCTGGCCGAGAACGCGGGAATGGACAGCGTGGACATCCTGGTGGAGCTCAGGGCCAAGCACGCCAAACCGGAAGGGAAGTACTACGGGGTGGATGTCTACAGCGGAAAAATCGAGGACATGAAAAAGCTCGGTGTCGTGGAACCCCTCAGGGTGAAGACCCAGGCCATCAAGTCGGCGGCCGAGGCCGCCATCATGATCCTGAGAATCGACGACGTCATCGCCGCCGCTAAGAAATCCTTCCCCTCCCCCAAGACTCCGGGAGGGGAGGAGGGCGGGGAGAAGAGCGAAACGGAGAGCGACTGAAGCACGGCGCCGCGGCTCACTCTCCCTTCTCCGAAGGGCCGGCACCCGGAAGCCCCTGGCCCCACCTTTCTGCCGCTTCCGCGGGTTCCGCCGCCATCCTCAAGACCGCGGGAGCTCCACCCGAACCAGCCGGCCCTCAGGGAAGAAAGACGGCTATGGCCACGGCGGCACCGTGACGCTTCACGATGTGCCCGGCCGAAACGGAAGTAACCTTGGTGGGCTGCAGCCCCCTCTCCTCCATCATGTACTTCACCATGGCCTCCGCCGTCTTGCCCGCCGTTCTCTCCGAAACCCCTATGTCGTGGTACTCCGAGATCATGCCGTGGGAGTCCTCGCTCATGGCCACCCCAAGGGCGGCCGCTATCTTCTGGCCCGGGGTGGAGCTGCAGATCTTGGAGATGACCACGGGAGTGAGGGTCCCGGGCGTGATGGGGGGAAGCTCGGAAAGAACGCAGCCCTGCGGGAGGATGCTGGACACGGGGATGAGGTTCAGCTCCCCCACTCCCGCCTTCCTCAGAGCGTTGTCGAGGGCCACGAGCTCAAAGGGCCCCTCAGCACCCGCCGAAACCAGCGCGAACCTTTTGGGGGTAGTCCACACCTCACCACTCCCTGGGCCTGTCCGAGAGCCTCTCCAGCATCATCCCTTCTATCCTCATGGGGAAGCTGCGCGAGACCACCTTCAGCGCCTCCTCCAGCTTGCTCTCATGCTCCGCATAGATTTCAAACAATTTTTCCCCCCTATTAACTTTATGTCCCCGCTTCACGAAAAGTCTTACCCCCGCCCCCTTGCTCCTGGGCGCGCCCGCCGCGCAGGCTATCGCCGTGATCCTCTCGTTGTGGATGTGGGTAACGTAGCCGTCCAGGGGGGACTCCACCGCCACCCTCTTCTCCCCCACCGGTAGGTCCTCCGGTCTCACCTTCGGGTCCCCTCCCTGGGCCTCGATCATCTCCCTCATCTTCGCCTCCGCCTTCCCCGACCTGAGGAGCTCCCAGGCCACCTCCCTCCCCCTCCCCAGGGGCGCCTTCCCGCCCATCTCCAGCATCACGCCCGCCAGGCTGAGCGCCTTCTCCCTGAGGCTGTTGGGTCCCTCCCCCCTCAGGGTCTCCAGCGCCTCCCTGGCCTCCAGGGCCGGGCCCACCGTCCTCCCCAGGGGCTGGCCCCCGTAGGTCAGGACCACCTCCACCTTGACGCGCAGCCTCCTACCCAGCTCCATGAAGTCGTGCGCCAGGGGGCGTGCCTCCTCCATCTCCCTGACCTTGGCGCCTGGACCCGTGGGGAGGTCTATGAGGATGTGCTCCGCGCCCTCCGCCAGCTTCTTGGCCATCACGCTCGCCAGCATCTGGCAGGGGGGATCGATGCGCAGCACGCGCTCCGTTCTTATCAGGAGGTCGTCCGCAGGGGCAAGGCTCACCGAGCCGCCCCAGGCTATCACCCCTCCCACCCTCTCCACTATCTCCTTGATCTCCCCCAGGCTGAAGCTCACGTTCGCCAGGACCTCCATCACGTCCGCCGTCCCCGCCGCGCTCGTGATCGCCCTGCTGCTGGTCTTCGGCACCGTGAGGCCACCCGCCACCGCCAGGGGTACCGTCACCAGCGCGTACTTGTTTCCCGGTACGCCCCCTATGCTGTGCACGTCCACCACCGGTCCCCTCTCGAGCTTCAGTCTTTCCCCCGTCTCCACCATGTGGGTGGTGAGGGAGACGATCTCCTCCATGGACATCCCCCTGGTGTACTCCGCCACCACGAAGGCCGAAACCTCGGTGGGGGTGAGGTTGTTGCGGACGATGTCCCTGACCACCTCACCTATCTCCTCGTGCGTGAGGCGCTTCCCCTCCATCTTCTTCCTGATGGCCTCCACGGAGGCGGGGGGAGGAAGGGGGGAGACCGCCACCCTGTCGCCGAGCTTCAGCCCCATCCCCCTGGAGACCTCCAGCAGGACCCCCACCTCCCCCCTCCCCACCATTTCCCCCGTGAGGTTCACGGCCGCCACCAGAGAAGAGGAGGGGGTGGAGAGCTTCACCCTGTCCCCCACGTAGAGTCCCAGCTCCTCGGCGTCGCGTTCGTGGAGGAGCACCAGGTTGTACCCGGATTCCATCTCGATGGGTCTGACCGAGAGGGTGAGCACCATTTCTTTTCTTTCCTCTCCCCCTTTATCTTCCTTTTAGTTCTTCGCAGGCTCAGTAGACGATCACGCTCTGGACGCTCGGCAGGGCCCTGAGCTCCTCTATGATCTTCCCCTTCAGAGGACGGTCCGTCACCACCGTAAGCTTGGGGAGGGGGACGAGATGGGGGTCATCGGCCGCCACCTGCCTCACGCTCACTCTGGACCTGGAGAGGACCTCCGCCACCTCGTGCAGGATACCGGGCTTGGTGGGATCCTCCGCCGTGATCTCCACCACCCCCAGACCCAGCTGGTGGGCCACGCTCTTCAGGTAGGGGAGGGGCTCCAGGTTGGAGAAGAGGGGGCCCAGCTTCTCGTCCCCGAGCAGGGTCAGGGCGGTGGTCTCCACCGTCCTCCTGTCCACCCCCGCCTCTCTGGCCACCTGCATGGAGGGAACCCTGAGGTTCCTGCACATGACCTTCCCCCCCTTCCCCACCCTCAGCCCGTGGGTGAAGAGGACCTTGGCCACCCTCAGCTGCGCGGGGTAGTCCCTGAAGACCCTGTTCAGGTGGTTCCACCACTCCGCCCTCCCCAGCCTCTCCGCCTGCTTCTGGGTGGCCCTCGAGATGATCACCCTCATCACGGTCTCCGCCACCTCCGGGTCCAGGCCCTGCTCCCTGGCCAGCCTCCTGGCCCTCTCCACCACCTCCTCCTCCCTCCCCTCGTCCCTGAGGGGCCTGCCCTCCCTCTCCTTCACCCTGGCTATCTCCCCGGCCAGGGCCATCCTCCTGGCCAGGAGCATCACCAGCTGATGGTCTATTCTATCTATCTCCGCCCGGAGTTCCTCCAGCTTCTTCCCAGGCCCGGAGGCGGTCACCACTTCACCTCTGCTCCAGAGGAAGAAGGCCGGGTGACGAGCACCCCCCCCTCCCTTCTCTCCCAGGCCTCCTTTATACGTTTGGTTCTGGAGGGCTCGCAAACCGCCACCGTGGCCGGTCCTTTCCCCGTGAGGCCTGCGGCGAGGGCCCCCAGGGAGAGGGCCTCCAGCGCCACCGAGGGGTCGTGACCCAGCACGGAGGAGTAGAGCAGGCCGTTGACCGTCATCGCCCCCCAGAGGTTCCCCAGGAGGGCCTGGCGGTGCAGCTCCCCCACCATTCCCCTTATGGAGACCAGGGCCTCCCTCCTCACCTGCGAGGTGTAGAGCTTCCGCGGGGGAAGGTGGACGAGCACCTCCAGCCCGGGGTCCACCTCGAACCTCTTCAGGATCCTCCTCCTCAGGTTGTCCGTGAGCACGCCTCCGCCCAGGTAGGAAGCCGCGGCATCGTCCAGGGCACCCGTCAGGGTCACACCCTCCTCCAGGGAGGCCTGGATGGCCAGCTCCAGAACCTCCCTCGGCCTGGGCTTCTTCCCCAGCGCGGCGAAGGCCGCCAGCACCGCGGCGTTGCTGGCGGCGCTGCTGCTGGAGAGCCCCACGGCCACGGGCACGCCCGCCGTGGTCCTCACCCTGGCCCCGTACTCCCCCAGCACCCCCTCCCTCTCCAGGACCTTCCTCACGCACCTCTCCACCAGCGAGGGGCTCTCCCTGGCCCCCCTCACCTCCCCCCTCACCCCCCTCCCCCCCTCCACCAGCTCCACCTCCGCCTCCACCCTCAGCTCCACGGCGAAGGCCCCTCCCTTCCCCGTCGCGAGGGCGTTGATGACGGTGGCCGACCCGCAGGCCGAGGCCCTCCCCCTCAACCCCTTTCACCCCATCGGTCGGGAGGAAGCTTTCCGGAAAGGAGCAGGTGATCCGCCAGCACCAGCGCCAGCATGGCCTCCGCCACGGGCACCACCCTGGGGCAGAGGTTGGGATCGAACCTTCCCCTCAGCTCCACCACCGTCTCCTCCCCCCTCTCCAGGTCCACCGTGCGCTGCGGAAGGGAGATGGAGGGGGTGGGCTTCACCGTGAGGCGGACCACGATGGGCGTGCCCACGCTTATCCCCCCCAGGATGCCTCCGGCCTTGTTGGTGAGGGTGGTGATCCTCCCCTCCCTCAGCACGATGGGGTCGTTGGCCTCCGACCCCCTCATCCTGGCGAACCTCGTTCCCTCCCCTATCTCCACCGCCTTCACCCCCCCTATGGACATCATGGCATGGGCTATGTCGGCATCCAGCTTGTCGAACACGGGGTCGCCGAGGCCCGGGGGAACTCCCACCGCCCTCACCTCCACCACCCCTCCCGTGCTGTCCCCCTGCCTGGCCGCCTCGAGCACGGCTTCCTCCATCCTCCTGGCCACCTCGGGGTCGGCGCACCTCATGGGGTTGCGCTCCGCGTTCTCCCTTATCTCCCTGTCCTCCACCTCCCTCTCCACCCTCACCCCCGCAGCCTCGAGGGTGTGCCCCAGCACCTCCACCCCGCAGGAGGAGAGGAGGAGCTTCGCCACCGCACCCGCCGCCACTCTCCCCACCGTCTCCCTGCCCGACGACCTGCCGCCTCCCCTCCAGTCCACGTGCCCGTACTTCAGGAGGTAGGTCAGGTCGGCATGGCCCGGCCGTGGTTTGGTCTTCACCTGCTCGTAGGCCGAAGGATCCGCCCCCTCGTTCCTCACCATCAGGCAGAGGGGGGCCCCCGTGGTCCTGCCCTCGAAGACGCCGGAGAGGATTTCCACCCTGTCCCTCTCCTGCCTCGGGCTGCTCACCGGACTCTGCCCAGGCCTCCTCCTGTCCAGCTCCCTCTGGAGGTCCTCCTCCCGGAGGGGAAGGCCCGCGGGCACCCCCTCCACCACCACCCCCACGGCCGGGCCGTGGGACTCCCCGAAGGTCATGACCCTGAGCTTTTTACCGAAGAGGCTTCCCATCCCTCCACCCACTGAAGAGGGAGGCCCAACCTAAAAGGACCGTCTGCCCGATCCCCGCAGGGGAATCAGACGCACTCCATCCTGGCCCCGAGCCTCTTCATGTCCTCCACGAAGGTGGGATAGGAGACGGGTATGGCCTCGGCCCCCTCCACCACCGTGGTCCCCTCGGCCACCAGTCCCGCCACGGCCAGGGCCATCGCCATCCGGTGGTCCCCGAAGGAGCTCACCCTCGCCCCCCTGAGCCTCCTCACCCCCCTTATCCTGAGTTCGTCGGGGAGCTCCCTCACCTCCGCACCCATCTTCCCCAGCTCCGAGGAAAGGGCGTGCAGCCTGTCCGTCTCCTTCAGGCGCAGGTGGGGAATGTTGGTGAGGACCGTCCTTCCCTCCGCCACGGATCCCAGCACCGCCAGGACGGGAACCAGGTCGGGGCAGTCGCCGCAGTCCACCTCCACCCCCTCCAGCCTCTCCGCACCCACGACGGTGAGGGACCGGTCCCCGACCTCCACCTCCGCCCCGAACTCCTCCAGCAGCTCCGCGATGACCCTGTCCCCCTGCGGGTCGGAGGGGTCCAGGTTGCTCACCCTCACCTCCGAGCCCGCCAGGGCCCCGGCCGCCAGCACAAAGGAGGCGGAGGAATAGTCCCCCGGAACGGTGAGGGAGAGGGGGCGGAAGAGCTGCTCGCCCGGAATCCTGAACTCCGTGAGCCCGGCGTTCCTCCTTATCCTGGCCCCCACCCTCTCCAGCAGGGAGAGGGTGACCTCCACGTAGGGGCGCGAGCGGAGCTCCCCCACCACCCTCAGCTTCACCTCCTCCCCGGCGTAGGGACAGGAGATGAGGAGGGCGGAGATGAACTGTGAGCTCACCTCCCCGGTGATCTCCGCTTCTCCCCCCACCATCCCCCCTCCCACCACCACGGGGGGACGACCGCCTTCCCCCTCGCACCTGGCCTCCACCCCAAGCTCCCTCAGGGCCTCCACCAGGGGGCCCATGGGGCGTCTCCTGAGGGACTCGTCTCCCGTGAGCCGCACCGGGGAAGGCGAGTGGGAGGCCACGGCCGTCATGATCCGGAGGGTGGTGCCCGAGTTCCTCGCGTCTATGAGGGGGGAGCGCGGCCTCAGCCTTCCCCCCGTCCCCTCCATCCTCCACTCCCCGGGGGAAGCCGAAACCCCCGCCCCCAGCACCCTGCAGGCCTCGAGGGTGGCCTCCGTGTCAAGGCTCGCGAGGGGACCCAGGATCCTGCTCTCCCCCTCGGCCAGCAGGGCCAGGGAGGCGGCCCTGTGGGTGTAGCTCTTGGAGGGTGGGGCCCTCACCTCCCCCCCTAACCTGGACGGACGGACCAGGAGGGAAGCCATCAACTCCTCTGCGAGGGCCGTCCTAATAGCCGTACCGCCAGGTTCAGGAACCGAAGACCCTCTCGTATTCCCTCAGGTACCTGCGCTGCTCCTCCGTGAGGTGGGTGGGGACCTTTATCACCACCCTCGCATGGAGGTCCCCTCTTCCCCCCTCCGGCCTGGGCAGTCCCTCCCCGCGGATTCTGAAGACGTGCCCGTCCTGGGTCCCCGGGGGAACCCTCAGGCTGGCCTTCCCCCTGAGGGTGGGGACCTCCACCGTGCATCCCAGGGCCGCCTGGGGAAGGGTCAAAGGGAGATCGCAGAGGAGGTCGCTCCCCACCCTCTGGAAGAGGGGGTGTTCCCGTATCTTCACGGTGAGGTAAAGGTCGCCCGGGGGACCCCTTCCCCTCCCCCCTTCCCCCCTCACCCTCAGCACCGAGCCCTCCTCCACGCCCGGCGGGATCCTCACCCTCACCCTCCTCTTCCTCACCGCCCTGCCCGAGCCCCCGCACCCCTGGCAGGGTTTCACCACCACCCTCCCCGAGCCCCCGCACTCGGCACAGGAGGTCCTCACGCTGGTGAAGAAGCTCCCCAGGCTGCGGGTGAACTCCCTCCACCCCGAGCCCCCGCAGCCCGCGCAGGCCCGCAGGCCCCCGGGAGCGGCCCCCGACCCGGAGCAGGAGGGGCACTCCTCCACCCTCTCCACCTCCACCTCCTTCTCCCCTCCAGAGGCCACCTCCTCCAGCTCCAGCTCCAGCTCTCCCGTCAGGTCCCTCCCCCCGCCGCGTCCCCCCCCGAAAAAGATGTCGAAGATCCTGTCCAGGTCGGCGAAGCCGAAGCCCCGGAGGAGGTCGAAGTCGAACCCGCGCAGGAGGTCCTCCGCGCTGTACCTGCCCGTGAACCATGCATGTCCCCAGCGGTCGTACTCCGCCCTCTTCTGGTCATCCGAAAGCACGGCGTAGGCCTCCGAGATCTCCTTGAACTTTTCCTCGGCGTCGGGCGACTTGTTCCTGTCGGGGTGGTACTTCATCGCCAGCTCCCTGTAGGCCTTCTTGATCTCTTCCTTGCTGGCGTTCCTGCTGACGCCCAGGATCTCGTAGTAATCCTTCATGCTTCCCCTGGACTACTTCTTTTCCTCCCTTCCAGAGGAGCGGTAGATCCTGGAAGTGGCCTCTCCCAGCACCTTCTTCAGGGCCTCCATCCTCTCCCTGATCTTCCCCAGGTCCTTTCCGGCGAGCGCCTCCCTGAGTTCACCCACCGCCTTCTCCACTCCCTTCCTCTCCTCCTCCGAGAGCTTCTCCCCCAGCTCCTTCGCGGTCTTCTCGGCGGTGTAGGCCAGGGAATCCGCCTCGTTCCTGAGCTCGGCCTCTTCCTTCCTCCTCCTGTCCTGCTCGGCGAACTGCTCCGCCTCCTTCACCATCCTCTCTATTTCCTCCTTGGAGAGCTTGGTGGGAGCGGTGATCCTTATGGCCTGTTCCTTCCCCGTGGCCAGATCCCTGGCCGTCACCTGGAGGATGCCGTTGGCGTCGATGTCGAAGGTGACCTCAATCTGGGGCACCCCCCTGGGAGCGGGGGGTATCCCCACCAGGTCGAAGCGCCCCAGGGAGACGTTGTCGGCGGCCATGGGCCTCTCCCCCTGCAGCACGTGTATGGTCACCGCCGTCTGGAAGTCCGAAGCCGTGGTGAAGATCTGGCTCTTCCTGGTGGGGATGGTGGTGTTCCTGGGAATGAGGGGCGTGAAGATCCCGCCCAGCGTCTCGATGCCGAGCGTGAGGGGGGTCACGTCCAGGAGGAGGATGTCCTTAAGCTCCCCCGCTATCACCCCCGCCTGGATGGCCGCCCCCATGGCCACGCACTCCATGGGGTCCACCCCCCTCTCCACCTTCTTGCCCATCAGCTCCTCCACGAAGCGCTGGACGATGGGCATGCGGGTGGGCCCGCCCACCAGGATGACCTTGTCTATCTCCTCGGGCGTGAGCTTCGCGTCCTTCAGGGCCCTCTCCACGCAGGGCCTGCACCTCTCCACGATGGGGCGCACCAGCTCCTCCAGCTTGGCCCTGGTCAGCTGCATCTGCAGGTGCCTGGGCCCGCCGGCATCGGAGTAGAGGAAGGGAAGGTTGATCTCCGTCACGGGGGTGGTGGAGAGCTCTATCTTGGCCCTCTCCGCCGCCTCCCTCAGCCTCATCATGGCCGTCCTGTCCCCCCTCAGGTCCACCCCCTCCTTCCTCCTGAACTCCTCGCACAGGTACCCCACCAGGGCCTCGTCCATGTCCGTTCCGCCCAGCTGGGTGTCCCCGCTGGTGCTCTTCACCTCGAACACCCCTCCCCCGAACTCCAGGACGGTGACGTCCAGCGTCCCCCCTCCCAGATCGAAGACCAGGATCCTCTGTTCCTTCTCCAGCTTGTCCAGACCGTAGGCGAGGGAGGCCGCGGTGGGCTCGTTGATGATCCTCACCACCTCCAGGCCGGCGATCGTGCCCGCATCCTTGGTGGCCTGCCTCTGGTTGTCGTTGAAGTACGCGGGAACGGTGATCACGGCCTTCTTCACCTCCTGCCCCAGAAAGGCCTCGGCGTCCCTTTTGATCTTCTGCAGGAGGAAGGCGGAGAGCTGCTGCGGGGTGTACTCCTTCTCCCCTATCCTGTACCTGAACTCCGTCCCCATTTTCCTCTTGAACCCCGTCACCGTCCGCTCAGGGTTCAGGGAGGCCTGCCTCCTGGCCGGCTCCCCCACCAGGAGCTGCCCGTCGGGGGTGAAGGCCACGTAGGAGGGGAACATCTTCCCGTAGGGCGTGAGACCCTCCGCGCTGGGGATGAGGACCGGCCTCCCGCCCTGCAGGACCGCGGCAGCGGAGTTGGAGGTCCCGAGGTCTATCCCTATGATCTTCTCGGGCATGCCCGCCACCCCTCAGGAAGCCCTCGCCACCCTCACCTTCGAGGCCCTCAGGACCCTGGACCTGAACCTGTATCCCCGCTGGAGCTCCCCCACCACCGTGCCCTCCTCCGTGCCCGGGGCCTCCACCCGCTCCACCGCCTCGTGCAGGAAGGGGTCGAACTTCCTGCCCACCGCCTGGATGGGCTCCAGCCCCTCCTCCCCGAGCACCTTCAGGAGCTGCCTGTAGATCATCTCCACGCCCTCCGCGAAGGCCCTCCCCTCTCCCCTGCTCTCCAGGGCCCTCTCGAAGCTGTCCAGGACCTCCAGGAGCCTCAGCATCAGCTTCCCCACGGCTGCCTCGCAGGCCTCCTCCTTCTCCCTGCCCATCCTCTTCACCAGGTTCTCCAGCTCCGCCTGGGCCCAGCTGAGCCTGGAAAGGCAGTCCCTCGCCCTTCCCTCCGCCTCCTCCACCAGGGAGCTCACCCTCCCCCAGTAGCCGCAGAACCTGCAGACCGCCGGCAGTCCCCTCTCTGCCTCTGAGGTCGCCAAAATCTCCCCCAACTTTTTTGGACCTTTTCCCCCTTCTAAAACTTTACTCTCCGAGCGCTGTTCTGGGGAAGCGCCCACAGGAACCTCACCACCGGGCGCAGGCACTTCGGTCCGTGCTTCCGGAAGAGGAAGCCCAGCGTTTTTGCCATTCTCTCCCTGCTCCTCTTCCATATCCTGAGGTTCCTGCTCCAGGCCCTGGCGGTCACCTCCCACTGGAGCTCCGAGAGGTCCCTGAGCCCCACGCCCCTCTCGTCCCCCAGGCGGTGCCCCTGATGGGGATGAAGGGCACGGGCACGCAGGAGGGCCTGTCCTCGCTCCTGTCAAAAAGCTCCAGCGCTGTGGTATCCTCTTCCGCCTCCTCCGGGGTCCCCACCGGGAAGGTGCAGAGGGGATACCTGGAGGGGTCGTTCAGGATTCCCGGCCCGGTGTCCACGATCTCGTGCCGTTCTCTGAGGAAGGGCGGGGCCTTCCCGTGCATGTTCTTCTCCATCAGCCTGAGGCTCCCCGTCTCCGCCCCTGTCTCCGCCGCCGCGCAGGGCTCCCCGTTGAGGCGGCGTCCGGTCTTCAGGAGAAGGGAGTGAGCTCCCCGATCGTCCTGGGGTCGGCCACCGCCGGGGCCGTGGCCTCGCGGGAGAGTTTCCTCCACCCCGGATACCCGGCCATCCCGGAGAAGAGCTCACGGAAGATTGGAGGTGGGCACTATTTCACCCCCTTCCGGCTTCCGACAGACCTCCCCTTTTTCCACCCGCTATTCAAAACCTGAACCTCAGACCAGGAGGCCCGAGAGCTTGAAGACCAGGGCGGAAGCCGCCAGGAAGGGGGGCAGGAAGGTGAAGCCCTTG
>CALJER010000046.1 GCA_938074535.1 uncultured archaeon
GGAAGTCCACGAAGAACACGTACTCCCCCAGCACTCCCCTGTCCGGCCTGGATTCTATCCTGGTGAGGTTGATTCCCCTGGAGGAGAACTCCCTCAGGATCTCCTGCAGGATGCCCGGCCTGTCCTCCGCCAGCTCCAGCAGCACGGAGGTCTTCACGGGCTTGATGCCAGGAAGGGGCCGCCGGCTGAGGACGAAGAACCTGGTGAAGCTCAGGCCCTGGTCGTGGATGTTCCTCCTCACCACCTTCAGCCCGTAGATCCTGGCCGCCCTCTCCCCCGCCACGGCCGCCACGGAGGGATCGGAGGCCGCCAGCTCCGCCGCGGCCGCCGTGCTCGGCATCTCCCTGAGCTCCGCGTGCGGGAGGTTTTCCCTGAGGTACCTCCGGCAGTGGGAGAGGGCCTGATGGTGGGAGGCCACCACCTTTATCCTCTTCAGGTCGCCGTGCCTGGCCAGCAGATGGTGGACCACGGGCATCCTGATCTCCCTCACCACCCTCAGCCCGTGGTACCTGCGGAGGAGGTCAAGCACGAAGGGGACCCCCCCCTCCACCGAGTCCTCCACCGGAACCACTCCCAGCGATCCAGGATGGGTGGAAACGTGCTCGAAGATCTCCGCCACCGGTGAGAGGTACCTCCTGCGGGCTCCCCCGGCCAGAAGGTCCTTCAGACCCTCCAGGGCCCTTTCCGTGTGTGTGCCCTCCGGACCCAGCAGGGCCACCTCCTTCGGTGCGGCGCCCATCCTCTCCCCCACCCTCCTCCACCACGGTTAAACCCTTTTGCCCTCCAGGAAGCGCCTGTTCTCCTCGTCCAGCTTCAGGATGAGGGCCAGGGCCTCCTCCTCCGTCAGGAACCTCGCCGGCTTCCTTCCCTTCGGACACCTCACCGTCTCCACCACCCCGAAGAGCCTGCAGGGGAGGAAGCGCACGGGCCAGATGGAGCACCGCCCTCCCTCCGCGTAGGGACACCCCTCCCCGACCTTCCCCGCCCTCTCCTCCCTCCCCCTCTCCCTCAGCCACCCGCGGACCCTCTCCTCCTCGAGGGGGGTCCGGCTGGGCCACAGGCAGCACTCGCTGCACCCCTCCTCGCACTCCATGGGGGGGATCTCCTCCCAGAGGTCCTCCAGCGCCATCCTTCCAACGCAGCCCTCGGAGCGCGCCCTATAATAAATCTCTTCCCGCACGCGCGGTGGGCCTGGAGAAGGTCGGGGAGCTGGCCCGAGGCTGGGAGCGGACCTCGTGGGAACATGCTCGGTGGGGAGGTGGAGGGCTGCGAACCCGTCCTGCCCCCAGCGCCTCCTCCCGCGCGGTTTTCCTCCGCGGACAGGGGAGGCCCCCTCCAGCAGCCTCAGGATGGCCCGGCACGACACGCGCTGCACCTACCAGAAGCTGGGACTGAGAGGGAGGGAGCTCGTTCGTTTCCCGGAGGGCCGCGGTTTTCCTTTCCGTGCCCTGGGGGAGGGAAAGCCCGGTCTGGGGGGAATTCTCCCCCGCCGTGCAGCCGGCTGGCGGTGACGGAGGTTCGGACCGAGGGTGGGGATGGGTGGCGTCCCGACCGAGGCCGCTCTGAAGTCGGAGGGGAAAAGGGGGGAGGGAATCTGCAGAAGACGGGGGAGGTGCGTGAAGGCCTGTCCGGTGAGCGCCGCAGAAGGAGAGGGGAAGGTGGACGTCTTCGCCTCGACCTCCCGCGGTACGGTCCCCCCGGGGCGGCGGCCTTCCCTCTCCTAGCTGGAGGACAGGGGGGCCGAGGAGAGAAGCCAGCCCGCCCTCGACCCGACCTTCCTGAACCTCGCAGACCACCGCCCCGGGCACCTACCACTGCTTCGAGTGCGTGAAGGCCGCCCGGCGGGAAGGATGCGCACCGCTACTCCCTGAAGACCTCGTGGCAGACGAGCTCGTCCAGCTCCTTCCTCCACTTGGGCAGGGGCTCGTCGGCCGGATACCCCACGGGAAGGAGGGCCACCACCTTGTACCTCTCTGGCACGCCCAGAGCCCTCCTGACCTCCTCCTGGGAGAAGGAGCCGATCCAGCAGGTCCCCAGGCCCTCCTGCACGGCCGCCAGCGTGAGGTGGTCCACCGCGATGGCCACGTCCACGGCGTACGAGGGGACCCCGCACCTCATCACCCTCTCCGGGTCCAGCGCCACGGCCGCTATCACCACCGGGGCCTCCGCCACGAAGTCCTGTCCCCCTGCCGCCTCCGCCAGCTTCTTCCTGCGCTCCGGGTCCCTGACCACCACCAGCTTCCAGGGCTGCAGGTTCTTGGCCGAGGGCGCCAGCCTGGCCGCCTCCAGCATCCTCCTCAATGCCTCCTCCGGAACGGGATCGGGACGGTAGGCCCTCACGCTCCTGCGCTCCCTTATGGCCGAGTATACGTCCATCCCAACCCTCTTTCCCCGCGCGTATTTATCCCGCTTCCCGGGGGCGAGAAAACCTCAGGCTATTCCTTCTTCTTCCTCCCCGGAGGATAGACGGTGAGGCCAGCCTTGCGCTTGGCCCCCGCCCAGGAGCCGAAGTGCCTGACCGCCGCGCTCACCAGGGAGGGCGGGACCTCCCGCGCCTTGGGCGCCCTCCCGTGCTTGCGGGCCCACTCCCTCATCTCGGAGAGCACGCGCTCCTCGCTCCACCTCTCATACTTCCTCTTGCCGAACTTCAGAAAACCCATTTTTCCACCCTTTCCCTCCTCCCTCCCCCTCTAAAAACTTTTAACCCATGCCCCTCAGCATCAGGAGGACGAACAGGAGGGCCAGCGCCAGGCCCAGGACCGCCATCACCCTGGCGATGGCCTCGCCGGTGCCGAAGGCTATGGGGAAGGGACCTACCACCACCACCCCTCCCCCCTCCACCCTCCCCCTCTCCGCCATCCCCCACATCCCGAGGGTGAGGAGGAGGAGGCCCGCCACCAGGAGCAGGAAGCCAGCCAGCAGGAGCACCTCAGGCCTCACCTCTCTCCTTTCCCCAGGCAGTTTTTAACTCCCTCCGCGCCAGAGAGGAAGGGATGCACCTCATCGTGGCCCTCACTGGCTCCAGCGGGATCGTTTACGGAGTGCGCTTCCTGGAGGTCTGCCGGGAGCTGGGGGTGGAGACCGACCTCATCCTCTCGGAGGCGGGAAGGAAAATCCTGAAGGTGGAAGCGGAAAGGGAGCCGGAGGAGGTGGAAAGGCTGGCCACCAGGAGCTACGGGGAGGACGAGCTCACCTCTCCCCTCTCCAGCGGCTCCCATCCGGTGGACGGGATGGTGATCGTTCCCTGCAGCATGAAGACCCTGGCCTGCGTGGCGAACGGGGTGGCCGGCAACCTCATCACCAGGGCGGCCGACGTCATGCTCAAGCAGGGGAGGCCCCTCGTGCTGGTGCCGCGCGAGACCCCCCTCAGCCTCATCCACCTGGAGAACCTGGTGAAGGCGAAGAGGGCCGGCGCGGTGGTCCTTCCCGCCTGCCCCGCCTTCTACCACGGACCCAGGAGCATAGGCGACCTGGTGGATTTCGTGGTGGGCAAGATCCTGGACGTGCTGGGGGTGGAGCACCGCCTCTACCGGAGGTGGGGGGGAGGATGAGCCTCAGCGGCTTCGTGGACAAGCTGGAGAGAAGGGGGCTGCTCCTGAAGGTGAAGCGGGAGGTGAGCCCCAGATACGAAATCACCTCCTGGCTGCTGAAGGCCGGGGAGAAGCCCGTGAAGTTCGAGAGGGTGAAGGGCTCCTCCTTTCCCGTGGTCTCCAACGTGTGCGCCTCCAGGGAGCTGGTGGCCCTGGCCCTGGGGGTCAGGCCCCAGAACCTCCTGCGCACCCTGCTGAGGGCCATAGAGCACCCGAAGGAACCCGAGAGGGTGAAGGCCAGGGGATACAGGGAGCTTCCCCCGGACCTGGGAAGGCTCCCCATCCTCCTCCACTACCCCTTCGACGGGGGGAAGTACCTCACGGGAGGGGTGGTGGTGGCCAGGGACCCGGAGCTGGGCCTCAACCTGTCCTTCCACAGGATGATGGTGGTGGGAAGGGACAGGGTGGTGGTGAGGATCCTCCCCCGCCACTTCCACACCTTCCTGGAGAGGGGGCTGAGGGAGTTCGCCGTGTGCATAGGATGCGACGTGCACGTCCTCCTCTCCGCCGCCACCTCCCTGGAGCTCGGAAGGAGCGAGCTGGGGATGGCCGGCGCCCTGCGCAGGACGAGGGTGGTGGAGCTGGGAGGGCAGCTGGTGCCCGAGGCGGAGATGGTGATGCTCATGGAGATGACGGATGAGGAGAGGGAGGAGGGGCCCTTCCTGGACCTCACGGGGACCCCCGACCTGGTGAGAAAGCAGAGGGTGGCCAGGGTGAGGAGGCTCTTCGTGAGGGAGGGCGCCCTCTACCACGCCATCCTCCCGGGAGGGCCGGAGCACAGGGTCCTGATGGGCATGCCCAGGGAGCCCACCATCTTCAGGGAGGTGAGCAGGGTGTGCGAGTGCAGGGACGTTTACCTCACGCCCGGAGGATGCTCCTGGCTGCACGCGGTGGTGAGCATAAGGAAGAAGGGACCGGAGGACGGGAAAAAGGCCGCAGAGGCGGCCTTCAGGGGGCATCCTTCCCTCAAGCACGTCTGGGTGGTGGACGAGGATGTGGACCCCAGGAACCCGCAGGAGGTGGAGTGGGCCATGGCCACGCGCTTCCAGGGGGAGAGGGGAATGGTGGTGAGGAGGGAGAGGGGCTCCTCGCTGGATCCCTCCGCCGACCCCGAAACGGGGCTCACCACGAAGGTGGGCTTCGATCTCACCATCCCCTCCGACCGCCCGCGCTCCCTCTTCCTCCGCCCTCCTCCTCCGGGGAGGTGAGGGGATGTACCTGAGCAGGGAGCAGGAGAGGATGCTGGAGGGGGAGGAGGGGGAGGTGGTGGAGAGGATGTTCCGCCTCCTCGTCCGCCTGGGGGACCTGTACGGGGCGGACAGGATGATCCCCGTCTCCTCCTGCCAGGTTTCGGGAGTCTCCTACAAGTCGGTGGGGGATCCGGGGCTGGAGTTCCTGGAGGACCTGGCAGAGAAGGGGGCAAGGGTGAGGGTGAGGACCGCCCTGAACCCGGCGGGTCTGGATCTGGAGGAGTGGAGGGAGATGGGCTTCCCGGAGGACTTCGCGGCGAAGCAGCTCAGGATCCTGGAGGCCTTCAGGAAGCTGGGGGCGGAGCCCACCGTCACCTGCACCCCCTACCTGGCGGGGGTGGTCCCCTCGAGGGGAGAGCACCTGGCCTGGTCTGAGTCGTCGGCCGTGGCCTTCTCGAACTCGGTGCTGGGGGCCAGGACGAACAGGGAGGGGGGACCCTCCGCCCTGGCCGCGGCGATCTGCGGGCTCACCCCCAGGTACGGCCTGCACCTGGAGGAGAACAGGAGGCCCACCGTCCTGGTGGAGGTGGAGGGGGAGCTGGAGGGGCCCTGGGACTTCGGCGCCCTGGGGTACTGGGCGGGCAGGGAGGTGGGGGGGGAGATACCGCACTTCAGGGGCATAAAGAAGGCGGGGACCGACGAGCTCAAGGCGCTGGGGGCCGCCATGGCCGCCTCGGGCGCGGTGGCCCTCTTCCACGTGGAGGGGATCACCCCCGAGGCCGACCCCGAGAAGACCAGAGGGCTGGAAAGGGTGAGGGCGGGGAGAGAAGAAATAAGGAGGTCCTACGAGCTCCTCACCACCGGGGAAGAGCCAGAATTGGTGGTGCTGGGATGCCCGCACGCCTCCCCGGAGGAGCTCTCGCGCGCGGCCTCCCTGCTGGAGAAAAGGGGGAAAAGGCCCGTGTGGATCTGCACCAGCAGGAGGGTCAAGGAGGAGGCCTCCCGCTCCGGGCTGCGGAGGAAGGTGGAGGAGGCGGGGGGAAGGCTGGTGGCCGACACCTGCGCCGTGGTCTCCCCCCTCGAAAGGCTGGGCTTCAAAACGGTGGGGGTGGACTCGGCCAAGGCCGCCCACTACCTGCCGGGCCTGTGCGGGGTCAAGGTGGTCTTCTCCTCCCCGGAGAAGCTGCTGGGGGGAAGGAAGTGAGGGGCAGAACGGTGAACCCTGGGAAGGCCAGGGGGGAGGCCCTGGTCTCGCGCTCCCCCCTGAGCTTCTACGGTGGGGTGGACCCGAAGACGGGGATGGTGGTGGAGAGGGGGCACGAGCTGGAGGGGAAGTGCGTGAAGGGGAAGATCCTGGTCTTCCCCAGGGGGAAGGGGTCCACCGTGGGCTCCTACGTGATCTACGCCCTGAAGAAGAACGGGGCCGCGCCCCTGGCGGTGGTGAACGAGGAGACGGAGCCCATCGTGGCGGCCGGGGTCATTCTGGCCGACATCCCCTGCGTGGACAGGGTGGACCTGAGCCTGCTGGAGACGGGGGACCTGGTGGAGGTGGATGCGGACAGGGGAAGGGTGGAGGTGCTCAAGCGCCGGTGGGAACCCTTCCCGTGACCCCAAAGCTTTTAAACCTTTTTTCCATTTTTCCTTTATGCCCAAGAGGACCAAACCCAAGAAGAAGAAAAAGAAGCCTGCGCCGAAGCCCTCACCCGAGCCCCAGCCCGAGCCCCAGCCTGAGGCCGAACCCGCCGCCGAAGCTCTGGAAGAGGAGTGGGAGAGCGGGGAAGAGGTCTACTGAGGCCTCCCGCTCCGGCGCGGCCCTTTTTTCTTTTCCTCAGAGGGTCCGGCAGTCGAAGAAGTACCGGGTGATCTCTATCATGTCCAGCTGTCTGCCGCCCATCCAGAGGGTGAGCATCTTGGAGTCCCTCCAGTGCTTCTCCACGTCGAACTCCCTGGAGTAGCCGTAGGAGCCCATGAGCTCCATGGCCCTGTTGGTGCAGTGCACGGCCTGGTCGCTGCAGAAGAGGGAGACCGCCCTGGTCTTCGCCACGATCTTCTCCGACCAGGGTTCACCGTAGATCTCCGGGTGGTCGTACATCCTGGCCGCCATGTAGAGGGAGTGGGTGCAGATCTCCGCGGCGGTGGCGATCTCGCTCAGGTTGACCGCGCTTATGGAGTGCTCCTTCAGGGGCTTCCCGGCCACCACCCTCTCGTCCACCCACCTCTTCAGGATCTCGTAGGTGTCCTTGATCACCCCCACGGAGAAACCGGCGGTGGCGATGTTGGCTATGGTGATGAGCTCCCTGAAGTACTTGGCGTCGAGACCGGGACCGTGGGCCCTGTAGTAAGCCGGGACCCTCACGTCCTCGAACCAGATGTCCGTGTTCATGTCCGCGGCCATCCCGGCCTTCTGGTAGGGCTCCCCCACCCTCACCCCCTCGGCATCCGCGGGGACGTAGATGTAGGCTATTCCCTCCTCCCCGGCGGAGGGGTTGGTGGTGCAGACCACCCCGAAGAGGTCGGCCATCCTCCCGGAGTTGGTGGGCCAGATCTTGTGCCCCCTGATCACCCACTCGTCCCCCTCCAGCCTGGCGGTGGTCCTGATGGTCCTGCCCTTCATGGCCCCAAGGTTCTCTATGTCGGAACCCCCCTGCGGCTCCGTCATGGCGTTGCAGCCCACGTAGAGCTCCTCCCCGCAGAACTTCGGGGCGAACTCCTCTATCAGCCTCTGGTTCTTGTGGGGCTCCACCGCGATCATCACCATGGGCCACATGGAGACCATCACGGAGACGGCGAAGCCGGAGTCCAGCCTTCCCAGCTCCTCGCTCATCACCGCCGTCATGGTCCCCAGCACCTCCCTGGGGAGGCCCAGGCCTCCGTACTCCTCCGGCCAGAGGGCCTTGTTCATTCCCAGGTCCACCAGCACCTCCTTCAGGAGGGGCTCCACTATCTTATGCTCCCTCCAGTCCTCGTCGATCTTCCTCCTGAGGGGGCGGTACCTCCTTTCCCCGAAGTCCCTGACCATCTGAGCGAACTGCTGGGCCACGTCAGGGATCCATTCCACCGGCCTGGTGAAGTCGTCGGCCGTCGGCACCGTCTTCCCTCCGTATGCCCCTCTATAAGTTTTACCGGCACCCGCAGGTTTTATACTCCCTCCCGAGGAAGCTTGAGGAATTTGAGAAAGATCCTTCCGGCGGCGCTGGTCGCGGTGCTCCTCCTGGCCGCGGTTCTCTCCCTCCGCCCCTGGGAGAAGAGGGAGGGGGAGGAGTTTCCCTACACCTTCACCCGCGGCTGGCTGAAGAAGGGCAACGTGTGGGTGTTCGGCCAGCCCCCGCTGGAGTACCTGCGGGAGGTGGGGGCCACGGGAACGACCTGGTCGGTGTACTTCGGCGGGGTCAACGAGGACGACAGGGGATACGTGAACAAACTGCACCGCAGCGGCTTCGTGGTCTGCTCCGGCCCCCCCACCGTGCAGTCGAACACGACCGACAACAAGCGGCTGAAGGAGGAGGCCTGCGAGAGGGACATCTACGGCCGGCCCCTCAGGTTCCTGGGGACGGAGCAGTACGCCATGTGCGGCAACCATCCCCTCTGGAGGGAGTTCCTGATGAGGAGGTTCGAGGAGCACGTGGAGGGAGGGGTGGACGCCATCCTGATCGACGAAATAGGGGACACGGGGGGATTCTGCGACCAGTGCATGGCCGTCTTCAACCTCTACCTGGCGGCGAAGTACACGCCCGAGCAGCTCCGCTCCCTCTTCGGGATAGAGAACCTCCTCTCCTTCAACTACAGGCTCTACCTGCTGGAGCACGGGGCGACCGACTACTGGGGGGACCCCAACCAGCTGCTCCAGCTGGAGTACCTTAAGGCCAAGCGCCTGGCGAGAAGGGAGTTCATCGGGGAGCTGGTGCTCCACACCAAGCAAGTGGCCGGCAGGGAGGTGCTGATGGGCGGGAACCTCTACGGGCTGAATCCCGATCAGCTGATCTACCTGCCCTACCTGGACTTCGTGATCTTCGAGATGCCCATCACCTCACCCACCCGCTCCCTCACCCTCCCCCTGCCCGGCAAGCACCTCACCACCTACCTGCTGGGGGAGGCCGCGGCACCCGACAAGCCCCTCACGGGTTTCCCCGACGTGTTCGATCTGGCCGGGCTCTCCGAGGAGGAGTGGTGGCTGTGGAGGTGCTGGCTGGCGGAGGCGCGCTCCTGCGGCGCTTCCTTCCTCCTCCCCTACCGGGCCTACACCCACGGAGGGGGGGCCTACACCCTCCCGGCCGAGAAGATCTCTCCCTACACCCGCTTCTTCGCCGGGCACCCCCAGTACTACGAGAACCTGGAAAGGGTGGCCGCGGTGGCGGTGCTTTACGACCTGCACTCCACCCTGGTCAACCGGTACACCTGGAGGGCCCACCTGGCCAGGGAGAGCTTCGAAAACGTGGGGCTGGCGCTGCAGGATGCCCACCTCCCCTTCGAGGTGGTGTACAGGGGGGACGGGGAGTTCGTGCAGAAGCCCCTGACGCTGGAGGAGCTGCGGAGGTACCGCGTGGTGGTGATCCCCAGGTACTACGACCTGGACGAGGAGGCGGAGAACCTGCTCTCCCTCTACTCCTCCCGGGGAGGAAAGGTCGTGAGGTGCGACGGGCTCTCCAGCGACAGCCTCCTCCTCCCCGCCCTGAGGGGCACGGGGGTGGACCTGGGGGTGGAGACCGACGCCCCCTCCGACCTGGGCATGGTGCTCTACAGGAGGGGCGACTCCCTGCTCCTGCACCTGATCAACTACCGGTACGACAGGGGGGCGAGGGACTTCTCCGACCTCACCAACCTGACCTTCACCCTCACCGTCCCCGAGGGGGTGAGCCTGGAGGGGAAGACCCTGAGGCTGGTGAGCCCCGACGCCCCGGAGCAGGAGCTGGAGTTCAGCATGGAGGGGGGCAGGGTGACCTTCACCGTCCCGAGCGTGCACTGCTACTCCGTGGTCTCCTTCGAGTGATCCCCGGCGCTTCCCGCCCCACCGCTTCCGATAAAGGAAGGGAGGAGGAAGGAGGACGATGGAGCTGGAGGAGTTCAGGCGCGAGATCGTGCGGGGGGGAAGGAGGATGGTGGAGAGGGGGCTGGCCCACGGGAGCGCGGGGAACCTGAGCCTCAGGATCCCGGGAGAGGAGCTGATAGTGATCTCCCCCAGCCACGTTCCGTACGAGCGCATGGAGCCCGAGCAAGTATCGGTGGTGGACCTGAAGGGGAACCTGCTGGAGGGGCTGACCCCCTCGACCGAGCTGCCCATGCACCTGGCCGTCTACCGGGCCAGGAAGGAGGTGGGTGCGGTGGTGCACGCCCACCCGGTCTGCGCCTGCGCCCTGGCCGCCGTGGGGCTGGGGATCCCTCCCTTCCTGGAGGAGGTGGTGGTGCTCTTCGGGGGGGAAGTGGAGGTGGCGGAGTACGCCCCTCCTGGGAGCGCGGAGCTCGCCGGAAACGTGGTGAGGGCCCTGGGCAGGAAGAACGCCGTCCTCCTCTCCAACCACGGAACCCTGTGCTGCGGGCCGGATCTGGACCGGGCGCTGGAGACCTCGGAGGCCCTGGAGAGGACCTGCAGGAGCTACATCCTCTCCCTCCTGCTGGGCGGGCCCAGGTACCTGCCGGAAGAGGTGGTGAGGCTGCAGAGGGAGCTCTTCGAGGCGCTGGGAGGGCTCTAGGCCCTGACCACCCCCAGCCTCGCCAGCAGGAAGGCCAGCACGAAGCCCAGCACCACCTCCGGGCCTCCCAGGAGGGGGAGCAGCAGGTCGGACCCGAAGGCCCATAGGAGGAGGTCGTGGAGAAAGTCCGTGACGAAAGCCGTGCAGAGAACCACGGAGAGGGGGGGCCAGAGCCCCCAGAGCAGGAAGAAGCCCGCGAGCTTGAGGGCCCCGGCGAAGACCACGCCCCAAGTCCCCCAGTCGGAGAAGAGGCCGGCCCACTCCTCCGTGAGCTCCACGGCCGTTCCCCGGTAGACCACCATGTCCCAGGTGAAGAGCTCGACGAAAACCACGGAGAGGACGCCCAGGGCGAGGATGGCCCTCTCCACATCGCCCGACCCTGCCCACCTCTCCCGCCACCAGCCGGCCAACCCCATGCCCTCACCCGAACCGCGGCACCGGTGGAGCTTTCCTTCCAGAGATGATTCTTATACCTCCCGGGAAAAAGAAAGGGGGGGAATCCTTGAGCGAAACAGCCGGCCCGCAGGAGAGAAAGCGGGGGGAAGTCAAACTGGGGGACGAGGAGTGGGTCCGGAACCAGCGGAACTTCCTGGAGAGGGTGGTGAGGGAGGGGGGGCATGACCCCCTCTCGGTCGCTGCCTCCGTGCTGAGATGGGGTCAGATGATGGCGGTGGTGCTCCTGGACACGGTGAAGGCGGTGGAAAAAGAGTTTGGGGAGAAGGGACAGGCCCTCTGCAAAAACGTTTCCTTCGAGCACGGAAGGAAGGTGGGGAGGGAAATCGGCGGGTACCTGCTCCCCCTCCTGCCAGAGAGGATCGACAGGAGCAACCTGATCGAGACCTGGCTGAAGATGATCTCCTGGGTGAACAGGAACATCTGGGCCTCCCCGGACGAGATAAAGGTGGTGAACGAGGAGGAGGGCTGCTTCGACATCCTCTGGTGTCCGCACCAGGACATCTACACCGCCAGGGACTGCCGGATACAGAGATGGATAGTCTCCGGCATCATGGCGGGGATAGGGGAATCCCTCTTCGAGGAGCTCGAAAGGAGGTCCTCCGGGGACCCCTCGGAGCTCTTCGAGATAAACCTGGAGGTCACCGACCTCATCCCCAGGGGTGCCAGGACCTGCCACTTCAGGATCTGGAAGAGGAAGAAGGGGGAGGAGAACGTCTGGGAGAAGCACTCTGAGTACCTCGAAAAAAGGGAAGTGGGCAAGACCTGAGGACAGGCGGCGTATTATGGACCTCGTGAATTTTGTTTTTCATTCAACCACCAGAACGGGGCCCCTCCCTCTGGTCCAAGTGTATGCGGGGCTGTGGTAATACACCTGAGGACAGGCGGATCAACCCTTTGACCGGGATCCGGGGAGGGAGAAATACCCCCGGAAGACCCTCGCACCCCACCTCTCCATCTCCGACGCGATCCTCCTCAGGTGCTCCTCCCCGGGTGGAGGCAGGTCCCCCAGCGGGTACTCCCTGCCCAGCCTCCCGTACTTGGGGACTCCCAGCGGATGGTAGGCCAGGGGCTCGATCCCGAGCAGGCTGTCCACCTCCAGGCAGAACTCCACCGCGGCCCTCAGGTTCTCCTCCGAGTCGGTGAGTCCCGGGACGATGGGCACTCTCACCAGCACGGGGATCCCCATCCTGCCGATCCTCCTGAGGTTCTCCAGGATCAGCCCGTTGGGAGCGCCGGTGAGCTCCTCGTGCCTCCTCCCGTCCATGTGCTTGAGGTCGTAGAGCACGAGATCCGCGGACCGTACCACCCTGGAAAGGGCCTCCCACTCCCTGCACCCGGCGGTCTCCACCGCCGTATGGATCCCCCGCGCCCGGCACTCCCTCAGGAGCTCCGAGGCGAACTCCGGCTGGAGGGAGGGCTCCCCCCCGGAGAGCGTGACCCCCCCGCCGGACCTGCGGTAGAAGGGGAGGTCCCTCGCCGCCGCCTCCACCACTTCCCTCACGCCCAGCCGCTCCCCCACCACCTCCAGCGCGCCTGGGGCGCATGCCCTGACGCACTCCCCACAGCCGTCGCACGCCGACCTGTCGATCCCTATCTTTCCGTTCCTCCTCTCCAGCGCCCCCCTCGGGCACCTCGGGAGGCAGGAACCGCAGCCGCTGCACCTCTCCTCGAAATACATCAGCTCGGGTGCCGCCCTCTGGGACTCGGGATTATCGCACCAGAGGCACCTGAGGGGACACCCCTTGAGGAAGACGGTGGTCCTGAGGCCCGGTCCATCGTGCGTGCAGCACCTCTGGAGGTCGAACACCAGACCCCTGATCTCCTCCCCGCCTGCCATGGGACCGGGCACCTCCGCCGGCCCTAGAGGGAAAGGGCCACCCTTTTGATGACCAGGTCCTGCAGAACCTCCGGCAGCTCCACGAAGCGGGCGCTGAACCCCGCCACCCTCACCAGCAGATCCCGGTACCTCTCCGGGTGCTCCTTGGCCTCGAGCAGGATCTCCGGGGAGAGGATGTTGACGTGGAGGTGCAGCCCCCCCATGTCGGTCAGATAGGTCCTGAAGAGGTCGGTGAGGGCCTCGACCGGCCCGTTCACGGTCAGGGCCAGCGAGGCCGTGTAGGCCCTGGTGTGGTCCAGTTTGGCCGCGGAGGCGAACACCGCCGTCGGACCCGCGCGGAGGGTGCCGGGGGAGGGGGAGATCCCGTCGGTGAGGGGCTCCCCTCCCCTCCTGCCGTCGGGGGTGGCCGCGGTGCCCAGGCCCAGGTTCACGTTGAAGATCAGGGAGTGCAGGCCGGGCGTGAAGGGGCCCGGTTTCTCCGGGTTCCTGTGGCAGAAGTGCCTGTCCACCTCGTCGAAGAAGAGGTTCACCACCTCCGCCGCCAGGGAGTCCACGTAGGCGTCGTCGTTCCCCCACTTGGGCGCCTCCGCCAGCATGCGCCTCAGCTCCTCGTACCCCTCGAAGTCCCTGCCCAGAGCCTCCAGAAGCTCCCGCATGGAGATCCTTCCCTCCTCGAAGACCAGCTTCTTGATCGCCGCCAGGGAGTTGGCCACGTTGGCCAGCCCCACCCCGTGCATGCCGGTCCAGTTGTGCCTCCCCCCTCCCTCCAGGACGTCCTTCCCCCTCTCCATGCAGCCCTCCACGTGCAGGGAGGCGTAGGGCAGGCACATCGTCCCCCTGATGGCGGCATCCATGAGCTCGCTCTCCTCCGCCATCGCCTTGACGCAGTGCTCCAGCTGCCTTCGGAAGGCCCCCATGACCTCCTCGAAGGTGGCGAAGCCCGCCGGGTTCCCCGTGGGCGGGCCTATCCGCCTGCCCGTGAACCTGTCCACCCCGTCGTTCAGGGCCAGCTCCAGGACCTTGGCCAGGTTGAGCCAGCCGCTGTGGTCCTTCCTGCTGTAGGTGGTGAAGTGCTGGCAGCCGTCCACGCTGTAGGTGCGGGCCTCCTTCAGGGGTATTCCCCACCTCAGGAGGGAGGGGATGATGGCCTCGTCGCTGTTGAGCTGCGGCCTGCCCCCGCTCACCCTCATCACCTCCACCGCCCTCCTCAGCAGCTCCCTGGGGGTGCCCCGGTGGACCCTGAGGCTGACCTGGGGCTTGGGCATGCGCACCTCCTCCAGCGCCTGCAGGAAGAGGTACGTGAGCTCGTTGGTGGCGTCCCTCCCGCTCTCCGTCTGACCCCCCAGCGTGATGCCCGTCACGTGGGAGTCCAGGTCGAAGGGGGCGTACGTGATCTCGTTGCACTTGAGCAGGAGCTCCTCGACAAGCGCCAGCGCCCCCTGCCTGGTGAGCCTCCCCTCCTTCAGGTCCCTCAGGTAGTACGGGTAGAGGAGCTGGTCCAGCCTCCCGAAGGAGATGGAGTCTCCTCCCGACTCTATGTTGGCGATGAGGAAGGCGAACCAGGTGGACTGCAGGGCCTCGCGGAAGGTCCGGGCGGGCTCCCAGGGCACCAGGTCGCAGACCCCGGCTATCTCCTCCAGCTCCTTACCCCTCTCCCCTTCCGCCTCCTTCGCCTCCTCCCTGGCCTTGGCGGCGTACCTCGAGGAGAAGGTTTTCACGGCGTCGCAGACCAGGAGCGCCGCCTTATAGAAGAGCTGCCTCCCCAGGCCGCCCGGCTCCTCTGGGTCCACCCTCTCCAGCCGCTCCTCCGCCTCCCTCCTCGCACCGCTGAAGCCCCGCCCGAGCACCATCGGCAGGTTCACGAGGTAGCGGCCCCTCCTGCTCCCCGGGACCCCCATGTGCCAGTACCAGACGGAGGCCTCCCTCGCGGCGAGGATCCGCTCGGGGAGCAGGGCCCGGACCATGTCCTGGTAGTTCCTCCCCTCCCAGTAGGAGCTGAGCTCCCGCACCTCACGCTCGGTGTCCTCATCCGGCGCGAACCCGGAGCGCACGTAGTTCTCGAACTCGTCCACCCCGAACTCAGGCCACATGGGAACCCCCCTGAGCGAGCTGGCCCAGTGGCCGACGAGGAGCTCCTCCTCCAGGATCCAGACGCTCATCCCCTCCAGCACGGCCTTCAGGACCTTCGCGGCCCGCAGGATGGGGGGCTCCCCCTCCGTCTTCCTGTAGGCCTCGGTGGCCAGCCGTGCTCTCTCGGTGCAGAGCCTGGGCTTGGCCTCCAGGTAGCGCTCCCTTAAACGCTCCAGCCTGGGCTCCATCCCCCTCCTTCCTTTGCCCCCCTTCCATAAATAGCCGGAGCAGGCCCCTCCGGCGGAAGCCGCGGGCGACGGAGTTAAACCCCGCCGCTCCCCTGCAGGGGAGATGGAGGCCAAGAGGCTGGAGGCGGCGGTGGGCTCCTGCAGGCGCTGCCGCTTCGTGGACCAGCCCTTCCTCCTGGACCGGGTTTACTCCTGGCTGCCCAGGAAGGTGAGGGTGCTGGCCGTGGGGGAGTCCCCTCCACCGGGGAGGAAGGCGGGCTCCCTCTACCACCTCGAGGCCTTCGACAGGCTCAGGCTCTCCCTCAGCCTCATCCTGGGGGTGAGGATGGAGGAGGTGCTGGAGACCCTCAGGCGCCACGGCGTTTTCTTCACGGCGGCGGTGAAGTGCCGTCCACCCGACAGGAAGAGCATCGAGGGGATGAGGCGGAACTGCGTTTCCCTCCTCCGCGGGGAGCTGGAGGCCCTGCGCCCCCGGAGGGTGGTGGCCATGGGAAGGTTCGCCTCGGCCTCGGTGTGCGAGCTCCTGGGCCTGTGCCCGCCCGACGACCAGAGGACGCTCTCCTGGACCAGGGCGGGGGAGAGGGAGGTGTTCTTCACCCCCCACCCCAACCACCTCTTCAGGTTCAGGAGGGAGCTCTGTCCCCTGGTGAGGGAGGTCCTGCTCGGTGGCTCCGATCCCTTCCCACGAAGAGCAGGGGGAAGATGAAGTCGCTGGTGCAGCAGGGGAGCCAGACGGTCAGGAAAAGCAGGAGGAAGAGGGCGGGGAGGAGGGGAAGCCAGCTGGAGGGGGAGCCGAAGGCCGTGAGGTAGAAGGCCGAGGCATAGGTGCTCACCAGCACGTGGCCCGAGTGGGGGATCTCCGTTCCAGGCCTGCCCATCCCCAGACCCGCTCCCAGCAGGGAGGCGGAGAGGACCAGCCAGGGGTGCTCCGCCAGGCAGAGGTGGAGGTGCATGGGGATCCCCATCACCAGGCCGCCCGCGTGGGGGAGGAGGACATCGCTCAGCGTGCAGATCCCCACCGACCCGAGGAAGCCCACCGCCAGGGCCTCCCCCCTCCCCCTCCCGTACTTCCCGTAGACGGCCGTGGTCACGAGGGCGCTCAGGAGGAGGTGGAGGGGATGGAGGAGGTGGAAGAGGCGCTCGTGCTCCCCCCTGGCGAGGGAGCCGGCGGTGAGGGAGAGCAGGAAGACCCCCGTGAGGGCCCCCAGGGCGGTGAAGGGGGCGTGGTGCCTGAGCTCCCGCAGGATCAGGTCCGCCCTGACCACTATCTCCCCCCGCACCTCCCGATGGGCTTTCCGCAGGGACAGGTGGAGGGGTGTCCCAGGGCCCTGCAGAGGGAGTCGACCAGGGAGGTGGAGGCCGAGAGCAGGCTGGAGGCCTCCCTGCAGGCCGTCCGGGGGTCGCAGCCCAGCACCCCCCAGAGGAGGAACTCCAGGATCCGGTGCTTCCGCAGGAGCTCCCTCCCCTCCCTCCTCCCGCGGGGGGTGAACTCCACGCCCCTGTAGGGCCTGTAGCGCAGGAGGCCCTTGGCGGCCAGCTTCCGGAGGGTCTGGGCGGCGGTGGCCGGCCTCACCCCCATCTCCCTCGCGAGGGCGACCGTCCCCACCTCCCTCCCCTCCTCCTCCTGCCTGCGGTAGAGGAAGAGCAGGTACCTGGCCTCCGTCTCGGTGAGCATTGGATAAAGTTAGGTGGTATCTAAATTTAAACTCGGGTAGAGCTCCACTACCAGCCTCACAAAAACTCAGATCGGCCGCTGCTCCGGGTCCACCGATCTAGCGTGTGACCTCCTATCCCATCGGTGCTCGCTTCGGGGATGAACTCGGCCTCCGCATCGCTCTCTTCAGTCCACTATTTCTCCGTCAGCCCTTTGCCGCTGGAAGGCCATTCCTCACGAGCGCTCACGCTGCCAACCACTTCGACGAGTTTCGGGATGAAAACTGCCCCCGGGAACACTTTTCTTGAATTTAGAATGATTTCGCTGCCAAGAGGGCGGCTATTAATATACCTGGTATTTAAACAATGCTGATATAGACAGTTGACGGGAGGATGATGAAGGCCCTGGACCTAGCGGAGCTGGATTCAGGTACTGCCGCCAGTGGCTGCGTCCCGGCGATGATTTGCCCTGGGTGCTCCGCTCTGCAAATCCCTTATGGGAGGGTCGAAGGGATGAGGAAATGAGCGAGAAACTATTTTTGGGGGAGCTGGATGGGTAGACCTCTGAGCGAGCGAGCCAGGGCCTTTGGCTCTTTAGCGGTAGTGGTTTCAGTTCTTGCCTCCACCATCCTCCCCCCCGTTGGGGCCACGGAAGACAACACTCCCCCACCGTTCGCCTCCCTGATCTCCCCTCCCGACAACGCCGTCCTCCAGGAAAACCGCCCCGAGTTCATATGGACAAAGGTCGAGGATCCCAGCGGGGTCACCTACACCCTGGTCATCGACAACGACCCCAACTGCGAGACCCCATGGCTGACGAAACCCGACCTGACCGAGAACACCTACCAGCTCGCGGACAGCGAGGCTTTGCCGAGCGGAAGGTGGTACTGGCGCGTTCGGACGAAGGACGGGGCCGGAAACGAGGGGGAGTGGTCCGACATCTGGAGTTTTTACCTGGATTCGCTTCCGCCCTCGGCCAGCTCCTGGAAGATCACGAAGATCATTAGAGGGGCTGAGAACCTTTTCGACTTCGGGGATGGGGAGTACACGAACGACAACACCCCGTTCATCTCCGTGATCCTGACCGACGACGCCGTGGGTGTTAAGGAGAACATGGAGCTGCTGCTTGACGGGAATCTCGTATCGTACACTTACCATCCGGAAAACGGCCAACTTTGGCATCAGGTCCCTCCAGAAAATTCGCTCGCCGAGGGCGAGCACGTCGTGGAGCTGAGGGTCTGGGATGACTTCGGCAACCATGCACTGATCACGCGCTCTTTCAGGGTGGACCGCACCCCCCCGGCGCGACCTCCGCTGCGCTCACCCCCGGATGATTCTTCAACAAACGACAACACCCCAACTTTCGGCTGGTTTGAGGTGATGGACCACCAGGTGAGCTACACCCTGGAAATCGACAACGAGCCCGGTTTCACCGATCCCTTCACCAAGCCGAACCTGGTCTCCTGCGAATACACCCTTGCGGATGAGGAGGGGCTACCGGACGGTCTCTACTACTGGCGCGTCCGGGTGAGGGATGGGGCCGGGAACGAGAACGTGTCGGAGATCTGGAGGCTCACCATCGACACGGTTCCCCCCAGCCCCCCCATCCCCCTCTCACCGGAGAACGGAAAGATCATCGGGGAGAGCACTCCCCTCTTCCGGTGGAGCAGCGTCCAGGGAGCCGTGAGGTACAGGCTCCAGATCGACAACGACCCCGACTTCCCTTCGCCCGTCTACGACAACCAGGACCTCACCGAAAACTTTGACAACTTTGCGGAGCACCCCGAGAACTCGCTCGCGGACGGGATCTGGTACTGGAGGGCGGGTTCGGTGGATGAGGTGGGAAACGTGGGCTGGTCTCCCGGCTGCCTGTTCATGGTGGACACCGCACCTCCCCCCGAGGCACCCATACCGCTCACGCCGATGAACAGCATCATCACCAACGACAGCACCCCGACCTTCAGGTGGAGGGGGGTCAGCGATCCCTCGGGCGTGAGGTACCAGCTCCACTATGCCAGGGACAACGCGTTTTCCGTCGACCTGGTAATCGTCGAAAACCTCCAGGACAACACCTACACGCCCGCTTCCCCCCTGGTGGACGGCACCTACTACTGGAGGGTCAGGGCGGTCGACAACTTCGGCCATCCCGGTCCGATTTCCGCCACCTGGAACTTCACGGTCGACACCCACGTCACCGCCCCCGTGCTCAGGAGACCGGAAAACCTTTCCCTGGTCATCAACCGGGTGCCTGAGTTCGATTGGTGGGACGTGGTGGATGGGGCCGGCATCCGATTCTACAGGCTTGAGGTGGACAACGACCCGGATTTCGGCTCTCCTGAAGTGAGGGAAGAACTGACCCGCTCCGAATACGTTGCGGAAAACCTGGGTGAGGGCATCTGGTACTGGCGCGTCTGGGTGAAGGACAACACCTACAACGAGAACGAGAACCTGGCGGGCAACGAAAACGTCTCGGAGAC
Organism: uncultured archaeon; assembly: GCA_938074535.1. GTDB lineage: Archaea > Hadarchaeota > Hadarchaeia > Hadarchaeales > WYZ-LMO6 > WYZ-LMO6. The sequence goes on from CALJER010000046.1 coordinate 19,209, forward strand.
CTGGCAGTTCGAGGTGATCAGGGATGAGTGGGTAAACGCGGCTACCCTGCTATGGCCTCCGGACGGCGCGTGGCTCAACGAGAACAGGATCACCTTCGACTGGACGGACGTGAGAGACAGGTTTGAACCCGTGAAGTATCGCTTCCAGCTTTTGACAGAGCAAGATATCGTGGTGGACTCCTTGTGGAGTCTTACTGTTTCTGAGTACACGGTGCCAGATTTGCTTGACGGTACCTACTACTGGCGCGTTTGGACTCGAGACGGCATAGGCAACCTGAACTGCTCTGAGGTGAGGAGCTTCACCATAGACACGAGGCCACCCTCTTCTGCGGCCGCACCCTACCACCCGCCGTATTACTACGCGGTGATAGTAGGGATTTCAGGGGTTTCTCGAAATCTCTACGCCACGGGTTACGAGAGCAACTTATACACGAATGGAGAGAGGGTGACGGGCGCTCCGGACGACAGCTACGCCTTCGTAACGATAGACGACGAAAGTGAGAATTACTGGATATGCGGAAAGGGCTACCCAACCTACAAGGGTGCGATATCCTCCGTGAAAATAAAAGTCGAATACCGGGTCAGCTCACCTTTTGATGATGACTATCTCATCCTGTACCACTCGCACGGTTCTTCCTCCCGCAAATGGAGGCCCGAAGACACGAGCGACACGACGGTGGAGCTCGACGTCACTGGAGATAGACTTTGGACCTGGCAAGACATAGGGAACCTCAGAGTTTACTTGGGGTATGAGAGCAAGGGTCCGGCGGACAACAAGAGCGTCTACGTCGACGCCCTCTACATAGAGGTGACCTGGGGCGTGAAACAGTACGGAGAGAGCGACGCCAGCGATTTTTACGAGGTCCTGCTGGACTACCCGAACTGGAGCGCGGAAAGGATCGTAAAGCTGGTGGGACCGGATGCCACGGTTCAGAACGTCACGAGCGCCCTCCGTTCCTTCGCCACGTCCACCACGGAGGTCGACTTCGGAGACGTTTTCCTCTTCTACTTCTCTGGCGGGGGGAGTCCGGAAACCATAGAGCTCTACGACGGCAGCCTGAGCGGGAGTGAGCTGAAGAATCATCTCGACAACATTAGGTGCAGCACCAAAATAGTCATTGTAGACGCTGACAACAGTGGTGGATTCATCAGCACTTTCAGCTACCCCTACTATGCGATCGCGACCTCCGCCCGAGAAAACGAGTCCGCGATGGAGAGCGCTCCCTTCCAGCACTCGGTTTTCACCCACTACCTGATGGAAGGGCTCTTTGCAACCTACTATCCGCACGTGGGGCCGGCCGACGCGGATAACAACTTCAGGGTAACGGTCAACGAAGCCTTCGAGTACGCAAAAAATAGGACCGTGGAATACACCGGAGGGCAGCAGAACCCGCAGAAAGGCGGCGGCAAGCTCAACTCCATCATCGCAGGCTATTTCCCCCCCAAGCCGTACGAGCCTGTGGGCCTGCTCAACGACCCGACACCCACTTTTTCATGGACTGCATGCTCGGATCCCGCCGGGCTTACGTATGTGCTGGAAATAGATAACGATCCCGATTTTTCATCCCCGCTGTTCCGCTACGAAAACATACCCAACTCCGTCGTTTACCGCTACATGCATTGGGAGAGCGGCTATTGGTGTTTCAAATCATCTTCCATTCTTTACCCCAGCTATCAGCCGCGGGAGCTTAGCATCCCGGTCATCGTGTACACCATTCCGGACGAGTTGAGAGCGGACGGAACTTACCACTGGAGGGTGAGGGCCGTTGACCTCTCGGGCACCGGCAACGAAGGGCCGTGGTCCGAAACCGAAAGCTTCACGCTGGACACCGTCCCGCCCGGGACCCCCACCCTGCTCCTGCCAGGAAACGGGGAGAACCTCAACGACAACACCCCCACCTTCGGGTGGTCGAGCGTTGAGGAGGCAGCGGGGTACGTGCTCGAGTACGCCACCGACAGCTCCTTCACCCAGAACGTGCACACCATCTTCACGGCCGAAAACTCCTACACCCCCCCTGCGGGGTCCGCGCTGGCGGACAACGTGTGGTACTGGCGCGTGCGTGCGAGGGACTCCGCCTGGAACTGGGGTCCGTGGTCCAGCACTTGGAGCTTCAGGATAGACACGGTGATAGCCTCGCCCTCGCTGCTCCTGCCGAGCAACGACTCCATAGTCAACACCTCCTCCCCGCTCTTCAAGTGGACCAGCGTCAGCGATCCGCTTGGCGTTAGGTACAGGCTGCAAATAGACAACGACGCCGACTTCTCCTCGCCGGTCTACGACAGCGAGAACCTGCACGAAAACCAGCATGTGCCTCCCCCGCTGCCGGACGACACCTACTACTGGAGGGTCGCGGCGATCGACGGTGCGGGCAACGTAGGCTGGTCGGGGATCTGGGTAGTTACCATCGATACGACCGCTCCCCCACCCCCGGAGCTGCTCGAGCCGGAGAACGACTCCTACACGAGCGACAACACTCCCCGCTTCAGGTGGACGGTGCCGCTCGATCCCTCGGGGGTAACGTACGAGTTCTGGCTCGACAACGATCCCGATTGCTCATCACCCTTTTACGCAATCTCAGGCCTGACCGAGAACGCTTTAACCCTGCCGGACGAGAACTCACTGCCTGATAACTCCTACTACTGGCGTGTCAGGGCAAGAGACAGCTGGGGTCATGTCGGCGAGTGGTCTGCCGCTTACAAGTTCACCGTCGATACCAGGCCGCCCGTCGAGGCCCCGCTCCTCGTCTCGCCTCCCTCGGGCGAAAACACGCGTGATGGCAAGCCAACCTTCCGGTGGTCCATTGTGGACGATGCCGCGAAGTATGAGATTTGGATCGACAACGATCAGGACTTCTCCTCTCCGGTGATCGTGGAGAACACACCGGCACTCAGCTACACCCCGCAAACCCCGCTGCCCGACGGCACGTACTACTGGCGCGTCAGGCCCATCGACGCGGCGGGCAACATCGGTACAAGCTGGTCGGATACCTGGTGGCTGAGGGTGGACAGCATCATCACGGCGCCGGCGCTGAGATCGCCCGCCGAGGGAGCCTGTGAAAACGATAACCGCCCGACCTTCAGCTGGTCGGCCGTGACGGATCCCTCAGGCCCCATCACCTACCGCCTCCAGATTTCCCGCAATCCCGAGTTCACGGAGGTGGTCTACGACAACGCGAACATAACGGACAACGGCATCAGGATCGAAAACGAGCTTCCCGAGAACACCTACTACTGGCGGGTCCGAGCCCGCGACAGCCTTGGAAACGAGAACTGGTCCGCAGGCAGGAACCTGACCATCGACGTGACGCCGCCCAGCTCAGGCGTCACCGCGATATCCCCCTACTGGAGGAAAACTGTTCCCTTCACCATAGAGGCGGAGAATACTCCTGACCTCAGCGGGATCGAAAGCGTCGAGCTCTGGTACCGCTACTCCGATGACAACTGGAGCTGGGGCCCCTGGACCCTATTCGAGAACCCCAAGACGGAACCCCCCTGGTCCTGGGAGTTCACGGCCCCCAGCGGGGATGGATTTTATGAATTTTACTCTATAGCCAGGGACCGCGCTGGGAACACTGAACCTGTCCCGGGAGAAGCCGACTCAAGCTGTGGCGTGGACACCACCGCACCCGCCGCTCCCGTGCTGGTTTCCCCGGAGGGCGGAAGCCACCAGACCGATAACACGCCTCGCTTCGATTGGCAACCCGTTCCCGACCTGAGCGGCGTCACCTACATCCTCTGGATCGACAACAGAGCTGACTTCAGCACCAGGCGGGAGTATGCAGGTCTGCTTTACTCTGAGTTCACGATCCCGGACGGGGAAAACCTCCCAGAGAACCGCTACTACTGGCGCGTGCGTGCGGTCGATCAGGCTGGCAACGAGGGCGAATGGTCCGAAACGCGAGAGCTCGTCATCGACGTCACACCGCCCGACGAACCAGTTCTGCGAGCTCCAGAAAACGACTCGCCCTTCGAAAATCTCACCATAACCTTCCGGTGGGACGAAAGGGCGGATGAGTGGGCACCGAGCTTCGAAAGGTACATCATTCAAATCGCAGCGGACAGCGGCTTTGCATCGATCGAAAACGAGAACACGGTCTCAGACAACTTTTACGTTTACACCTTCGCTTCGGAGAACACCTACTACTGGCGAGTCAGAGCGTTCGACAAGGCGGGGAACGCGAGCGGATGGTCGGGCACTTTTGTGATACGGAGCCACGTGAGAGCGCCGGAGCTGTACCTGCCCGAAAACGGTTCCTTCGTGGCGGACAACCGTCCGACCTTCACATGGTACACCGTGATCGATCCAAGCCCCATCACCTACCGCCTCCAGGTCGACAACGATCCCGACTTCTCCTCGCCGGTCTACGACAACTCGGAGATAACCGAAAACAGTCTCATGCTGCCGGCTGAGAATGCCCTCTACGCCGCCGGCAGCTGGTACTGGAGGGTATCGGCTAGGGACGGCATCAATCCCGAGAACTGGTCGGAGGTACGGCAGCTCACCTACGGGTCCATCGGAAAACCGATCCTCCGCGCCCCCGAAAACGGTGCAACGCTTCGGGACAACACCCCGGAGTTCAGGTGGGAAAATGGGGTGAACGCTTCCAAGCACAGGATCCTCGTGGACAACGATCCGGATCTGTCCTCTCCCATCGACAACGTTTTGGTTTGGTCCGATAGCTGGACAAAGGACTTGCCCGGCTACCCTGAGGGCACCTACTACTGGAGCGTGTGGGCCATAGACGATATAGGCACGGAGAACGGAGCGGAGAACATTTGGCAGTTCACCATCAACATCTCCTTCACCGGCGGCCCGGCACCTTTGCTCGCCCCGGAGTACGACTCATGCACAAGCGACAACACGCCTTACTTCAGCTGGACTACGGCTGAGAACGAAGCCGGTCCGGCAACGATCCGTTACCACCTGCAGGTCGACAACGATCCCGATTTCTCCTCGCCGATATACGATAACCCAAATATATCTGAGAACTTCGATAACTTCGACACCCACCCGGAGAACTCCCTGCCTGACGGTCTTTGGTACTGGAGGGTCCGGGCTGAGGACAATTACGGCAATGCAGGTCCTTGGTTCGTGAGCAGGTTCACCGTGGACACTGTCCCGCCGTCGCCGGTGTATCCGCAGTCACCCGTACTCGGCGGCTACGAGAACGATAGCTGCCCGACCTTCAGGTGGATTGGGGGGAGCGACGCAAACTTCCTTGCCTACCGGCTGATCGTAGACAACGATCCCGATTTCTCCTCGCCGCTTTACGACAACGACAACATCAGAACCACTCGGCACAGGCTGCCCCAGGAGAACTGTCTGGATGCCCCCGGAATCTGGTACTGGCGCGTCTCGGCTACGGACCGGGCGGGTAACGCGCGGCGGTCGGACAACTGGTTTTTCATCTTCGACAACGTTGCCCCCTCAGCCCCGACGCTGCTCTCGCCCGAAAACAACGCGTTTGAGAACACGGGCAGGCTCATCTTCAGGTGGACCGAGCCGGAGGAATTTGAGAACTACAAGCTGCAGATCGCAAGAGACAACGAGTTCGCGTCACTTGTGCTGACCAAGGCCAACCTGACCGACAACGCCTACGTGCTGGCCGAGAACGAAGCCCTTGTGGACGGCACCTACTACTGGCGGGTTCTGGCTTACGATCGAGCCAAGAACGCCAGCACCTGGTCGGACAGTTTCAAGCTCACCGTAGATACCCAAGCGCCACCCGCGCCCTCCCTGCTCTCTCCGGAGAACCGTATCTACGACAACAACGCAACGCAGACCTTCAGGTGGGAGAGGTGCGAGGACCCGGCCGGTTTCGAGAACTACACCATCCAGATCGCAAGGGATCCCGGATTCAGCGAGATATACCACGAAAACTCTTCGGTCACCGAAAACTCCTACACCCACACCTTCGCGGAGAACGGCGTCTTCTACTGGCGCGTGCGGGCGAAGGACAAAGCCAGGAACGCCGGCCCCTGGTCTGATGCCCGGTGGCTCGTCGTCGACACGGCGATACCCGGTGCACCGAGGCTCGTGGCACCGGAGGACAACAAGCATCTCAGCACGAGCACACCCACCTTCGACTGGGATCCCGTGTCGGACCTCAGCGGCGTGACCTACATTCTGGAGATCGACGACGATCCCAACTTCGCGAGCCCGCTCCGGATATCGGGCATCGTGGCGTCACAGTACACCCTCCCCGCAGACAACGCACTCATCGACAACACCTACTACTGGCGGGTCCAGGCGCGCGACAAGGCGGGCAACTTCGGGGAATGGAGCGAGGTCTTCAAGCTCGTGATAGACACCGTCGTAGGGAAACCCATTCTCCTTGCGCCGGAGAACAACTCCCTCATGAAAGAGAACAAACCCTACTTCCGCTGGACCGCGGTCACCGACGAGGGCGTCACCTACAGACTCAGAATCGACAACGATCCGGATCTTCTCTCCCCGGTTTATGATAACCCGAGCCTGACGGAAAACTTCGACAACTTTGCCGATCACCCGGAGGACGCTCTGCCCGATGGCATCTGGTACTGGCGGGTCACGGCGAGGGACGCGGCAGGCAACGAGAACTCCTCGGGTATCTTCCGCTTCATGGTAGACACGGAGGTTGGCACACCGTCCCTCTACTCGCCGGATGAAAATGCCTTCATCAAAGACAACACCCCCTTCCTCGACTGGCAGAGGCTTCTGGACATGAGCGACCTCATCTATGAGCTGCAGGTGGACAACGACCCTGACTTCTCCTCGCCCGTCTACAGCCTGAGGGGGCTTACTTTGTCAGAGCACGAGCTCGAGAACGAGCTTCCCGACGGCACCTATTACTGGCGCGTGCGCGCTATCGATGGCGCGGGCAACGAGGGCCAGTGGAGCGAGAAGCGGAAGTTCACAGTGGATACGGTGGAGCCCTCAGCACCAGTGCTGTACAGCCCCCCCGACGGCGCGTTTGAAAACGAAGGGACGCCGACCTTCCGGTGGTACACGGTGGACGATGCCGACCACTACACGCTGCAGATCGCAAGAGACAACGCCTTCACCGAGAACCTCAGAACCATCAGCAACATAAGGGAGAACTTCTACGAGCCCGCCGAGCCCCTCGAGGATGGAACCTGGTACTGGCACGTCTGCGCTGGAGACAATGCAGGAAACCTCAGCGAATGGTCTTCGACCTGGAAGCTCACCATCGACACGATGGTTTTAGCACCGGTGCTGTTCTCGCCGCCGCACGGCGCATACGACAACGACAACACGCCCACGTTCGTCTGGTCCGCGGTTCAGGATCCCTCGGGCGTCGCCTACCGCCTGCAAATAGCCCGCGACAACACTTTTGAGAACCTCGTCTATGATGGAAGTCCTCAGGTAGCCGGATATGCCGAAAATGCGGGAGGTGTGAACTTCGCAAGCCCTGAAAACGTGAGGGGCGCTCCAGACGACAACTGCGCCGTGGCTATTCTCGACAACGAAAACCTCACCTACCTGGTGTACGGCGGGGATTACCCCACCGGCCAGGGAGAGATAACCTCACTCGTGATCAAGGCGGAGTACCGCGTTGTTGGGGAACCCGCAACCGATGACAGGCTGGTGCTGACCTACTCGCTTGACAACGGATCCACCTTTGGTTCCAAGCTCGAGTGGATCCCGACCGACAACGCGGCAAAGGTGGTGAAAGAGCTGGACGTGACCAAGGACAGGTCGTGGAGCTGGAACGACGTGAAGCGCCTGAGGGTCTACATGCTGTATGAGAACGTCGGACCCGCGGACGGAACGAAGGTCTGCGTCGATGCCCTCTACATAACCTACATCTCCACCTCCTTCACCCTGCCGCCGGAGAACGCCCTTCCGGACGGCGGCTATTACTGGCGCGTGGTAGTGCGGGACAACGCAGGCAACGAAAACACCTCCCTGGTGAGGTGGTTCCTCATCGACACGGTTGCCCCTCCCAAACCGAAGCTGGAGGCACCGCGGGACTTTGTAAAGGACAACAACCTTCCGAAGTTTGAGTGGGTGGGTGTCTCAGACCTGAGCGGGGTGGTCTACGAGATTCAGGTGGACAACGAAAACGGGTTTGGCCCTCCGAGGGTTTACGAGGGGGGCGAGCTCATAAGCTCCAGGCTGCAGCTCGCCACACCGCTCCCCGATGGCGTTTACTACTGGAGAGTCCGGGCCAGGGATCGCGCGGGCAACACCGGTCCCTGGTCGGACAACCTGAAGTTCATCATCGACACCAAACCCCCCATGCCGGAGAACAACTACTTGAGGTTCACGTGTTTCGAGGAGAATGAAAACAGGAGAACCGAGAAGTACGCCACGCCTGCAGAGGTAGCGTACATAAACGACAACACGCCGCGCCTCTGGTTCCTCTTCGAGGACCGCGGGGCAGGCATCCGCGAGAACTTCGTGCTTTGGCTGGACAACGAGAACACCTTCACCGACCCGTGGGTGCTCACGACGGACAACACCTACCTGGAGAACCGCAACGGGGCACGCATCAGGCTCAGGGCGGAGAACCTCATACCGGTCCCACTGCCAGAGAACACCTACTACCTGAAGCTGCAGATCTGGGACGACATCCCCGAGGCCGCCGGGGGCCCGCACTTCCTAGCGCTCATCTGGTGTTTCGTGGTCGATATCACCCCTCCGAAAGAGGCTCCGAAGTGGACGGGTGGAACGTGGTACAACGACAGCACCCCCACGTTCTCCTGGACGGAGATATGGGACAACGAGGAAGAAAACAGAAAGGTCTGGAGATACCAGCTGCAGATAGCTAAAGACAACGACTTCGACAGGAAGCTCGTCTACGACAACGCCTGGATCTACGACAATGTCGTGTGCGATGGAGAAGTTTCCCACACGATCGAGGATTGGAATGCCCTGCCCGATTACGAAAACTATTACCGCAGGATCCGCGGCATAGACAACGCGGGCAACGAGGGACCGTGGTCGGAGGTCAGGTGGTTTGGCATCGACACCCGGCCTCCCACTTCTTCGGTGAACCCCGTGGGTAACAAGACCTCTTCGCCCTTCGAGGTCACTGCAACGGCTTCCGACGCTGGAAGTGGAGTGGCAAGCGTGGAGCTCTTCTACGACTGGTCGAGCGACAACAAGACCTGGCAGGGCTGGGTAAGCTTCGGCGTTGACACCTCTCCGCCCTGGTCCTGGTCGTTCAATACCCCCAAGGGCGAAAACTACTACAGGTTCTACTCGAAAGCTAGGGACAGGGCCGGGAACGAGGAAGCGTACACTGGTCCGGACGCATACTGCCACTACAGCGCGGCGCCGCCGCCTACGCCGGATTTCAGCCTCTCCGTCAGCCCGTCGAGCGGCACGGCGGCACAGGGGAGCTCCACCACCGCTACGGTCACCGTGACCTTCACGGGCGGCTACGCCCAGACCGTCACCCTGAGCGCCAGCGGGGCGCCCCAGGGGGTCTCGGTGGGCTTCAGCCCCGACAGCGGCTCCTCCTCCTTCGCCTCCACCATGACCATAACCGTGGGGGCGGAAGC
>CALJER010000047.1 GCA_938074535.1 uncultured archaeon
AAGGCGGGCCTCCAGGGTCCCCTTTGAGCTGGGGAGGATGGCATTTGTGGGCCGGGGAGGTGGGCCCTCCAACGCCATCTTTTTAAACTGGAAGGAAAAAGACGGGCGATGGGCCTTCTAGAGGGCAGGGTGGCCATCGTCACGGGGGCGGGGAGGGGCCTCGGAAGGGAGGAGGCCCTGGAGCTGGCCCGCCACGGAGCGAAGGTGGTGGTCAACGACGTGGGAGGGGGTTTTGATGGAAAGGGGGAGCACCACGGGCCGGCCGACGAGGTGGTGGCGGAGATAAGGAGGATGGGGGGAGAGGCGGTTCCCAGCTACGAGAGCGTTTCAGATTTCGAGGGGGCTAGGAGAATAGTGGAGAAGGCTGTGGAGAGCTTCGGGAAGCTGGATATACTGGTGAACAACGCCGGAATCCTCAGGGACAGGATGATCTTCAACATGTCGGAGGAGGAGTGGGACGCCGTGATCAACGTTCATCTGAAGGGGACCTTCAACTGCACCAGGCACGCCTGCGCCTACTGGAGGGAACAGCACAAGGCCGGCAAGCCGGTCTCCGGGAGGATCATCAACACGGCCTCCGATGCGGGCTTGCTTTACAACCCTGGGCAGAGCAACTACGGGGCGGCCAAGGCTGGGATCGTGGCCTTTACCCTCATCGTGGCCAAGGAGATGGAGAAGTACGGAGTGACGGCCAACGTGATCGTTCCCCTGGCTAGGACCAGACTCACCACGGAGGCTACTCCTTCCATGGCCCCCCTCATGAGCACTCCCGAGGAGATGGAGAAGCGCTTCGGCTTCGATGTTCTGGCGCCTGGGAACGCCGCCCCCCTGGTGGCCTTTTTGGCCTCGGAGCAGGCCTCCGGTATCACGGGAAAAGTGATCAGGATCGTGGGCGGAACCGTCTGGGTGCTGGACGGCTGGAGATCCCTTCAGAAAGCCTCCAAGAAGGGAAGATGGTCCGCAGAGGAGCTGGCGAAGGTCCTTCCAGAGTTACTGAAGAAGATGCCCCCCTACCAGGACCTGCCCTCCCTCCTGGCGGAGGAGCTGGGCCTTCCCTGAAAACATGCCGCTGAACACCGGGGCGGTGGGGAAAGAAACGGGTCCTCTGGAGTTCTCCTACTCCTGGAAGGACGCAATTCTTTACGCTCTGGGGATAGGGGCGGGGAACGAGGACCTGGAGTTCGTGTACGAGGGGAGACTGAAGGTCTATCCCACCTTCGCCGTGCTCCCCTCCTATCCCATCCTCTTCTGGGCCCTGGAGACCCTGGGGGGTGATCTGACCAGGCTGCTGCACGCTGGACAAGAGCTGGTCCTCCACCGCCCCCTCCCTCCGGAAGGGAAGGTTTACACCACGGGGAGAATAGCCTCCCTCTACGACAAGGGGAAGCACGCCCTGGCCCTTGTGGAGATGAAGAGCAGGGATGGAGAAGGAAGCCTCCTCTTCGAAAACGTGGCTTCCCTCCTCTTCGTGGGGGAGGGCGGTTTTGGGGGCGAAAGAGGGCCCAGTTATAGGGAGGAGTTCCCCTCCCGCAGCCCCGACCTCTATGAAGAGGTGAAGGTGGGGGAGAACCTCAACCTTCTCTACAGGCTCTCGGGAGACCTCAATCCCCTGCATGTGGATCCTGAGTTCGCCAGGCTGGCGGGCTTCGAGAGGCCCATCCTACACGGTCTATGCACCTTCGGGGTGGTGGGCAGGGTCCTGCTCCGAAGGCTCTGCGGCAACGATCCTGAGAGGTTTGGTTCGCTCCGGGCCAGGTTCTCCGGAGTGGTCTTTCCAGGGGACTCTCTGAGGGTGGAGGGTTGGAGGAGGGAGACGGACTACCTCCTCAGGGTGTCTACGGACAGGGGAGTGGCCCTTTCCGGCTCCTTGGGGCTGAAGGGAAAAGCTTTTTAAGTAGGGCTTAAAAAAGGAAAGATTCAATGAGGTATGCCAAGCTAGCCAAAGCAGACCTCCCCAAGCTTTTTCAGAGTCTGAAGGGCTATGGCGAGGTGTTTGCCCCCGTGGAGGAGAGGGGCAAGCTCTTCTTCAAGAAGGTGGAGGACCTGAAGGAGGTGAAGCTGGCGTACACCCGAACCCTTCTGCCTCCCAAGAAGCTCTTCCTCCAGCCCGAGGAGGAAATAATGTCCTACGAGGGTGAGAGCTACACGGAGAAGCTGGACGGTAGAAAGGCCGTGCTCTTCGGGGTGCACGCCTGCGACATCAACGGCTTCCTCAAGCTGGACAGGGTCTTTCTCGATGCCCCCAGGGACGAGTACTACGCCAGGAGGAGGGAGAACACCCTGGTGGTGGGGATAACCTGCGTCCCGGACAAGTACTGCTTCTGCACCTCGGTGGGCAGCGGATATGCTTCCGGAGGCTTCGATCTCTTCCTGCACGACCTCGGTAAGGAATATCTGGTGAGGGTGGGGAGCGGAGAGGGGTACAGGCTTTCCAAGCAGGACTACTTCAAGGAGGCAGGGGAGGCGGAGGTGAAGCTCGCGGCGAAGCTGGAGGAGAAAAGAGCGGGTAAACTCAGGAGGAAGATCAACCTGATGGGGATGGGCGACCTGATAGAGACGGAAGGGAAGGAGGGGTGGGAGGAGCTCACGGCGAAGTGCCTGGCCTGCGGCACCTGCAACCTCGTCTGCCCCACCTGCCAATGCTACGATGTCTCGGATCTCCTTACCCTCGAGGTCAGGAAGGGAACCAGGGTACGCAGGTGGGACTCCTGCATGCTCAAGAGGCACGCCTTGGTGGCTGGGGGCTTGAACTTCAGACCCACCGTGGTGGAGAGGACGGTCAACCGGCTCAGCTGCAAGGTGGGGGAGGAGGTGAGATGTGTGGGGTGCGGGAGGTGCACCGTCTACTGCCCCGCCGGGATAGACTTCGTGGAGATGCTCTCGGCGGTCAGGGGTGAGGCGAGATGAACGAGCTGCTTCCCAGGCAGGCGAAGGTGCTGAAGGTGGAGGAGCAGACCCCCATAGAGAAGCTCATCCAGCTCGACGTTTTCCTGAACCACAAGCCAGGTCAGTTCGTGGAGGTGAGCGTGGCGGGGGTGGGGGAGGCTCCCATCTCCATCTGCTCCTCACCCACCAGAAAGCCCACTGAGGTTTGCGTGAGGAAGGTGGGCAGGGTCACTGCAGCCCTGCACCGTCTCTCCCCGGGCGACAGGGTGGGGGTGAGGGGCCCCTACGGGAACGGTTTTCCGATGGAGAGGATGAAGGGGCACGACCTCATCCTGGTATCGGGTGGGCTGGGAATGGCTCCCCTGAGGGGCGTCCTGCAGTACGCGCTGGACCACAGGAGGGAATATCGGGAGCTTCTCCTCCTTTACGGGATAAGGGATTACAGCCTGATGCTCTTCAAGGATGAGGTCATGAAGCTCATGGACTCCAAGGACTGCAGGGTCTACCTCTCCTACGAGAAGGAGGACGAGGTGTGCAAGAACTTGAAGAAGAAGTGTCCGGAGCGTGTCTGCGAGGGGGTGGTCACGAAGCTCTTCGGTATGGTGGACCTGAATCCCGACGGCTATGTGGTGGTGTGCGGTCCGCCGGTGATGTACAGGTTCGTGTTCAAGGAGCTCATGGACAGGAACTTTCCCCCGGAGAGGGTCTACATGACGATGGAGAGGAGGATGAAGTGCGGAATAGGAAAGTGCAGGCACTGCGTGGTGGGGGCGGGAACCTCCATGAGGTACGTTTGCAAGGACGGGCCCGTCTTCACGGGAGTGGATGCCCTGCAGATCAAGGGGTTGATAGGATGAAGCCCAGGGTTGGAATTTTCGGGTTCACGGGATGCGCCGGTGACCAGCTCATGATCCTCAACCTGGAGGACGAGCTGCTGGACCTGGTGGGCGCTCTGGACCTGAAGTCCTTCACCATGGCCAGCAGCGCCGTGGAGGACAGCGAATACGATGTGGCCTTCGTGGAGGGATCCATCACCACCCCCAAGCAGAAGCAGAAGCTGGAGGAGGTCAGGAAGAAGGCCAAGCTCCTGGTGGCCATAGGCGACTGCGCCGCCTGGGGAGGAGTGCAGGCCAGCTGCAACGGGATCCTGACGGTGGGGGAAAAGATGAAGGAGGTCTACGGGGACGAGAAGGTGTGGGAGATCTACGAGTCTAAGCCCCTTTCCGCCTACGTGAAGGTGGATTTCGTGCTCCCCGGATGCCCGATAGAGAAAGAGGAGTTCCTGAGGGCCGCTGCTTCCCTTCTCAGGGGGGACCTGCCGGAGGCGGTGGACTACCCCGTATGCGTGGAGTGCAAACTGAGGGAAAACGGTTGTTTGATGCTGGAGGGAAAGCTGTGTCTGGGCCCCCTCACGGTGGGGGGATGCAAGGCCAGATGTCCCTCGCTCCGGGTGGACTGCATAGGCTGTAGGGGAGTGATAGAGGGGGAGGCCAGGGTGAAGAGCGCCATGCAGGTTTTCAAGGAAGCGGGCTTCAAGCCGGATTACGTCAGGGCGAGGCTGCGCATGTTCGCAGCCAACTATCCTGAAATCTTGGAGGTGAAGGGATGAAGATAGAAGTGGAACCTCTGGCCAGGGTGGAGGGAGAGGGCGGAATAGAGGTGGAGATCGAGGGCAACCAAGTAAGGGACGTGAAGTTCAACCTCTTCGAGGGTCCCAGGTTCTTCGAGTCTTTCATCAAGGGAATGCACTACGAGAAGGTTCCCGACGTGATGAGGAGGATCTGCGCCATCTGCACCTGCTCCCACAGCATGGCCTCCGTCAAGGCGGTGGAGGACGCTCTGGGGGTGAAGGTCTCCAGGCAGACCGAGCTCCTCAGGGACCTGCTCATCCACGGGGAGATGGTGGAGAGCCATGCCCTGCACGTGTTCGCCCTGGCCCTCCCCGACTTCCTGGGCTTCCCGAGCGTGGTGCACATGGCCCAGAAGTACCCCAAGGAGGTGAAGGGGGCCCTTCAGCTGAAGAAGGCCGGCAACCTGGTCCACAACCTCCTCACGGGGAGGGAGGTCCACGGGGTGAACGAGAGGGTGGGGGGCTTCGCCACCCTTCCCTCGGAGGAGGACCTGAAGAGGATCAAGGAGGCCATGCAGCTCAACAGGGAGGTTGCCCTCCTCTCCGTGAAGCTCTTCTCCTCCTTCGAGCTTCCGGAGGCCCCGAAGTCCGAGAACACCTTCATCGCCGTGGATCCCGGGAAGAGGTTCGGGTACTTCGGCTTGAGGCACGCGGCCTCGGATGGTGAGAGCTGGGATGTCCACGACTACAGGAAGTACATCAAGGAGAAAACGGTGAAGCACTCCAGGGCCAAGCACTCCTCCTACAAGGGCAGGCCCTTCATGGTGGGGGCGCTGGCCAGGCTGAGGCTCTTCGGAGAGAGGCTGGAAGGTGAGGCGAAGGAGCTCTTCAGACAGCACCGGGCCAAGCTGGACTACGAGAACTCCATCTCCAACAACCTGGCCCAGGCCATAGAGCTGGTCCACAGCGTGGACCGCTGCATCTCCGATGTGGAGGAGCTGCTCAGCTCCGGGCTGAGGAAGGAGGAACCGGTGGAGGTAAAACCGAAGGCCGGAGCGGGGACGGCCTCCGTGGAGGCTCCCAGGGGTGTCCTGATCCACTCCTACCGGTTCGATGCGAAGGGAAGGGTGGTGTGGGCGGACGTGATCACACCCACCGCCATGAACGCCGCCAACGTGGACAAGGACTTCAGGGTGGCCGCCCCCAGGCTCATGAAGAACCCCAAGGAGCTGGAGAGGGTGCTGGAGATCATCGCCAGGGCTTACGATCCCTGCATCTCCTGTGCCACTCACCTGGTGAGGATAAAGAGGGTCTGACCCCTAGCTGATTCCCTCCACCACCGTGGCTATTCCCACCCCTCCACCGCCGCACAGGGTCTGCATTCCGTACCTGAGGTGGTGGCGGTTCATCCAGTGGACCATCTCCGTGAAGTAAAGAACCCCACTGCACCCTATGGGGTGACCGATGGCTATGGCTCCCCCGGTGGGGTTGATGCGGGGATCGTCGAAGGGCACCCCGAACTCCTTGCAGAAGGCCAGGACGGGGGAGGCGAAGGCCTCGTTGGGCTCCCACACCTCCACCTCCTCCATCCTCAGGTTAGCGCGGGCCAGGGCCTTGCGCATGGCGGGGATGGGGCCGAGCAGCATGGTCACGGGGTCATCGCCCGCCACGGCCATGGACCTTATCTTGGCGAGGGGTTTGAGCCCGAGCTCGTCCGCCTTTTCCAGGGTCATCAGCATCACCGCCGCCGCCCCGTCCGCGATGGCGGAGGAGTTCCCGGCCGTGACGGTTCCGCCCTCCTTGAACCTGGGGGGGAGGGACCGGAGACGCTCGTAGGCCTCGGCCGGGTTGTCCAGGGAGACCGCCCTGGGTGGCTCGTCCCTCTCCACCCTTATCTTTTCCCCTCCCCTTTCCACCTCCACCGGGATCACCCTTTTTTCGTACCACTCTTTTTCCCTCATGGCTCTCACCGCTTTCTGGTGGCTCCAGAGGGCAAACCGGTCCTGCTCTTCCCTCGTGAGCCCGTATTTCTCGGCTACCAGCTCCGCGGAGACCCCCATCACCTGAAGGGCCCCCCTCTCCTCCACCCTGGGGTGGAAGGAAACGGGGAAGTCGGCTTTAAGGGCAGCCTCCAGATCGGACCCGATGGGATAGTGGCTCATACTCTCCACTCCTGCGGCTATGGCTATCTCCCCGCAGCCCGTCATGAGCGCCTGGGCCTGCGAGTTGATGGCCTGCAGGCCGGCGTTACAGTACCTGTTGAGGGTCCAGCCCGCCGTCTCGAGGGGGAGATCCGCGGCCATCACCCCCAGCCTTCCCAGGTTGAGCCCCTGCTCCCCTATCTGGCTGAGGCATCCCACGGCCACGTCCTCTATTTCCCTCTCGTCGAAGGCCGAGCACCTCTTCTTCACCCTCTCCACCAGCCCGCGGAGGACCGTGGCCAGGAGGTGCTGTGAGGAAACCCCTGAGAAGGCTCCCTTCTTTTCCGCCCCCGCCCAGCCGGATTTCCCCGTGGGGGTGCGGACGGCCTCCACCACCACGACTTCCCTGAGTTCTGCCATTTTCCGGTCATTTTTTCGGCGGGCCAGGATTTAAGGGAGCCCGTGGGTATATTTAGCGGCAGACGGAAGAGCTCGGAGCGGAATGAGGCCGAGAGTGGTTCCAGACACCAACCTCTTTATAGGGGCGCGCTTCAACCCCAGAAGCGCTTCCGCCAGGATTCTCAGCCTCTGCCTGGGAGGCAGATGCCGGGCCATCCTCTCCACCAAGGTGAAGTCGGAGGTGAAGAGCATGCTCGGGAGGGTGGGTTGCGATGGGGAGTTTGGATCCAGGGTCAGGGAGCTTCTGAGGGAGGCGGAGGAGGTGGAGGTACGGGAGGAGCTCCCCCTCCTCATGGAGGACCCCGATGACAACAAGCTCCTCAACTGTGCCCTGTGGGGACGGGCGGACTACCTGATTACCAACGATCGCCACCTCCTGAAGTTCGGGGAGTACCTGGGGGTGAGGATATGCAGGCCCTCCGAGTTTCTGAGGGAGTTCGAGAGGAGGAGGTGAGGCGGGCTTCAGAAGCCCTCGTCCCTTTGGGTCAGAAAGGTGGACCCAGCGGGATTCGAACCCGCGACCTCCCGCCTGCGAAGCGGGCGCTCTACCGCTGAGCTATGGGCCCGAATAAACTAAGAAACCTTCTTTAAGTCTTTACATCAAGTTCGAGTTCGCACTCATGCGGATCCTTTTCCTTCATCCTCACGAAGGAGGGTGCCCTCAGCTTCAGGTCCCTGGTGAGCTCCAGGTATTTCACCTCGCACACCAGTCTGGGCTCCACCCACCTCACCTCGTAGGGCGGCTCCTCTTCCACGGGCCTCCTCCTGGTTTCGAGCTTCCTGAGAAGGGGGGAGAGCTCCTCCATGGTCTTGGTGCCGAATCCCGTCCCAACCCTGCCGAGGAGGACCAGCCTTCCCTCCGAATAAGCGCCCAGCACCAGGGACCCGAAGTAGGGCTCCCTCCATCCTTCCCCGGGGGTGTACCCCAGGATTACGGCGTCCAGGGTTTTCACCGCTTTCAGCTTGAGCCAGTCGGGGCTTCTCACCCCGGGACGGTAGGGGGAGTCCTTCCTCTTTCCCATCACCCCCTCCAGCCCCATCTTCTTCACGCTCTCCCAGAGTTCCCTCCCCTCCTGGGTGTGGAAGCAGACCCTGAGCCTCTCACCCTCCTCCACCGCTTCGGGAAGGAGTTTCTTCCTCTCGACCAGGGGGAGGTGGAGAAGTTCCCGTTCTCCGGAAACCAGCAGGTCGAAGACCACCAGGGTGGCGGGGTGGAGGCGTGAGAGGAGCTCTATCCTGAGGGGATCCTCCTGCTGCTCCCTCTCCTGAAGGAGGGAAAAGCTGGGGAGCCCGCGGTCCAAGACCACGATCTCCCCGTCGAGGAGGCAGGGGTCGGGGAGGAGGGAGCGGTGGAGAGCGGAGAGCTCTGGGTATCTGTGTTCGATCCACCTCCCCCTCCGGTTGAGGAAACGGAGCCTCTTTCCCTCCCTGTAGACCAGAGCCCTGGTGCCGTCCAGCTTGGGCTCCCAAAGGAAGTTCCCCCTCTCCAGATCGGAGGGCGAGCCCGTCCGGGCCAGCATGGGCTTCAGGAGGGGTAGCCCCATGCTCAAGTTCCGGTTTTTCTCTTTTCCCTGGCCGCCGCCAGGCTCGCCTCCAAGGCCTTCATCAGGTCGGGTGGAGCCTCCCTCTTCTCCTCACGCGGAGCGGCCAGGGGCTCCCCCTCCGCCTTTCTCCTCACCAGCTCCAGCAGGGCCTCCCTGAAGGTATCCCTGTACTCTTCCGGCCTGAACTCCCCGCTCAGGCTCTCCAAAAGCTTCCTGGCCAGCTCCCTTTCCCTCTCCGAGGATGGGGGCAGGTTCTGCAATTCCTTGAGCTCCGAGGGGTCCACAAGCTCGTTCCGGTAGTGGAGGGTGGAGAGGAGAAGTCCCTCCCGGTAGGAGCGCAGGGCCACCACATACTCCCTGGCCCTCATGGTCATCTTCCCCACGGCCAGTTTGTTGGCGAGGGACAGGACTTCCCTGAAGAGGGAGAAGGCCCTCTCCCCCCCCTCCCGCGGCACCACGTGGTAGTGGGACTCTGGGTAGAGGGGGTCCAGGGAGGCGGGGTCCACGAAGGCGAGGATCTCTATGGTCTTGGCACTCTTGGGCTGGATGAGGGAGAGCTCCTCTTCCTTTATGGGGATGATTTTTCCCTTCGAGAGCTCGAAGCCGTGCTCCACCTCCTCCTGTGGTACCTCCCTTCCGCAGCTCGGGCACCACCTCTTGTGCTGGAGGGGGGTGTGGCAGGAGGCGTGGAGGGTGCGGAGGGCCGTCCCCCTGGACCTGGTGGCGGGATAAATTTTGATGGGTATGTTCACCAGGCCGAAGGAAAGGCTGCCGGTGAAGATGGCCCTGGGCATCCCATATCCTTTAAGCCTCCCCGCCTTATAGGGAGCGATGGCAGAGCCCCCGAACCTGCAGGAGCGCTTGGGTTCCACCATCAGAGTCTTCTCCAAGGATGGGAGGGAACTCAGGGGGACCCTGAGGGTGTACGACGAGCACCAGAACCTGGTGCTGGAGGAGGCGGAGGAGTACTTCCA
Source organism: uncultured archaeon (assembly GCA_938074535.1). Taxonomy (GTDB): domain Archaea; phylum Hadarchaeota; class Hadarchaeia; order Hadarchaeales; family WYZ-LMO6; genus WYZ-LMO6. Next base: position 9,575 of record CALJER010000047.1, read on the forward strand.
TCAGAAGCTCCTGCGCAAGCACCGCTTTCTCTTCCTGAAGGGCGGCAACATCCGGATGGTTGAGATCTGACTCAGCCTATCTTCTTCACCTCTCCCAGCGACTTCTCCAGCTCCACAAGCTTTCTTCCGTTCTCCGTGAGGGAGAACCTGCCGCTGGGCGTTTTGCTGAGCACCCCGTAGTCCATCATCCTCTCCAGGATGCACCTGAGGGCCCAGACCTCGGGTCTGGGGAGGAGCCTGAGGAGGTCGGAGGCGGACACTTCTCCCTCGGACTCATGGAGCGCCCGGAAGATCCTCCTGGCGTCCTCGTCCTCAAGGAGCCACTCCACCGCCCTCTCTATCATCACCCCTCCCCTTGAGGGATAAGGGTTTAACCTTATCGAGTGGGGCCCTTCACCCCCGTTAGCATTAAAAACTGGGCCTTTCAAATAAACCGATGTCCGTGCTGGTGCTGGTGGGGAAAATCCTGCTGGGGATTTTCCTGGTGCTGGTGGCGGCGGGTGCGGGCTTCTTCGGCTACGTCTGCGTGAGGGCGGAGGCCAGGAAGTGGGCGGCCGGAATGTTCTTCATCACCCTCCTCTGCCTTCTGGCCCTCTACGGCCTGGTCCGGGTTTAGAGCCCGGTCTTGCCCCAGTGCTCCAGGTTCATCTGCTTGGCCCTTTCCTCGAGTTTGGCCATGATCTGGTCCTCCACCTGCCTCCTCTCGAAGTCGGAGAGCTTGAGCTTCTGCACCCTCGGTCTGGCGAAGATGTCGTAGGCCATGTCCACTTCATGTTTGGTGAGGGGGCCATCCTTGACCTTGTCCTGGAGGAACTCCCAGGCCTTGGCGGCTATCCAGTCCACCTCGTTTTCCTCCATACCTCACCTTTTTTTCTTTCCGATTTTATAGATGAGTGATGGACACCCTGGAGGCCATAAGGAAGAGGAGGAGCGTGAGGAGCTTCAAACCAGACCCCATCCCGGAGGAGGACCTGAGAAAGATCCTGGAAGCGGCCTCCTGGGCACCCTCCGCCGGTAACTGCCAGCCGCTGGAGCTGGTGGTGGTGAAGGACCCCGGGGTGAAGGAGGAGGTGATGGAGGCAGCCTTCGGCCAGTCCTTCGTGGGGGAAGCGCCCGTGGTGGTGGTGGTGTGTGCGGAGGTGGAGAGGACCACCAGGAGGTACGGAAGGAGGGGCGAGCTTTTCTACGTGCAGGATACGGCAGCCGCCACGCAGAACCTCCTCCTGGCCGCCACCGCCCTGGGGTACGGCACATGCTGGGTGGGTGCCTTCTCGGAGGAGGAGGTGGCGAAGGCCCTGCGGCTCCCCCGCGGCGTGCGCCCCCTGGCCATCGTGCCCATAGGGAAGAGCGCCGAGAGCCCGGAAGCACCCCCCCGCCTGCCGCTCAGGGAGATAGTGCACAGGGATAGGTACTAGACCAAGCGTGCTCCCGTTCGACTGATCCTGCTCTTGAGCACCCTCCCCTTTCCCAGGGAGCCGGAAAGTTCCCCCACCGCCCTCTCCAGCTTCTCCTCGGGCACGAACCCGAAGACCCCCCTGCCGAGCATGGTTTGGCTGGCTCCCAGCGCGCCCAGCTTTTTGAGGAGGTCCACCACTTCCCTGAGCTCCCTGTCCAGCAGACCGAGACCTTCCGCGAACTCCAGGGAAGTCTGGAGAAAGGTCCCCACCCTGGGATCGGCCAGCACCCTCTCCACGGCCTTCCTGCCCAGCACCCGCGCCCTCTCCCTCAGCTCGGGGTCGGAGAGGACCTCCCTCGTGCTCAGTTCTCCCAGGGTGCAGGTGACCACCCAAATTCCAGGAGGGACGGGGATCCTCCTCCAGGAGCCGTAGGGGGGGGCACCGGGCCTCCTCCCCACCACCAGCCCGCCCCAGGCCTGAGCCCCCACATCCCCCAGCCCGGTGAGGTTCCTCACCTCCGCCACGTGGGCCTCCCGCACCGCTTCTCTCCTCCAGGCCTTGAGCCCCAGCCTTCGGGAGAGGGCCAGCGCCAGACCCAAAGCACCTGCCCCGCTGGCTCCATAGCCCGCACCCACGGGCACCTGCACTTCGTGGTGCACCTCCAGGTGGAGTTTTTCCCCCACCCTCGCTAGGAGGGAACGAGCCACGTAGGAGCTGGTTCTGGCTTTCACCCTCCTCCCGTTGATGAGGATCCTCGTTCCCCCTCTTCCCTCCCTCACCCTCACGCGTGTGAGGACCCCCGCTTCCAGACAGGGCCCGCCGTTTCTGGAGCCCATCCTCTCCGGTCGCGGGGAGGGGCAAACCTCGAAGAAGCCTGAGAGATGGGCTGGAACGAAGGCTCTGGTCTCTCCCTCCGAGGCCCCCCTCATGGTTCCTTCAACTTCAGGAGCGGCGGGATCTCAGCTCGAGGGCCAGGTCCAGGAGGCGGTGCGCCACCTCCTCCTTCCTGCCCCTCATCCTCTCCCTTCCGCGTCTGTGGACCAGCACCACTTCGTTGGTGTCTTCCCCAAAGCCAGCCCCCGGAAGGGAGAGATCGTTGGCCACCACCAAGTCGAAGCCGGCCTCCAGTTTCTCTTCGGCCCTGGCCACCAGCTCTTCCTCGGGAACCCCGTATTCGGCCTTGAAGCCCACCAGGAAAACCCCAGGGGAGAGCCCTCGGATCCCGTCCGCCACCCTCGGGGCGGGAACCAGCCTGAGCTCCACCGTCTCCTTGCTCCTGAGCTTCCTGTCGAAGGGTTTCTCCACCCTGAGGTCCTGGGCCGCCGCCGCCGCCACCACCAGGTCCACCCCTTTCCTGACCTCTTCCTCCAGAGCCTCCTTCATCTCCTGCGTGGTCTTCACCCTGATCACCTTCACCCCCTCGGGGGGCTTTTCGGTTCCGGGGCCGTAGATGAGGGCCACCTCCGCCCCCCGGAGGGCCGCCATCCTGGCCACGGCTATCCCCATCTTTCCCGAGCTGAAGTTGGTGATCACCTTTACCCTGTCCACGGGTTCCACGGTGGGCCCCGCCGTTACTGCCACCCTGAGGCCCTTGAGGTCCTGGGGCCGGTGGAAGAGCACCCTGAGGACTATCTCGCGCGGTTCGGCCATCTTCGCTCTCCCCTCCAGCAAAACGGGTCCTATCAGGAAGAAGCCCCTCTCCCTCAATCTCTCAACACTGTCCTGTACCGGACCGCTCAGGTACATGGAGGCGTGCATGGCGGGGGCCAGGAAGACGGGCTTCCCCAGACCCGAGGAGGAAATCACCGTGGCCGTGACGGGCGTGTCCGCTATTCCCCAGGCGAGCTTCCCCAGGGTGCTGGCGGTGGCCGGCGCCACCACCACCGCGTCCGCCCACTCGGAGAGCCTGATGTGCTCCAGGTTGCCCGTGAGGGAGGTGACCACCTCCTGTCCCGTGGCCCAGTGCATGAGGGTGGGGGAGAGGAGCTGGGCGGCGCTGGGGCTCATCACCGCTCTCACCTCCGCCCCCTCCCTCAGGAACTCCCTGGCCAGCTCCGGGCCCCTCATGATGGCTGCGCTGCCCGTGAGGCAGAGGAGGACTTTTTTCACCTTCACCAAAACGACCTCTCTTACCCCCTTTTAATCAATTTGCCACGTGGGTCTATCTCCCCCCTCCTGATGCGCGTGGAGGAGATGGGTTTTCCGTCCTCCGCGAGCACGAAGGGTATCTCCAGGATCTCGAGCTCCTTCAGGCCCCTCTCCCTCCTGAGCCGGTTGATTTCCTCGGCCCTTGCCCTGGTCTCCGGGCTCACCACGATGGCCTCAAGCTCCGGGTCCGAGACCGCGGGGCCGTAGGGGTCCCTGATCACCACCACCTCCGCCCTCTCTTCCCCGAACTCGGTGAAGACCGTTTCAAGCAGCCTCCCCAGTCTCTGACCCAGAGGTTGCACGCGGCATCCCTTGGCCTGGACCATTTCGTCGGAGCATACCCCCAGATACACCCTCTCCCCCACCTCGAAGGCCTTCCTCAGGAGGGCGAGGTGTCCGTCGTGGAGGTGGTCGAAGGTCCCACCCGCAGCCACTTTTTTGAACTTCATCCCAGCTCTCCGGCCCTTCTCCAGGCGGCCTTTAACGCTTGCTTGAAGGCTTCAAAAACTTTTCCCTTTTCCAGCTCCAGAAGGGCAGCCTCCGTGGTCCCCCCTGGAGAGGCCACCATCTCCGTCAGCTCTTCAGGAGTAAGCTTCAGTTCCATGAGCATTCCCCCCGTCCCCTTTGCCGTCTGGGAGGCCAGCCTCAGGGCTTCCTCCCCAGGTATCCCCAGCTCTTCCGCGGCCTCCACCAGGGCACGGATCACCAGCGAGAAGTAGGCCGGTCCGCTCCCGCTGAGGGCGGTTATCGCGTTCATTCTCTCTTCCGGAACCTCCACCGGAAGCCCCAGCTTCCCCAGCAGCTCCCTCACGTCGGTCCTGTCTTCCTCCCCCGTGCCTTCGGAGGAGGAGTAGGCCATCACCCCTTCCCCCACCGCGCATGCCAGGTTGGGCATGAGTCTGAAGACCTTCGCCCCCTTCAGTCCCTTCTCCAGCTTCTCAAGGGAAGCACCGGCCACGCAGGAGATTACCACCCTGTTCCTGGCCTTGTCCCCCACTTCCCTCAGCACTTCTTCCAGGTCCCCGGGCTTCACGGCGATGAAAATCACCTCCGAGCCCTCCAGCAGAGGTTCGCATTCCCTCACCACCCTCACCCCCAGCTGGCGGGAGAGGAACTCAGACCTTTTTTCGTCTTTCTCGCACACCATCAGCTCCCCCTGTGAAAACCCGGCCCGCAGCAGGCCCCTCAGGAGGAAGAATCCCAGCCTTCCCCCCCCTATGATCCCTACCTTCAGGCCCTTCCCTCCCTCACCTCTCTCCAGGTCCTGTCAAGCTTCCGGTGGAGGAAGGGCCTGGGCGGAGAGGAGAGGTAGGGGGCCACCACGTGCCCCCTTCCCACCAGGTAGTACTTGTAGGTGGTGAGTCCCTCCAGCCCCACGGGCCCTCTGGCGTGGAGCTTTCCCGTGCTTATCCCCACCTCCGCACCCAGTCCGTACCGGTAGCCGTCGCTGAACCGGGTGGAGGCGTTCCACATTACGGAGGAGGAATCCACACCCTCCATGAACTTGATGGCCGTCTCCCGATCCTCCGTGACGATGGCGTCGGTGTGTTTGGAGCCGTAGCGGTTGATGTGCGAGATGGCCTCCTCCACGTGGTCCACCACCTTCACGGCTATGATGAGGTCCAGGTACTCGGCGCGCCAGTCCTCCTCCCTGGCCCTTTTCACCTCCACGAAGCGCCTGGTTCGCTCGCACCCCCTTACCTCCACCCCCGCCTTTGAATACATCTCCACCAGTCTGGGCAGGAACTCCTCCGCCACCTTCGCGTGCACCAGTACCTTCTCGGCGGCGTTGCAGACGGCGGGGTACTGGACCTTGGCGTCGTAGCAGATCTGGAGGGCCTTGTCGAAGTCGGCGTGCTCGTCCACGTACACGTGGCACACCCCCTCCGCGTGCCCCAGCACGGGGATCCTCGTGTTCCTCTGGATGAACTTGATGAACTCCTTGCTTCCACGCGGTACCAGGAGGTCCACGTACTCCTCCAGCTTCAGGAGCCTGTGCACCTCCTCCCTCCCTTCCACCAGCTGCATCCATCCCTCCGGGACCCCCTTCCCCTCCGTGGCCTCCTTCAGGATCTGGAAGAAAGCCCGGTTCGAGCGCGTGGCCTCCCTTCCGCCCTTCAGGACCACCGCGTTTCCGGATTTGAGGCAGAGGGAGGAGATCTGAGGCAGCACGTCTGGTCTGGATTCGAAGATGGCCCCCACCACCCCTATGGGGCAGGAGACCCTGTAGAGCTCGAGTCCCTCGTCCAACTCGCAGGCGTAGAGCGTCCTGCCCACCGGGTCCTCCAGGTCCGCCACGCTCTCTATCATCCTGGAGATGGCCTCGAGCTTCGCCTCGCTCAGCTTCAGCCTGTCGAGGAGGGGTTTAGAAAGCCTCCTCCTCTCGGCGGCCTCCACATCCTTTCTGTTGGCCTCCAGCAGCTCCGCGCGGTGGTCCCTCACCGCCTTGGCGGCCTCCCTCAGGGCCGCGTCCTTCACCCCTGTTTCCAGGGTGGCGAGCAGGAGGGAAGCCTCACGCGCCTTCCTCATTCCCTCCAGCAGCTTCCTCACCTTTTCACCCCCGGGAGGAAAAGGGTGCCCACCTCCTCCCCCCTGAGCAGGCGCTCCAGCACGTTCCTTTCGCCTGCCTTGGCCACCACCGCGGGTATCCCCGCAGAGCAGACCAGCTTGGCGGCCTGGAGCTTGGTCTTCATCCCCCCGAAACCTTTGCCTCCGGCCAGTTTCTCCAGCTGGGGGGTGAACTCCCTCACTTCGCGGAGGATCCTGACTCCTTTCTCCCGCTTGGGATCCCCCGTGTAGAGTCCGTTCACGTCCGAGAGCAGGATCAGAAGGTCGGCCTCGGACAGGATGGCCAGGTGGGCGGAGAGGAGGTCGTTGTCCCCGAACTTGATTTCCTCCACCGCTACGCTGTCGTTTTCGTTGACCACCGGCACGACGCCGCAGCTGCGCAGGGCTCGGAGGGTGTTCCTCAGGTTCTTGCTCCTCTCGGGATGAAGGAAGTCCTCTTTGGTGAGCAGCAGCTGGGCGATGGGCTGCCCGTATTTCCCGAAATACCTTTCGTACACGTTCATCAGAATCCCCTGCCCCACGGCAGCCGCTGCCTGCAGCATGGAAAGCTCCCCGGGCCTCCTCTTCAGCCCCAGCCTCCCCACTCCTGCCCCTATGGCCCCCGAGGTCACCAGCAGCACTTCCTTCCCCAGCCTCCTCAGGCTCATCACTTCCTTCACCACCTTCTTCACCTTCAGGGGGTCCAGCTTGGAGTTCTTGTCCGTCAGGCTGCTGGTTCCAACCTTCACCACGACCCTTTTCACCGCGGAGAAATCCCTTGCCATATCCGAAAATCTCCCGTTCTCCCCTTATTTAAACTCTCAAACTCATCCACCAGCGTCCTACGCATTTCCGCGCTCCTCAGAGTCGGTATCTTGGCCAGGTGTTCCGAGAATCTATCCACTGCCTGAGGGTCCGGCGGGAGCCGGAGGCCTCTGTACCCCACCCTCGCCAAAAAAAGACCCTCCGGTTGGGCGGGTTCCCACCCCCTCTTCCCCCCCGCCCTCGTGAGCTCCCAAAGCTCCTCCACCCCCGTCTCCCCTCTCCCCACCGAGAGGAGAGCACCCACCATCCTCCTTACCTGCTGGTAGAGGAAGTTGGTGGCCACGAAGTCCGCCTTGAGCACTCCCCCCTCAGCTCTTATCCCCACCAGGAAGAGTTTGCAGGAGCGGTACCGCCCGGGTTCCTGTTTGGAGAAAGGAGTGAAGGTGTGGGCGGTCTCCAAAAGCTTGGCGCCCCTCCTGGCTTCGCGGAGGTCAAAGGGCTCAGGGAGGGGCAGGACGTACCTGTAGTGCCTGAAGAGGGCTCCCCTTCTGGGACTGAAGGTGGGTGGTACGGCCGCCGCCGACAGCACGCTGAGGTCGGGGGGAAGAAGGGAGTTCAGCTCGGCAGGGGTGGGTAGGCGGGGAGAATCGAAGGCCACCACCTGCTCGAGAGCCCCCACCCCGCGGTCGGTGCGCGCCGCGGCCTCGTACCTGACCTCCCGGGGGTTTTCCAGGAGGTCCGCCTTTCTCAGGTGCTGGAGAAGCACCCCTTCCACCGTGCGCTGCTTGGGCTGGCGGGCGAACCCAGAAAAGGAAGATCCCTCGTAGGCCAGCCTGAGTGCGACCCTCACCCTTTCGCCTGCCCCCACATCCTCACCATCACCTGCAGGATTTCCTCCCTACTCATTTCCGGTGCTCCCTTCAGCTCTCGGTGCGCCCTTTCCAGGTTGCCCAGCAGCCTCTCCTTCTCCGTCCAGCTGTCGTACTTCCCGAGGTTTATCTCCGCCACGAGCTCTTCCACGGTTTTTCCCTCCCTCACACCCCTTTCTGCCTCCCTCCAGACCAGTCTCAAGTATTCCTCCGCTTCCCGTAAGGCCCCCTCCCCCCAGCTAAGCGCTCCGTGGCCGGGCACGTACACCCTGGCCTTCAGGGATTGGAGGAGCTCCAGGGTTTCGATGGAGCCCTTCACCGAGCCCATGAGAACGAAGGGGGTGCAGGGGGGAGAGAAGAGGAGGTCACCGCAGAAGACCACACCTTCCTTGGGGAGGTGGAGGAAGAGGTCTCCGTAGGTGTGGGCTGGACCGGGATGCACCATCCTGATCTCCCTCTCTCCCTCCTCGGTTTCCTGATGGAGGGTGAGGATCGTGTCAAAGGTCAGGTCCTGGGGGGAGACCCTCACCCCCTCCACCTCCAGCTGGGGGAAGAGGGTCAGGTAGAGGTGGGGATCGACCTCCCTCTCCCTCAGGGTGTCCTCCCTGCACCTCCGGTGACAGAGGGTTAGGAGGGGACGGAAGAGGTGGTTGGTCCAGAGGTGGTCGGCGTGGGCGTGGGTGTTGACGAGGTACCGGACGGGGAGGTCCGTGACCCTGCGAATCTCCGCCAGGAACCTCTCCGCCCTCCTGACGCTCGCCACGGAGTCTATCACCACTACCTCCTTTCTCCCCACCAGGAAGCCCGCGTTGTTCACGAACCACTCCCCCCTGGGCTGGAGGTAGGCGTAAACCCCCGGGGAGAGTTCCACCGCCCTAGGTTCCCCTTCCCAAGCCACCGCATTCCTCTGGGCGGCGGGTTAATAAGTAGAGTGCGGTCGATAGAGAGTTTAGGAGGGGTTCTTAAGGTGAGTGGATGAGGAAGGCGGTCCTCCTGCCCTTACTCCTTGTTTTGCTCCTGCTGGGCGGCTGGCGGTTTTTCCGCGAGGAGGGTCCGGGGTTCAGGTTTCTGGGTTGCTCTCTCGCACCGGGGGAGAACCTGGAGCTTGAGCTTTCCTACTCCACCCGTAAGGGCGTTCAGGTCACCCTCTTTGCTCCGGGAGGGGAAAACCTCGACAGCGCCTTCCTGCCGGAGAACGCCTCCACCGCCTCCCTTCTTTTCTCGCCGAAGGGGAGTTCCCCAGCGGGGGGGACCTACAGGCTCCTCTTCCAGCACGGGGGGAGGAAGGTCGCGGAGAACCTCCTCATCTTCTCCGGACCGAGGGTGGAGGTGGGGGAGGCAGTCTTCGGGTGGAGGAGGGAGAGCTGGCCCTGGGAAAACCTCCTGAGGGAGATGCGGAGGCTTTACCCGGGAGAGGACCCCGAGAGGAAGCTGGAGGAGTCCATCGAAGGGCTGCTGGAGAACTACCCCTGGGCGGACAGGGAGAAAGTACTGGAAAACCACTGCTTCAACTTCTACGAGCTGAGGTACGTGAGGGTGAGGCTGCTCAACGCCGGGGATCTCCCGGCCTATGTGCTGGCGGTGAGCTGGAAGCTGGAGAACATCCTCGTGGGAGGCCAGCAGGTGGGCGAATGGGTGGTACCGGGAGAGAAGGAATGGGAGTGGGAAACCTCCTCTTTCTACAGCCTGCCGGGGACGAGGATCCTTACGGTTGCGGTGCTGGAGGACTGGGGCAGGTTGCTGGTGGAGGACACGCGCCCCCTTTCCGTGCCCTAGAGAGGTTTTCCCAGGATTTGCCCACCGCTCCCACTGCGGGTCCAGCAAAAGAGAGGCAGGGCCAGGAAAAAAGTACGTGATTAAACAAGCACGCAGATGCATCGACTTCAAGCATTACTTGGTTGAGCGAGACGGCTTCGAGGTAAAGCACCACCCCAAGGAAGAAAGGATTTCCTCCTCCTGCGAACCATTTACCGAGCACCGCTTCGGCCAGCTTGCCGCGCACGCTCTGGCTGATGCCGGGTGGGTTGCAGGCGTTGAAAGGATCCATGGCGTCGTCCCACCAGTAGCCCACGGACATGGGGCAGTTCACATAGTTCTTGCCCTCCAGCGCTCCCAGCAGGGCCTCGTAGGCATCGGCCTGCTGCTGCCAATCGCGCACCAAATTAGGATAGACATCACTCGGCTCGACCCATTTCTCCTTTATGGCCCCGACGTAGCTCTGGAATTGAACGTGTAACATGACCTTCTTTCCATATGCGTTGGCCGCTGGTGCTATCCTATGCGGGAGGGCTTGCTCAAAAACGGGCTGCATCTCAGCTATGCTGGGGGTGTCCGAGTTCGGGATCTGAAGCCTGTCATGTCCACGTAAATGAAATCGGCCGCGTCCCACATGGTCAAAAGATCTGGCGATGATGGTTCCTTTACGTCGAGTATGTCGATTAGGCCAACTGCCACCAGCCCGCTGTAGACTCCCCGGAACCCGGTTCACGACTTCTCTGATTTTGCCTGAGGTGCATGCATAGTCGGGGACTTATTAACTTGCTGCATGGGAGCTGGGTTACCGCCGCCGAATTGAACTGAGAAACTGCTCCCTGCCGTCGTATAAGGAACGGTGAGTGTGAACTTCACCGCGACTGGTTCACGTCCGGAAAATGTCGTATCCGGTCCTTTCGAAGCCTTCCTCTCCAGCTACCTCAAACTCATAATATCCCGTCGAGTCCGTGGTTGAAGCCCGGCCGGACCATCCAGATGAACGGTAACTCCAGCTATCGGCTTGCCCGCGTTGTCCGTGACATAACCTTT
>CALJER010000048.1 GCA_938074535.1 uncultured archaeon
CTGCTGGTGAGCCACGGGCACGAGGACCACTTCCCCCAGAACCGCCTCTTCGAGGGGGCAAGCGTGTGCTGCCACAGGGAGGACGCCCCCGCGGTGAGGTCGGTGAGGAGGCTCGAGGCCCTCTACGGCTGCCCCAACGAGGAAGTGGGGAGCGGCATGCTGGAGTTCCTGGTGACCATGTTCGACCTCAGGGACTCGAGGGTGGATGTGGAGCTGGAGGGGGGAGAGGTGCTGGACCTGGGAGGGCTGGAGGTGGAGGTCCTGCACACGCCCGGCCACTCCGCGGGCCACTGCTGCTTCTGGGTCCCCTCCCGGAGGCTGGTCTTCCTGGCGGACATAGACCTCACCTCCTTCGGCCCCTGGTACGGTTGCGTGGATTCCGACATCGAGCAGTTCCTCTCCTCCATCGAAAGGGTGAAGGAGCTTCCGGCGGAGGTGGCGGTGACCAGCCACAAGGGGGTGGTGAGGGGGAGGGAGGAGATCAGAAAAAAGCTGGAGGAGTACGGGAGGAAGATCGAAGAGAGGGAGAGGAGGCTGCTGGACTTCCTGCGGGAAGAAAGGACCCTGAAGGAGCTCGCGGACGCGGCCCTCATCTACGGGAGGTTTCCCGAGCCGCAGGCCTTCTACAGGCTCTTCGAGAGGATGATGGTGGAGAAGCACCTCAGGAGGATGGAGGGAAGGGGGGAGGTGGTGAGGACGGAGAGGGGGTTCAGGAGGGCCTAGCCCTCCACCCACTTCCCCGTCCTTCCGTAAACCTCCTTCTTCCAGATGGGCACCTCGCTCTTGAGCCTGTCCATAAGCCTGGGGAGGAGGGAGAAGGCCTCCTTCCTGTGCCTGGAGGCGATGACCACGTAGAGGGCCTCCTCCCCCGGTCTCAGGTCCCCGATCACGTGGTGGATGGAGACCTCCAGGATCCCCTCCTCCCTCTCCCCCTCCTCCGCTATCTCCCGCAGGGACCTCAGGGCCTCCTCCTCCGCGCACTCGTAGTGAAGGTGCCTCACCCCTCTTCCCTCCTCCGACTTCCCCCTCACCGCGCCTACGAAGCAGGTGAAAGCCCCCGCCTTTCCCTTCCACCTCCTCCTCATCCTGCGGAGGATTAGCTCGAGACTCACCTCACCCTTCCCGTGAAGACCTACGTCTGCCACGCCCACCACCGCAAACCGGGCACTTCGGGTTCCTCCTGACCTCCACCTCCTCGAAGGTCATGGCCTTCCCCTCGAAGAGCAAAAGCCTCCCCACCAGGGGCTCCCCCAGCCCGGTGAGGAGCTTGATGGCCTCGATGGCCTGCAGGCATCCCATCACCCCGGGCGTGGGGCCCAGCACCGGGAAGACGGGCCTGGGAGGAGGAGGTTCGGGAATCACGCACCGGAGGCAGGGGCCCTTCCCCGGGACCACCGTGAGGAGCTGCCCGGTGAAGCCCTCCACCGCGGCGTGCACGAAGGGAATCCCCCTCCTCACGCAGTGGGAGTTCACCAGGTACCTGCTCCGGTAGTTGTCCAGCCCGTCCAGCACCACATCCCCTCTCAGGACCTTCCCCACCCTTTCCTCCGTGAGCCTCTCCCCCACCACCTCCACCCTCACCGCAGGGTTGAGCTCCCTGAGCTTCTCCGCCGCGGACTCCGCCTTGGGCCTTCCCACATCCCTGGCCCAGTGGAGGACCTGCCTGTTCAGGTTGCTCTCCTCCACCCGTTCCGGATCCACCAGAGTGATCCTGCCCACCCCCGCCGCCGCCAGGTACAGGGAGGAGGGGCAGCCCAGCCCCCCCAGCCCCACCACCACCGCGTGAGCTCTCCTCAGCCTGCGCTGCGCCCTCTCCCCGAAGCCCGGGATGAGCACCTGCCTGCTGTACCTCTCCTCCACCTTTCCCCTTCCTCCTCCCCCAAAAAAAGGCGATGGAAAGGGCTAAACCCGAGAGGGGAGTGGCGGGCCCGGTGGGATTTGAACCCACGATTTGCAGCTTAGGAGGCTGCTGCCTTATCCTGACTTGGCCACGGGCCCCCACCATATTCCCCCCCCTCTGTTTTTAGGATTGCGCGCCTCCTCGGTAGGGTTAAATAAGAGGAGTGAAAAGGAGGGAGGTGAAAGCTTGGCCTACCAGACCATCATGGTGGAGAAAAAGGACGGAGTGGCCAAGATTACCCTGAACCGACCGGAGCGGATGAACGCCATCAACCCGACCATCGCCACGGAGATCAGGGACGCCATGGAGGAGATCAAGAAGGACGACAGCGTGAAGGTGGTGGTCCTCACCGGAGCGCCCAGGATCAGGGAGAAGGAGGGAAAGAAGGAGATAAGGTACGTGTTCTCGGCGGGGTGGGACATGTCCGAGGCCGCGCCCCTTCCCTTCTCCCTGACCGACTACCTCCAGGACTACGAGAAGCCGGTGATAGCCATGGTCAACGGGTTCGCCCTGGGGGGAGGGTGCGAGATCGCCCTGGCCTGCGACTTCATCTTCGCCTCGGAGAACTCCGAGCTGGGGCAGCCGGAGGTGCTGAGGGGCTTCCTTCCCGGGTGGGGCGGGACCCAGAGGCTTCCCAGGAGGATCGGGCTGCCGAAGGCCAAAATGCTGATCCTCACCGGGAAGAGCGTGAGCGGCAAGGAGGCGGAGCGCATAGGCCTGGTGGACGTGTGCGTGCCCATGGAGAAGCTGGAGGAGACGGTGATGGAGTTCGCCAGGGACCTGGCGAAGAAGGCCCCGCTGGCCGTCAGGAAGATCAAGGAAGTGATGAACAAGGGGATGGAGACGGACCTGAGGTCCGGCCTGAAGCTGGAGGAGGAAGCGCTGAACTTCCTCACCCAGACGGAGGACTTCCAGGAAGGACTGATGGCCTTCCTGGAGAAGAGGGAACCCGTGTGGAAGGGAAGGTAGAACCTTCCCCCTTTCTTTTTTCCAGGCGGTAGGGTTAAAAGGAGGCCCGGAGTAGTCCCAACGTGGACGTGCTGGAGGCCATAAAGGGGAGGAGATCCGTCCGCAAGTACCTCCCCAGGGAGGTGGAGGAGGAAAAGCTCAGGGAGGTGCTGGAGGCGGCGCGCTGGGCACCCTCCTGGGCCAACACCCAGTGCTGGGAGTTCATCGTGGTGAAGGATCCTTCCACCAGGGAAAAGCTGTCGGAGACCCTGCCCCCCGGCAACCCCGCCAGGGAGGCGGTGAGGACGGCCCCCGTGGTGGTGGTGGCCTGCGGGAAGACGGGGGTTTCCGGCTTCTACAGGGGGACGCCCGTCACGGACAAGGGGGACTTCTACCTCTTCGACGTGGCCCTCGCCCTCCAGAACCTCTGCCTGGCCGCCCACGCGCTTGGCCTGGGGACGGTGCACGTGGGGTACTTCGACAGTCGGGCGGTGGAAAAGCTGCTGGGGGTGCCCGAAGGGGTGAGGGTGGTGGAGCTGGTGCCCTTGGGCTACCCCGCCGAGGAGCCCAGGGCCCCGCGCCGGAAGGAGCTCTCCGAGATCGTGTATCGGGAGAGGCACGGGCAGAGGTGGTGAGGGATGACCCTGCCGGCGGTGGAAACCAGGGACCTGAAAAAGGTCTACCAGCTGGGCAAGGTCCGCGTCCCCGCCTTGAGGGGCGTGACGGCGAAGTTCTTCTCCGGGGAAATGACGGTGATCATGGGGCCCTCCGGCTCAGGCAAGACCACCCTGCTCAACCTCATAGGCACCTTCGACCGGCCCACCGGCGGGAAGATCTACATCGACGGGCAGGACCTGACCGCGATGGGGGAGAGGGAGCTGACCAGGCTGAGGAGGGAGAAGATAGGCTTCGTGTTCCAGTTCTACAATCTCATCCCCGTCCTCACCGCCTTCGAGAACGTGGAGCTGCCCATGCTGATCTCAGGGAAGCCCAAGGAGGAGAGGAGGAAGAGAACGGAGGAGCTGCTGGGGCTGGTGGGGCTCTCCCACAGGGCCCACCACCGCCCGGACGAGCTTAGCGGAGGGGAGCAGCAGAGGGTGGCCATAGCCAGGGCGCTGGCCAACCGCCCCTCCATCGTGCTGGCGGACGAGCCCACGGGGGACCTGGACACGAAGACCGGAAGGGAGGTGGTGGGGGCCCTCAGGAAGGCCGCGAAGGAGGAGGGGGTGGCGGTGATCGCGGTGACCCACGACCCCATCGTGGCGGAGAGGGCGGACAGGGTGCTGAGGATAAGGGACGGGAAGATCGTGAAGGAAGTGAGGAACCGGGGGAGATAGCCTGTCCCTCCTCAAGATTCCCCTCCGCAGTTTCCCCCGGAGAAAGGCCAGGAACCTGCTGACCGCCCTGGCGGTGGCGGTGAGCGTCTCCCTCTTCATAGGGGTGAACCTGGCCACGGAGAGCGCCTTTCGGGCCTTCACGGACTACCTGGAGAGGGGGTGGGGGGAAACCGACCTCATCGTGACCTACGGCTCCCCCTCCCCCTTCGGCCAGGACAACCTCTCCCTGCTGGAGAACGTGGGGGGAATAGAGAGCGTGGCCAGGGTCCTGAGCCTGGCCGCCTTCATGGAGGGGAACCCGGAAGGGGTGATGGAGGCGAGGGGGGTGGAGCCCTCCGAGTACTACTACCTGGGCCTGCTGGAGGTCATCTCGGGGGAGGGGAGGCTGGAGGGGGAGAACGTGGTGATCACCAGGGCGCTGGCGGAGAACTACGGGCTGAAGGTGGGGGACTGGTTCACCGCCACGCTGGTGAGGAGCGCGGTGGAGAACGGGGAGTGGCACTCCTTCAGGGTCTCGGGCATCTACGACCCCAAGGAAAGGGTGGAGTTCAACCAGAGGTACTTCTTCATCTCGCTGGAGGAGCTGCAGAGGCTCTCGGGGAGGGAGAACCTGCTCACCTCCCTGTGGATCAAGCTCCAGCGCTTCGAGGACACCTCCAGGGTAAGGGATCGGCTGGAGGAGCTCTTCGGCCCTGAGTTCGAGATCCACGCCCCCAAGATAGAGGCCGTGGAGGTGATGCGGAGGCAGACCGCCAGCTTCAGGCAGGGGCTCGACGCCATGGTGGTGGTCTCCCTGGTGGTCTGCCTCTTCCTGGTGTTCAACACCCTGTTCATCACCGTGAGGGAGAGGATAAGCGAGATAGGCATCCTCCGGTCGGTGGGGTCCTCCGGTCCGCAGGTCTTCTCCGTGTTCTTCACCGAGAGCTTCCTTCTGGGGGCGGCGGGGGTCTCGCTGGGAATCCTCCTGGGTCTCCTCCTGGGCAGGGGCTTCCTCCTCCTCTTCTTGGGGGTGGAGGGGATGGGGGCAGGGCTCTCCTTCACCCTCTCCCCGGGGGTGCTCCTGCAGGGGGCCCTGGCGGGGATGACGGCGGTGCTCGGAGGGGCCTTCTATCCCTCCCTGGCGGCGTGCAGGGTGACGGTGGACCAGGCGCTCCGCCCCGAGATGAGGAAGGAAGAAGTGAAGCAGGGAAAACTGCTGCTGGTGGGGGGGCTCCTCTTCCTCCTCGGCTCCTCCCTCCAGCTGGGCTGGCTCCCCTCCCCCACGCCCGGGCTGAACTTCTTCATCATGGCGGTGGGCGCCATCATCCTGGCCGCCCTCCTCCTGAGCCTCTCCTCCTCCAGGCTCTCCGGGTTCGGGGGGGTGGGGAGGCTGGTCTCCAGAAACCTGGGGAGGAAGGTCCTGCGGACGGCGGTTTGCTTCGGGATCGTGGGGATGAGCCTGAGCTTCGTGGTGATGCTGGGAGGCCTGAAGACGGGGATAAAGGGGGCGATGGAGGAGAGCGTGAGGGAGTCGCTGGGGGCGGACCTCATCCTGATCTCGGAGAGGAACCTGCCCCTGGAGGTCGCCGGCCACCTGAGGGCGATGGAGGGGGTGAGGGAGGTGGTTCCGACCAGCATCGTCTATCCGGGGACCAGGTGCCTGGAGCCCTCCGCCAGGTCCATAGGGATCTTCGTGGTGGACCCCGAAGCCCTGCCCAGGGTGATCAGGCAGGAGTTCGTGGACCCGCCCGGCCTTTCGCCGGAAGAGGCCTACCGGCAGCTCTCGGAGGACCCCAGGGCCCTGATCCTCCCCAAGCACCTGGCGAAGGAGCTGGGGGTGAAGGCCGGGGAGAACCTCACGCTGGAGACCTGGAGGCTGACGGAGACGGGAACGCTTCCCGGCAGGGAGAACTTCAGGGTGGTGGGGATCTTCACGGGGGCGGTCCTGGAGCACGTCTGGGTAGGGAGCCATCCCCTCTCGGAGTCCGCCGTGGCGAGCTTCCGGACCCAGGAGGAATACTTCTACCCGGCCTGGGGGAGGGGCAGGGCCTGGGGCTTCCTTGTGGACGTGGAGGAGGGCTTCGACCCCTCGGAGGTGAGGGAGAGGGTGGACCGCGAGTACCCAGACTGCGGCTTCTCCTCCCACTCCATCACCCACGAGGAAATCCTGGAGTACGCCAGGGAGAGCATAGACAGGGTGTTCTACATCCTCTTCGCCGTCCTCTACTTCTCCGTTCTGATAGGGGCGATAGCGATAGCGGTGGTGATGCTCATGAACGTGACGGAGAGGAGGAGGGAGATAGGCATCCTCCGCTCCCAGGGGATGAGCGGGCTCCAGGTCCTGCTGATGTTCCTGGGGGAAGCGGTGGTGGTGGGGCTGGTGGGACTGGGGATAGGGCTGGTCTGCGGCCCCATCCTCCTGAAGGGAACGACCTCCTCCATGTCCTTCGCCGGGTTCACCGTCGAGATGGTCCTCCCGCTGGAGGCCCTCCTCCACGCCTCCCTCCTGGCCCTCGCCGCGGCCGTCCTGGGCGGCTTCTACCCCTCCTACAGGGCCTCCAGGATGACGATAGTGGACTCCCTGAGGAGGTAGAAAACCCCTGGTGTCCACAACCTTTAAATTGAACGCGGGAGAAGGAGGATGCAAATGGAGGTTAGCACCCTTTCCCAGCTCCCAAAGAGGGCGGCGGAGGAGTTCGGGGACAAACCTTTCCTCCTTTACCCCTCTCTTCTGACCTTCAAGCAGCTGGACGCGGAGTCGGACAGGGTGGCCTCCGGCCTGGCCGAGCTGGGGGTGGGAAAGGGGGACAGGGTGGCCCTCTACCTCTGGAATCGCCCTGAGTTCGTCTATGCCCTCTTCGGAGCCCTGAAGGCCGGCGCGATCGTGGTGCCCATCGACCCCGCCTTCAGGGAGAGGGAAGTGCGGACCCTCCTGGCCGACTCGGGGAGCAAGGCGGTCTTCCTGGAGGAGGCCACCTCCCCCGTGATACAGAACGTGAAGGAGGAGCTGCGGGAGCTGAAGCACCTCATCTCCGTCACCGGGGAGGGGGGCACGACCAGCCTCAGGGAGCTCGAGAAGCCTTCCCCTCCTCCCCCCGTGCAGCTCTCCCCCGAGGACCCGGCCGTCCTCATGTACGCCGCCAGGGAGAAGGGGTACCTGGGGGCGGTGCTCACCCACACCAACTTCCTCTCCGTGCTCAAGCACCTAGCCTCACCCGAACTCTCCTTCGGCAAGCCAGAGGACAGGGTGGCCCTCCTCCACCTGATGAACTCCGTCTTCAGCCTGGACGAACTCTTCCTCTCCCTCCGCCTGGGCAACTCCGTGGTGCTGGAGAAGAGCTTCGACATCGAGGTCTTCCTCTCCCACGTGGAGCAGCTCTGGGTCTCCAAGGTCCTCCTCACCATGAGCAACATCATGCTCCTCACGGATCTGCCCAACGTGATCACCAAGTACGACCTCTCCTCCCTCCGCTTCATCTGCAACGTGGAGGAGGCCTACAACCGGGAGGTGGCGGAGGAGTTCCGCTCCCTCACCGGCGTTCCCGTGATTAACTCCTACGGACTGGCGGAGGCCTCCGGTTTCGTGAACCTCCCAAGGGTGGGAGGGGAGACCCCACCGGGCTCGCTGGGGTCCCCCCTCGGGGTGGAGGAGAAGGTGGTGGACGAACAGGGAAAGGAGGTGGAGCCGGGCAAGGTGGGGGAGCTGGTGGTGAGGGGCCCGCAGGTGATGAAGGGGTACTGGAACCGGCCCGAGGAAACGGCCAGGGTCCTCAGGGACGGGTGGCTCTACACCGGGGACCTGGCGACGATAGACAGCGCCGGGAACCTGGAGCTGGTGGGGAGGAAGAAGAGGATGATCAAGTTCAGGGGCTTCGGCATCTCCCCGGAGGAGGTGGAGGGGGTGCTCAAGGAGCACGAGGCGGTGATGGACGCCGTGGTGGCCGGGAGGCCGGGTCTGGCCGGGGGGGAGATCCCCGTGGCCTTCGTGGCCCTGAAGCAGGGGATGAGGGCCACGGCGGGGGAGCTCATGAGGTGGGTGGAGGAGAGGCTGGCCCCCTTCAAGAGGATCAGGGAGGTGGAGTTCGTACCCCTCATCCCCAGGGACAGGCTTCAGGAGTTCATCCAGAGGATGACCAGCAGGAGGAGGAGGTAGTGTCGGAGCACCTGGAGGGAGTGAAGAGGATTCTCAGCAGGGAGGCTTTTGAGGACTTCCAGCGCAGGATCCAGCCCGTCCTCTCCATGAGGGAGGACATGGCCAGGAAGTTCAGGGATGTCTACCCCCCCGGGCACGAGCACCTGGCCCCCGAGGGCTTCTGCGTGGACCCCTGGATGGTGGTGTGGATCAGGGAGAGGGGGGGCCTGGACCTGAAGACCTGGCGCAGGCTGGAGTACGAGGAGTTCATAGAGTGGGCCCACCGCAACTTCCATGCCATCTCCGTGGGCCGGGAGGCCCTCTCCAAAAATCCCTCCCCCGCCGAGGCCGTGGAGGCCAGGTGGCTCTGCTACCTAGCCCACCCCCCTGCCTATCTGGTGAGGCCCGACCTGGGGTTCGCCAGCATGAGGTACCTCTACGGTGAGCACGCCACTACGCTCTGGCTGCATGTGGACCACTGGACGGGGGAGTTCGACTGGATAGAGGGCTTCCACAACGAGAAGGGGGTACCCACCCAGTACTGGCTGGTGGGAACCAGCGAGGAGATCGCCCAGCACTTCGACGGGGAGGACCGAGAAAAGCTCCTCACCCCCGGCGAGAGCGTGGCCGCACCCAAGGACGTCACCTACCATCTCGCCTTCAGAGACCCCGCCACCGGTGTAAGGATAAAGGACCTCCCCAAGCAAAGGCCCTACGTGCTGGAGGAGTGGGTGCACCCGGTGAGGGAGGTGATGATGGACCTGAGGGAAGACATGTTCAAGAAGTGGGTGCACGCCACCCTCTACCTCTCGGTCTCCCCGGGTCACTGGGGGGTGGGGACCCAGCAGAACTTCTGGAGCGTTTCCGGCTTCTGGTCGGACCCGTGGCTGGCCACCAACAACGTGAAGCTCTTCGGCCATCCCCTCCAGTACTACCTCCAGTACCCCTCCCCCCCGGGCTTCGAGAGCGTGATGGGGATGACCCGGGAAGGGTGCATCAGGGCCATGGCGGAACTCTTCCTCCAGGGGCCCAACGGCCTCCTCTGCGACGCGGTCAACAAGCTGATCACCCCACCGAAGAAGACCCCCCTCCTCCACTCCATCAGGAAGCTCTTCCTGGAGGGGAAGATGTTCAAGGGGTTCGCCCTCCCCTTCGACGACGGGATACCCCCGCCCAGGGCCCTGCTGACCGCCATACCCACCCCCCTCTACCTGGAAACTACCATAGAGAGCGTCCGCCTAATAGAAAACCTGGACTTCCTCAACGATCCCTCCACCAGGGCCTTCAGGGAGCTCCTGGAGTCGGAGGCGGGGGTGGACTTCAGGACGGGGAGGGTCCCCTCCTACGAGGAGGTGCCCAGGCTGAAGTGGCTGTTCGACCCCACCGTAGAGTGGCTGAAGCCCAAGGACTTCCCCCCCATAGACTG
>CALJER010000049.1 GCA_938074535.1 uncultured archaeon
AGCTCGGTGCGCATGTCCATGATCACGTCCCTCACCCCCATCCCCCAGTCGTAGGGGTCCCAGTAGTACTTGGGCACGTCCCTCACCTTCACCCCCGTCCTGAGGTGCCTGCGGTTCAGCCTGTCGTCCAGCTCCTCCTTGGTGGCAGGAACCGTCGTCCAGATGCCCGCGGTGGTGAGGAAAGACTTCTCGTCCTCCTCGTCGAAGTACTGGGAGATGTCCCTGGAGATTCCAACCACCCAGCCGCGAACCGAAAGACCGTCCTCGTTGTGAGCCCCCACAATCCAGTAGACCTCACGGGTGAAATCGTCCACGTGCACGTACTCCACGGTGGCGTACTTGCCGTAGAGCATCTGACAGGTGCTCTTCCCCACGTCCGGCCTGCAGAGGTAGGCCGGGGGGTGGCTCAGGTAGCAAAGGTTGTCCATGTGGTAGAGCTCCTCCCTGGAGGGCGGGTTCTTCAGCACCCTGCCAGAGGTTTCCACCGCCTGTTCTATGCGGTGGGCCCACTCCACGAAGTTCTCGTACTTGAGCCTCTGCCACCTCTCGGGGGTCATGCCCAGGTGCCTGAAGATGTGCCTCCAGACCGGCATGGAGGAGAAGATTTCGAGGCTGAGGGGGACCTGGCCGGGGAAGGGGTTGATGGAGCTGAGGTACTGCCAGATCCTGTCCAGCCCCATGTGCCTGATCCACTCCTCCCACTCCGCCTTCTCCCTGGCGCTCCCTTCCTCCATCGTTTCCATCCTTTCGCCTCACAGCTCAGGAGGAGCTTGGAGGGGAGGCCCTTCCACCGTCCAGGAAATCAAGCTCTGGGAGGGATCGGAGCTCCAAGCTTCCCTCGAACTGTTTCTTGATCAGAAACAGTGACACAAAAAACATGGGGAGGCGAGTATTAAGCTGTTTCCTCGAAAGGTTTTCTGCCTGGGGGCTAAATCTAGTTTTCTCCGGCGGGCTTTATACGCAGGAATCCCAAGTGGAAGGGAGAAAGTGGGGGAGGAGGAGACCTGCGGGAGGGGAGGGGGGGCGGAGAGAGAAAACCAAATTTTGGAAGCTCTCCCAGAGTTATCGGAAGCGGAGCAGGCGATTGGATAAATACGCTGGTAAAACAGCGGGAAACAGCAAATTTTGAAGAGGTGATGAAATACCCCAGAGTTTTTTTTGGGTTTGAAGGAACCTGGAAAGACCCCAGCCGATCTGCTTGCGTCCTCATGGGAGTCATTCGGGGATAGGGAAGCGATCATCTCCGGGAACAAAGGTTGGGAAAAACCACAGGGGCGGTGGTGTAAAAATTTTTGATGAGGAGGGAAAGGAGTGCCCTCCGAGCAAAGTGGGACTGGTCCAATTAATCAGGGAAAGCGTTCGGGTGACAGAGGGAAAGGAACGGTACAACGATGGTCTTTTTGGCCATCCAGATGAAGACGGTTTCCTCTACCTGGTGGGCAGGCAGAAGGAGGCGGTAATGGTGGGAGGGGTGAACATCTTTCCGAACGAGATCGAGATGGTGATCCCCAAACATCAAGTTCTTGATGTTGCCGCGACCAGCGCTTCCGAAAAAGATCTTGGAGAAATTCCGGCCGCAGTAGTTCAACTAAAGGAGGAAGAAAAAATGAGCGGGGAAGAGCTGATAGAGCACTGCAGGAAAAACGGTTTGTACGGGTTCGAAATTCCCGGGATAGTTGAGTTCGCTGATGAATTACCCAAAACCCCCACGCGAAAACTTTGAAAAGAGAGCTGGAGGCGAAGTACTGGAAAGGGATCGAGAGGAAAGGATGACTGCATGAGCTTCATTTGATCAACACGGACAGAAATCCTGGAGGGAAAAGAAGAAACAAGGGTGGGGTGCTAGGCTTGGTCTCTCACCCCCGACAGGAGGGCTCCCCAAGGGGATGAAGAGCCGACTGGTGATAATTTCCTCACCGTCCTGAGCGGGCTCGGGACCGAAGTGCTTGCCGCTCGCGCGGCCCTTTCCAACCTTCAGCGACTCGCTACCTATAAGACCCTTTTCTCCCTGAGAGAAAGGATGCCGCGCAAACCCGCCCTTCTCCCGAGGCTGGCCGCTGCCTTCGCACTGGGTCTGCTCTGCGGTTTCCTGGGCTACCACCTCCTCCTCTCCCTCCCGCCCTCCGTCCAGCATGGGGGCACGGTGAACCTGGAGGGATGGCTGGAGAACTCCGGATCCACCATACCCATCGTGGCCGTGAGCTCGGGGGAGAACCCCACGGGGGTGGTGTGCACGCTTGCCGTCAAAATCAAACCGGGAGACGGCTACGTGTACCTCAGCGTGGACCCCATGCTGGTGGGCTTCGACTTCCAGGACTCAGACAGGAGGGCGGTGAGGGTGGCGGGGTCCCTGACGGGCTATGCCCTGGACGAGGACGGGGTGGGGCTGAAGGGATACGACCTCTACTTCCTGGTGGCGGGGCCGGGGGAGGAGGTGAGGGTGGAGGCCATAGACGGCCCCAGCGCCGGAGCAGCCACCGCCCTGGCCATACTGGCCATCCTGGAGAACCGAAGGATAAGGGAGGGTTACGTGATCACGGGGACCGTGGAGGAGGACGGGAAGATAGGGCAGGTGGGCGGAATCTTCTACAAGGCCCAGGCCGCGGCGAGGAAGGGGGCCACCCACTTCCTGGTGCCCAGAGGGCAGAGCAGGGTGACGGTGTACGAGCAGGTGACCTACGAGTTCTTTCCCGGATGGCGCTGGATCACCTACCGCCCCAGGACGGTGGACCTGAACACCTATTCTCAGGAAAAGGGGTGGGGCCTGCGGGTGCTGGAGGTCTCCACGGTGGAGGAGGCGGCAAGCCTCATGCTGGAGTGACTATTTTCTGGGGGGTCTGAAGAAGTAAAGCAGGTGTTCCAGCAGGTCGGGGGGCAGCACGCCGCTCCCCAATCCCATCTCGTCCAGGTAGTAGAGCCTGCCCTTCTTCACCCCGAAGTTGGGCATCTTCACATCCAGCACATACCCCTCCTCCGCAGCCTCCAGGATGAACCGCAGCACCCTTCCCAGCTCCTTCACGGACCGGTACTTCAGGGGCTTCACGTACTCGTGGAAGGAAAGGGGGACGACCTGCCTCCTCCTCCCCCGCTCCACGTAACTCACCACCAGCCCGTAATACCTGGGAAGGAAGGATACCTTCCTGTGCGCCTCCCTTATCCTGGCATCCAGCTCCCTGGGCTTCAGGAGAGGATTCTTCCCCGCATACCTCCCCTTGTAGGCCTTCACCACCAGGGGGCCCGCCCTGAACACGCTCTTGAAGAGGCCCTCCCCGATGAGAACGACCCTTCCCCTGACACACGGTATCCCCACTTTTTGTTTCCTCGAAGCGAAGGCCGCTTTCATTCCCTCCATCACCCTTCCCCGGAAGGGATAAAGCCTCACCACCCTCCGCCAGAGGGAGGGGCGAGGAAGAGGCTTTCGAGGACCGAGCGAGGCGATGAGGAGGAAGGGCTGAGCCCCTCACCCCACATAGGAGGGCTTGTCCTCTTTTCCCTCGGAGGGCCTGGAGAGGAGCGGGAGGGGCAGGGGAGGGGGGAGCTGAAGGGAGCGGGAGAGGATGGTGGCCTCCACGAGCACGGCGCCCATCAGGGGCTGGAGGAGCTCCAGGGGAGGAGCCCTCTGCTTCCCGTAGTCCTCCACCACCTTCCCCAGCTCCTCACGCTCGCCCGTGAGGAAGGCCTTACCCCTGAGGTTCATCTGGGCCACGGAGGGGGAGTAGTGGATAGAGACGGTGAAGGAGACCACCACCCTTTCCCCCTCGGGCCTCACCTCCGTCAGGCTGAGGTTGGTGGAGAGGTGCATCTCGCGCGGGAAAGGTTTTCCGTACTCCCAGAGCCTTTCGGCGGAGAGGTGCTCCAGCCTCACGGAAATCTCCATCGTCCTCCTTCCCCCTGCGTCCCTTTTAATCCGGCGGTCGGCGGGACGGATGTTTTTTAAGGAAGATGGGGGAGAAGAGAAGGGGCCGTGGTGTAGCTTGGTAGCACAGCAGGCTCCAGTGAAGCGGTGTGGGTCTGCTGACGGAAAGGATGATGTATCACTGGAGCTCGGAGAGACCTGCAAACCCGGGTTCAAATCCTGGCGGCCCCACCATCCAATCTGCCCGGCCAGGGTATAGGGCGGTATGAACTCCACATTTCCCGGAGCCTGGAGCAAAAGTTTTTTATACGCAAAGAGGGCAAAAAAGCGATGCGCGTCGTGGTGTGCATCAAGCAGGTTTTTGATCCTGCAGAGCTCAAGGTTGACCCCAGCACCCGTCTCCTGGTCACGGATGGAGTTTCCAGGAAAATAAGCGACTTCGATAAGAACGCCATAGAGGAGGCCGTGAAGCTCAAGGAAAAGCAGAAGGCAGAGACCTTCGTGATAACCATGGGGCCCGCCGATGCCATGAGGGCCCTCAGGGAGGCCCTGGCCATGGGAATCGACAACGCCTACCTGCTCAGCGATCCCGCCTTCGAGAACTCCGATACCCTCGCCACCGCCAGGGTGCTGGCGGCGGCGATAAGGAAGATAGGGAACGTGGACCTCGTTCTCCTGGCCGAGGCGAGCATGGACGGCTACTCGGGGATGGTGGGTCCGAGGCTGGCCGCCCTCCTCAACCTTCCCCAGCTCACCTACGTGAGGAACATCGTGTCGGTGGGAGACGGGAAGATCGTGGTTGAGAGGGATCTGGAGGAGGGCTACGAGGTGGTGGAGGCCAAGCTCCCCGCGGTGGTCACGGTCACCAAGGAGATCAACGAGCCCAGGTTCGCCACCCTGCCCAAGATCATGGCAGCCTCAAAGAAGAAGGTGGACACCTGGGGGGCCGCCGAGCTGGGGCTCAAGAGCGAAGAGGTGGGGCTCGCCGGGTCGGCCATCCAGGTGATGAAGGCCGAAGCACCGGTGATGGGCAGGAAGAACGTGATCTTCCAGGGTGAGCTCCCCCAGCAGGTGGAGGAGCTGGTGAAAGTCCTCGTGAAGGAGGGACTGCTGAAGGTGTGAGGATGACGGTGCTCGTCTTCTCCGAAAACCTGGAGGTGGCCGCCGAGCTCCTGGGGAAGGGCCAGGAGCTGGCCAGGGAGCTGGGAACCAAACTCGCCGCCGCCCTGGTGGGCAGCGGGGTGAAGGGCAAGGAGGGTGAGCTCTTCGCCTACGGCGCCGAAGTGGTCTACGTGGTCGACCATCCCTCCCTCTCCCCCTTCCTGCCCGAGACCTACACCGAAGCCCTGGTCAGGGTGGTGGAGGAGGCCAAACCTGAGGTCGTGCTGATGGGTGCCACCAAGCGGGGGAGGGAAACCGCTCCCAGGGTGGCCACCAGGCTGAACGTGGGGTGCGCGGCCGGGGCCACGAGCCTGAGGATAGACAGGGAGAAGAAGCTCCTCATAGCGGAGCGGCCCGCCATCTCCGCGATGGTGGTGGCCACGGAGTTCTCGAAGACCAAACCGCAGATCGCCACGGTTCCTCCCCGGACCTTCGAGAAGCCCCCCAGGGACGACTCGCGGAAGGGGGAGGTGGTGGAGGTGAAGGTGGAGGTGCCCGCCGTGGAAAAGAAGGTGCTGGAGCTGAAGAAGAAGGAAGTGAAGGGGATAAAGATAGAGGACGCGGAGCTCATCACCTCCTGCGGGAGAGGGTTCAGGAAGAAGGAGGATTTGAAGCTGCTGGAGGAACTGGCGGGCCTGATGGGGGCCACGCTGGGATGCTCCAGACCCATAGCCGCGGACCTCAAGTGGCTTCCCGAGGACCACTGGGTGGGCCTCTCAGGGCACAAGGTGAAGCCCAGGATGTACATGGCCGTGGGCATCTCCGGGCAGGTTCAGCACCTCGCGGGAATGAGGGACTCCAAGATCATCGTGGCCATCAACAAGGATCCGGAAGCGCCCATCTTCAAGGTGGCCGACTACGGGATCGTGGGGGACCTGTACCAGGTGATCCCAGCCCTCATCAACTACCTGAAGAGCAGGAAGGGCTGATCCCCTTCCTGGATCTTTTCTCCCAGTAGTCCGCGAACCTCCTCAGGGCCCTGGCCGCCCTCTCCGCGGAGGGAAAGACGGGCAGACCCTCCTCCACCATCCTCCTCCTGATCTCCCCTATGGCCTCCCACCTCCATCTCCTCAGCTCCCTGGAGTCCACACCCGCCGAGGGCACCACCGCGAGCAGGGGCCTGCCCCTGCGCCTGAACCTCAGGAGCCCGTTCACCTGCTCCTCCATCCAGAACCTCCACACCTCCTCGGGCAGCGGATCGTCCTCCGTGAGGTTGAAGACGAAGAAGTCGAAGTCCCCGCTGTCGTCCATCATCTCCAGCCACTCCTGGGGCATCACCGGACGCTCCTGGAGGATGGAGAAGTCCACGGGATTCCCCACCCAGTCCCACTCCCCCGGGCACATCTCCTTGAGCTTCTCCCTGAGGGAGGGGCCCAGGTCCGGCAGCTCAAAACCTTCCCTCTCCCACAGGTCGGCCGAAAGCACGCTCTTCCCCCCTCCCCCTCCCAGGACCGCCACCCTCCTCCCGGTCGAAGGGGGGAGGAAGGCGAAGGCCACGAGCTGGTCCAGGAGCTCGTCGAAGCTGTCCACCTCCACGGCCCCGCAGCTCCTCAGGACCGCCCCCCACACCTCCTCCCTCCCGGCCACCGAGGCGGTGTGGGAGCGGATGGCCCTGGCCCCCGTCTTCCCCCTTCCCCCCCTCAGCACCACCACGGGCTTCTTCTCCGCCGCCTCCCTGAGGGCGCCGACGAACTTTCTGCCGTCCCTCACCCCCTCCAGGTACACCGCCACCACCCTTGTGGAAGGATGCCAGGAGAAGTACCGGAGGAGCTCGGACTCGTCCAGGTCCCTGCCGTTCCCGTAGCTCACCACCCTGCTGAACCTCAGCCCCCTCAGGTAGCCGTAGTGGACGAAGTCGGTGGAGAGGCCACCGCTCTGGAAGATCCCCCCCACCGGGCCTGGCTCTTCGGGGAAAGAGTAGCCGTAGGTGAGGCCCACCTCCGGGTTGTAGAGGCCCATGCAGTTGGGGCCCAGCACCCTGATGCCCAGCCTCCTCGCCTTCTCCACGATTTCCCTCTCCAGGGCCTCCCCGCCCTCCCTGCCCGTCTCCGACATCCTGGCCGTGAAGAGGTGTACGATCTTCACCCCTTTCCTGGAGCACTCCTCCAGCAGGGAGGGCACCTTCTCGGAGGAGATGCTGCAGATGACGTAGTCCACCTGCTCGGGAAGGTCGGACAGGCTGGGATAAGTTTTAACCCCCAGCACCTCCTCCGCCCTGGGGTTCACGAAGAAGAATTTTCCCTTGAAGTCCTGCAGCAGATGGACGGCGTAGGCGTAGCCCCCCGAGTAAGGGTTGGGAGAGGCCCCCACCAGGGCCACGCTCCGGGGGCTGAAGAGCCTGTCCAGTTCCTGAGGGTCCGTGTTCTCCCCCAAAACTCTCTCAGCCTATCTTCCCCACCAGGTTCTTCACGGGACTGCGGTTCAGCTGCAGGCCCAGCCTCTCAGGGTCCAGGCCCAGGGCCAGGCCGAGCAGCTGGGTGTAGTAGACCACGGGGAGGTTGAGGACCTTCCCTATGGTGGTGGCCGCGGAGTCCTGCTTGCCGTCCAGCATCCTGTGCCCGCTGGAGCAGATCGTGACCAGCCCGTCGTATCCCCAGTTCTGAACCGCCTCCACCTTCTCCCCCGCCAGGGTGAGGGAGGCGTCCTTCCTGGTGTAGAAGAGGTAGGCCCCGCAGCAGTCGAGCGCCTCCGGATAGTGGGGGCTCTGCGCTCCCAGGGCCTCCACCAGCCTGGGGAGCTTCTGGGGATACTCGGGGTCATCGATGGACCGGAGCTGTCTGGGGCGGATGGCCTGGCATCCCGTGTGCGCCGCCAGCTTGAGCCCCTTCAGGGGCCTCTTCACCCTCCTCTTTATCTCCTCCACCCCTATCCTGTCGTGGAAGAGCTCCAGGGGATGGAGGATCTCCACCCCGTCCAGCGGCTCCCTCCCCTCCTCCTTCAGGAGGGAAGAGATTTTCTCCCTGAGCTCGGGGCTAGCCGCCATCAGGGCCCTGGCCTCGTAGAACATGCGGTTGCACACGTTGCACAGGGTGACCAGGCCCGCCCCTTTCTCGGCCGCCAGGGCCAGGTTCCTGGCCGCCAGGTAGACCCACCCCACCGTCCCCACGTTCTGCAGGGGCCAGCCGCAGCAGGAGAAGCCGGGGACCTCCACCATCTCCACGCCCAGTTCCCGGAGGACCTCGCGGGTGGCCAGCTCGCAGGCGTACTGTTCGGTGGCCGCCACACATCCGGGAAAGATGGCGATCTTCATTCCATCTGCTCCTCCATGGCCTTCATGAGGACCGAGCTGAACTTGGCCAGGTCGGGGAGGTCTATGGGCGGGAGCCCCAGCTGCCCTCTGTCCACGGAGGTATCCCCCACCTTCACCTTCTGAAGCCCCTGGATGAACCCGGTCTCGGTCACGCTCATGATGATCTTGGAAAGATCCTCTGGAAGCTCCGCCCCGGAACCCACCGTCATCCTCCTCAGGAGGAAGATCACGTCCACGGGGGCCACCTCCTGCGGGCACCTCTCCTTGCACTTCAGGCACTGGCAGCAGGCCCAGAGGAGCTCCGACCTCATCATGTCCTCCACAAACCCCAGCCTGACGAAGTTCACGAAGGAATGGGGCATTATTTCCGTGAGCCTGAAGGAGGTGCAACCGCTGGTGCACTTGAAGCACTGAAAGCAGTGGAAGGGACTCTCCAGCTTGAGTTTCTCCACCACCCCGTAAAACTTGTCCACCAGCTCCGGCTGGGGTTTGGTCGCCCTGAGCTGATCGGTTATACCCGCCATTTTGGACCGATTTATTACTCCCAACCCGTATTTAACCTTATCGCGAACTTACTTCTCCCCTTCCAGCCTGAAAACAGGAGTCACCCTCTCTCCGGCGGAATATTTGTCCGACCAAGCATGGAAGCCAGAGAGCCTCACCCTCCTCCCCAAAAGCTCCTGCCCCGCCTCCCCCTCCGCCTCCAACCTTCCCATCACCCAGGGCCCCTCCTCCGTCCTCACCAGGCAGACGACGTAGGGACCCTCCATGCCCTCGGGCGGAACCCTTATGACGGTGAAGGTCATCAGCTCCCCCCTGCCGCTCAGCTCCGCGGCCTCCAGCCTCCTGCTCCCGCACCTCCTGCAGACCGCCAGGGGCGGGCAGGTGAGGGTGCCGCAGTCCAGGCACCTCTCCCCCAGCAGCTTCCCCTTCTTCAGTGCCTCCTCGTAGTCCGCGGAGTACAGCCTCATCCTCTCCTCCCCAGGATGAGGTGGCAGAGGGTGCCGTAGGCTCCCCCCATGGTGTCCACCATCCCCACCTCCGGGACGGGATCCACCTGGTTCCCCCTGGGTGCCTCCCCCCTCAGCTGCTGCACGATCATGCACACCTGCGAGGCCCCCGTGGCCCCTATCGGGTGTCCCTTGCCTATCAGGCCGCCGGACATGTTGGTGGGAATCCTCCCGCCTATCTCCGTCTGCCCCTCCTCCACGGCCTCCCCCGCCTTCCCCTCCGGGAAGAACCCCATCGCCTCCAGGGCCACGATCTCCGCGATGGTGAAGCAGTCGTGGAGCTCCAGCACCTGAATGTCCTTGGGCTCCAGGCGGGCCTGCCTGAAGGCCATCCTGGCCGAGGAGACCCTGGAGGGGGGCTTCACCAGCTCCTCCTCGAAGAGGGCCATGGGGCCCCCGGCACCTTGCCCCGTCCCCAGGATGTAGACGGGAGTGTCCGTGTACTTCCTGGCCTTCTCTCCGGCGCACAGGAGGAGGGCCGCCGCCCCATCCGTGAAGGGGCAGCAGTCGAGGAGGGTGAGGGGGTCGCAGACCATCCTGGAGCTCAGGACCTCCTCCACCTTCAGGTTCTCGTACTTCCCGTAGAACTGCGCCAGCGGGTTCCTGGCACCGTGCCTGTGGTTCTGGATGGAGACTTGGGCCATCTGCTCCCTGAGCCTCTCCAGCGGCAGGCCGTAGATCCTGGAGTAGAGCCTCGCCACCAGCGCGAAGACCCCCGGGAAGGTCAGGCCGGCGGGCACCTCGTAGGTGGAGTGCATGGCCATGGCGAAGGTCCTGGTGGCCAGGGGGGTACCCATGGGAAGGACCCTCTCGGTTCCCCCCACCAGGACCAGATCGTAGGCCCCGGAGGCCACCCACATCCAGGCGTCCCTCACCGCCACGGTGGAGGAGGCGCAGGCACCCTCGAAGCGGGTGCAGGGGATGAGACCCAACCCCAGCTCCGCCCGGCACTGGGCCTGGATCATGGCCTGGCCCTCCCCGAAGTCCCCCAGGGCCGAGCCCACGAAGAGGGCCTCCACCTCCCTCCCCTCCACCCCCGCCCCCTCCATGGCCTGCTGGGCGGCCTCGGAGAAGAGCTCCACCGCCGTCCTCCTCTCCCACTTCCCGAACCTGGTGTGCCCCACGCCCACCACGGCCACTTCGCGCATTCTCTCTCCCCCGCCTCCACCGCTAAAAAAGTTTTTCCTCAGGGGCCCAGCTTCCTGAGGAGGGGCTCGCAGGAAACGGCGTGGGCATCCATCCCCAGCTCGGCCGGGCTCATCCCCATGGCCAGGCCCAGGAGCTGGGAGTAGTGCACCACGGGCATCCCGAAGGTCTCCCCGAAAAGGTCCTCTATTTCCTTCTGCCCCCTGTCGAACTGCAGATGGCAGAAGGAACAGACGTCCACCAGGCAGTCCACCCCCCTTTCCTTCAGCTCCTGCAGCTTCCTTCGGGTGAACTCCAGGGAGTACTTCAGGAAGGCCGACCTCACCCCCCCTCCGGCACCGCAGCACATGAGCCTGCTGGGGTAATCCACGCTCTCGCAGCCCAGCGCCTCCACTAGCTCATCCACGAGCCTGGGCGCCAGGGGGTTGTCCATGCCCTTGTGCTCGGAGGGGCGGAGGAGGTGGCAGCCGTAGTGCACCGCCACCTTCAGCCCCAGGGGCCTCCTGACGTGCTTCTTGAGCTCCTCCACCCCGTAGTCGTGGAGGACCTTCGTGAAGTGGTATACCTCCACCGTGGCCCGGTAGCTTCTGCCCACTCCCGAGAGGAGCTCGTTCACCCTGTCCCTGAGCCCGGGGTCCTCCTTCAGCACCCTGTTCACCTCGAAGAGGGTGTCGAAGCACCCGCTGCACACGGTGAGCACGTCCAGCCCCATGCCCTCGGCGAGGGAGAGGTTCCTCGCCCCGAGCACCAGCCAGGTCAGGGCGTCGAAGGACCCCACCACGCCCGGGGCGGGGCAGCAGGAGGCGCCCTCCATGTCCCTGAGCCCGATCCCCAGGCGCTCGAAGACCTTCCTGGTGGCCGCCTCTATGCCGGGATACCGGTTGGGGGTGATGCAGCCCAGGTAGAAGGCGTACTCTCCCTTAACCATCCTTTTCCTCCCCCAGCAGCCTCGCGAAACCCGTGCGCCTCAGCAGCTCCCCCACCTCCTCCAGGGCCTTCTGGGAAGCGTGGGTGGTGGGAGGGGTGCCGGGCAGACCCAGCTTCTCCCTCAGCTCCTTCACCGTCTCGCTCACGGGCACCAGGTGGCCGGTCCTGATCAGGTAGCCCGCTATCTTCCTGTGGTCCTCCACCGCCCTTCCCTCCCTCACGGCCAGCCTCCTGGCGGCCTTCACCACATCCACAGGCGCCACGCGCTGCGGGCACACCTCCCTGCAGTAGGAGCAGGTGGTGCAGCTCCATATCACCTCCGACCCCACCATCCTCTCCTTCAGCCCGAGCCTGGCGAAGCCCACGAGCTGGTGGGGCTTATATCCCTTCTGGAACTTGAAGGCATCGCACCCGCTCGTGCACCTCATGCACTGGAAACAGGCGTCCGGCTCCTGCTCCCCGATCTCCCTCCTCAGCTCCCGCAGGAACTCCGGATCCTCTCCCTGCATGGAGAAGAGGTCACGCAGGCCCTTCCTTCCCTCCTTCTTCAACCCTCCACCTCCCTCTCGTAGGTCTGCACCCACATCCCCTTCTCCTGCTCCCACAGCCCTCCCCTCTTCCTGAACCCCAGCTGGTCCACACACTTCCTGCTCGGGGCCTGGTCGGGGAGGATGTTCACCACCACCCTCCTGAAGCCCTTTTCCTTCGCGAACTCCAGCAGCTGGCGGTACATGGCGATAGCCAGTCCCCTCCCCCTCCACTCGGGGGCCACCGTCTGGTGCTCACCGAGCACCTCCTCCCCCAGCGGCACCGCCTTGTACACTCCCACGAGCCTTCCCTCCTTCCTGATGCCGAAATAATAGACTCCTTTTTCCATCTCCTCTAAAATCTTTTCCCTGGGGAGGGTCCTCTTCCTCCTCCACTCCTCCGGATACTCCTCGGCCTTGGGCCAGACCTCCTTGAAGAGCCTCTCTATCTCGGGAGCATCGGAGGAGAGGAGACGCTCAACCTTTATCTCCGCTCCCATCCTGGGAAGTGGAGGGCCTGGCAAAAAAAGGTGGGGGTTTGCTCCTCCTCTACGACATAAAACCCGAGTTCGACAGGCGGGGGGCCAGGGTACGCCTGGTCAGGCTCCTCCGCAAGAAGGGCGGAGTCCCCATCCAGCGCTCCACCTGGCTTCTCCCGGCGGTAGACGAGGAGCTCCTCCGCCTGCTGGACGAGATAAGGATGGGGGGAGGAACGGTCTTCCTCTGCGAGTGGAAACCCATACCCCTGCAGCGGGTGAGGGCCTCGGGGGGGGTCCTGAGGGTGGGGGTGGTGCTCCAGGGACCGAAGCCCATAGATGAAGGTATGGCCGATCGGGTCCTCCGCCTGCTGGAAGAATGGGGGGCCAGGGTCAGAGTCCTGATCAGCGGGGCCATGGGGAGGGTGGCCGCCCTGGACCGTGGCTGGGGGTGCGGGGGCGCTGCCGGTGCCTCCCCGCTGCCCAGCCGGGCCCTGGATGAGCTGAGCCTGGAGAACCCTGACCTCCTCATCCTCCTCACCGGGTGCAAGTCCCTGGAGAACGGGCTCCACATGGGGAGGAAGATCGTGGAGAACGCCAGGCTGGCGCGGCTCCTCAGGGTTCCCCTCACCCAGGTGGAAACGGCGGGGAGGGGGGCGGTCATTCACTGGGCGGGGGATCCCTCCCTGAGCAGGAAGCTCGCCGGTTCCCTCTCCCTGGAGCTCCGATCCCCCCCGCCCTTCACCGGTGGGATCGAGAGGAGGGGGGGAAGGGTGTACCGGAGCCTGGTGGGGGTGCGCCCGGGCGAAAAGATCCTGGTGAACGGATATGTGGTGGGGGAGAGCCTCTCCCACGACGTGACGCTGGTGGCGAGGGGGGGAAGGCTGGAGGAGATAGTGGGGGGAAGGAAGTACCCCAGGGGTTTCCAGAAGGTGGGGAGGGTGGACCTCGCGAGAGCCAACGTCAAGACCCTGCGCACCCTGCGCGGGGTCCCTCCCCCCAGGACCCTGCCGGGAAGGAAGGGGAGCAGGGTGATCCTGGTGGAGAGGGCGGACACCGCGCTGGAGAGGGCCCAGGGAGCCGGACTGGTGATTGCCGTGGGGGACGACACCACGATGATAACGCACGAAATCCTTTCCAGGCTGGGCATCCCCGTGCTCGGACTGGTGGACGGGGACGCCGACGGGCTCATGGAGAGGTCGGGGGGAAGGGAGGGCGTGAGGTCCGGACTCTACCTGGTGAGGGTGAGCCCGGGCATGGACGATGAGGCAGGGAGGATCGTGAGGGAGAGGCTCTTCAGGGGCAGGCCGTGGGTAAGGCTGAGAGGGGATCCCGAGAGAATGAAGAGAAGGGTGCTGGAGACCCTGGGGGAGCTGGTGCAGGAAGTGGTGACGGCCTGACCGGGACTCTCCGACCCCGGCTTTTCCCTGGCGTCCGCTGCTCTTTTCCCCTTTTTCCCCAGAGTGAAATCAGCCAAATCTTTTTAGGCAAGAGGGGGAAAAGGGGCGGATGAAGCCTGAGGAGCTTCTCAGGGAGCTCTACCACTGCCTCCACTGCCACCTCTGCAACTTCGCCGACTGGCACTCCCTGGACGAGTGGATGCCCCTTTGCCCCTCCTACGCCTACTTCGGGTTCGAGTCCTTCTCCGCCTCGGGGAAGATGGAGGTGGCCAGGGCCCTCCTCGCCGGGGAGCTGAGGCCCTCCGGCCGCACCCTCCAGGTCCTCTTCAGCGACCTGGGATGCGGGGCCTGCCACGCCCAGTGCCACGGTCTCACCGGACTGAAGGTGGACCACGTGGAGGTCTTCGAGGAGCTGAAGGCCAGGCTCGTGGAGAGGGGATACGGTCCCCTTCCCAGGCAGAAGGCCTACGCCAGGAGCATCCAGAAGAACCGCAACCCCTACGGGGAGAAGCCGGGGGAAAGGACCTCCTGGCTGGAGGAAGAGGTGCCCGAGAAGGGGGAGACCGTCTACTTCGTGGGCTGCACCTCCTCCTACCGCCAGAAAGAGATCGCCAGGGCCACGGTGGAGGTGCTCCTCCGATCCGGGGAACCCTTCGCCCTGCTGGGGGAGGAGGAGTGGTGCTGCGGCTCCCCCCTCCTCCGCACGGGGCAGAGGAAGCTGGCCAGGGAGCTCGCCGAGCACAACCTGGAGGCCCTCAGGAGGGCCGGCGCCAGGAGGGTGGTCTTCTCCTGCGCCGGCTGCTACCGAACCTTCTCCAGGGACTATCCCAAACTGCTGGGGAGGGAACTCGGGCTCGAGCTCCTACACACCAGCCAGCACTTCCTGAAGGTGCTCCCCGGGGGGAAGCTGCGCGGAGACGGCAGGAGGATCACCTACCACGACCCCTGCCACCTGGGGAGGGGAATGGGCGTATACGACCCCCCCAGGGAGCTCCTGCGCATGCTCTCCCGCAGCTTCGTGGAGATGAAGAGGTCCAGGGAAAACTCCTGGTGCTGCGGGGCAGGAAGCGGGGTGAAGGCCGCCTTCCCCGACTTCGCCCTCTGGTCGGCCTCCAGGCGCCTGGAGGAGGCGCGGGGAACGGGGGCTGAGGTGCTGGTCTCCTCCTGTCCCTTCTGCAAGAGGAACCTCGAGGATGCCGGCAGGAAGGTGGGGGGAGTGGAGGTGAAGGACCTGAGCGAGCTCCTGGCGGAGGCCCTCGCATGAGCCAGAGGATCAGGACCCTGGAGAAGAGGCTGGCCGACATCGTGGGGGAGGAGAACGTCTCCTCCGACCCCACCGACCTCATCCCCTTCGAGAGGGACGATCAGTTCTTCCTGGTTCCGCCGCACCGGCCCGACCTGGTGGTGAGGCCCGGGTCCACCGAGGAGGTGCAGGGCGTGCTCAGGCTGGCCTACCGCCTGAGGGTGCCCGTGGTCCCGCTGGCGTCGGGCATCAACCGGAAGGGTCTCTGCATTCCCTCGAGAGGGGGAATCCTGCTCGACCTGAGGAGGATGAACCGCATCCTGGAGATCAGCGAGGAGATGATGACGGCCACCGTAGAGCCCGGAGTCAGCTTCGGACAGCTGGTGAACGAGGTGAAGAAGACGGGACTCAGGGTGATCACCCCCTGGGCTCCTTCCACCGCTTCCGTTCTGGCCAACTACATGCTGCGGGGCATCTACGGGCCGGCCACCCGCTACGGGACCGATCACCTCATCTCCATCGAGGTGGTGCTCCCCGACGGCAGGCTCCTGAGGACGGGCTCCGCCAACACCCCCACCTCCCGCCCCCTTCCCTACTGCAACCTGGTCAACGGCCCCGACCTGTGCAAGCTCTTCCAGGCCAACCCAGGGACGATGGGGGTGCTCACGAGGGGGACGATAAGGCTCTATCCCATGCCCGAGGTGATGAAGCCCTTCATGGCTTCCTTCCCCGACTACGAGTCCATGGTGAAGCCCGCCATCGAGCTCACCGTGAAGGACGTGGTGGAAGCCTGCTGGACCATGACCTTCACCCCCTCCTCCCTGCGCACCCTCACCAGCGGAGGGAGGCTGGAGGGCCTGGCCGACCTGTTCGAGAGGGACTTCTTCAGCATGTGGCTCTACGTGGCCGGCGAGAAGTGGAGGGCGGAGAGGGATGAGGAGAGGATGAGGAAGATCGTGGAAGAGGGTGGGGGAAGCCTCCTCCCCCTGCCCCCCGAAACGGAGGAGGAGATGATCAAGGACGAGATCTGGGAGAGGACGAGCGTGAGGGGATGGAAGAAGGGGAACCTCTACGGGTGCTCCTTCTACGGGGTGATGAAGCTGGCTCCCGAGTAC
This sequence comes from uncultured archaeon, assembly GCA_938074535.1. Lineage (GTDB taxonomy): Archaea > Hadarchaeota > Hadarchaeia > Hadarchaeales > WYZ-LMO6 > WYZ-LMO6. Next base: position 16,112 of record CALJER010000049.1, read on the forward strand.
TACAGGGTATGCAGGGAGATCAGCTTCAGGTACGGCTTCGACGAGTTCCACTACGAGGCCGTGCCCGTGGCGCCCTTCCACGGCCAGCTGGCCTACAACGACCCCTGCATCCTCTGGGACGCCGGCGACCCCGAACAGGTGCGGAAAATGAGGAGGGTGCACCGGGAGATCATGAGGGGGCTGCTGAGGGTGGGGATCTACGGCTGGTTCAGGCCCTTCCCCGGCGTGGTGGAGAGCCGGAAGCTGGGGGAGTACGGCAGGCTGTGGAGGGCCCTGAAGGAGCTGATCGATCCCCGCCACATCATGAACCCGGGGAAGCCCCCCCTCTAGCCCTCCTTTCCCTGACCTCCCTCAGGAAGGCCAGGTGGGAGAGGGCCCTGGCCGCCCTGGCGGTGGTGGGGAAGACGCACATGCCGCTCTTCACCAGTCTCTCCCTCACCTCCACCTTTCTCCTCTGAACCTCGAAGTCCGACTCCAGGGCGAGCACGACGGCCAGGGGCTTCTCGGGAAAGGCCCTCATGTCCTCCCTCACCCTCGCGAGGACGCGGAGCACCTCCTCCTCGGGGCCAGAGAGGGCCTTCATCATCATGTCCAGGTGGCTCACGTGCGCTATCAGCATGTCCACCCCTGGGTCGGCGGCCAGGATCCTCACGCACTCCTCCATCAGGGAGAAGTCGAAGAGCACGAAGTAGGAGAGGTCGACAGGGTTCCTCACCGAGGTGCCGGGAGACGGCACCACTTTCCTAAGCTTCTCCACGGTCTCCTCCTGCAGGGGGGCCACCTTCAGGCCGTTCCTCTCGCACGCGTCCGTGGAGGCCACGCCCGCCCCGCCCCCCGCCCCCACCACCGCCACCCTCCTGCCCCTCGGAAGGGGGAGGAGCCTGAGGGCCGAGATGACGTCCGCCATCTCCTCGAAGTCCTCCACCGGGATGGCCCCGGCCTGCCTCACGGCGGCCCTCCACACCTGGGCGGATCCGGACACGAACCCCGTGTGGGAGGCCACGGCCTTCGCTCCCGCCTCCGTCTCACCTCCCTTCCACACCACCACGGGCTTCTTCGCCGCCGTCCTCCTGAGCACCTCGAAGAACCTCCTCCCGTTCCTGGACCCCTCCACGTAGATCCCTATGATCCTCGTCTCGGGATCCTCCTCCAGGTACTCCAGCAGCTCCTCGCACGTGACGTCGCAGGAGTTGCCGAAGCTCACGATCTTGCTGAACCCTATCCCCCAGTTCTCGGCCTTGTAGGCGAACTCCTCCGCGTGCCCTCCGCTCTGGGAGAGAAAGGCCACGTCCCCCTCCAGCAGGGGAAGGCCGGCGAAGAAGGAGAGCCTGCCCTTCGGGCAGTAGACCCCTATGCAGTTGGGCCCTATCACCCTCACCCCGCTCCTCCTGGCCGTCTCCGCCAGCTCCCTCTCCCTCCTCCTCCCCTCCTCCGTTCCCTCCTCCCCGTAGCCCGCGGCGTAGATGCTGACCGCCTTCACCCCCTTCCTCCCGCAGTCCTCGATCACCTTGGGCACGGAGGATGCCGGGATGGAGATCACCGCGTAGTCCACCGGATGGGGAATGGCGTCCACGGTGGGGTAGGCCCTGTCGCCCAGCACCTCCCCCTCCCTGGAGTTGACGGGATACACCGGGGCCCCGGAGCTCTTCAGCCCGTAGTAGAAGATGAAGCCGAACTTGGAGGGGTGGCTGGAGGCCCCCACCACCGCCACTCCCCTGGGGCAGAACACGCGGTCGAAGTCCTCCTTTCCCATCTCCTCACCCGAGGGCACCCAACGCCTTTTCCAAATCCCCTATTATATCTTCTGCATCCTCCACCCCCACCGACATCCTCATCAGCCCCTCCCCTATTCCGATTCTCTCCCTCTCCTCCTCCGGGAGGGAGCGGTGGGTCATGGAGGCCGGGTGCTCTATCAGGGAGGAAACGTCGCCCAGGCTCACCGCGCACTTCACCAGCTCCAGCCCCTCCATCATCCTGTAGGCCTCCTCCATCCCCCCCTCCAGCTCGAAGGCCAGCATCCCCCCAAAACCCCTCATCTGTCTCCTTGCCAGCCCGTGCTGGGGGTGGCTGGGGAGGCCGGGGTAGCTCACCCTCTTCACCCTGGGATGGGAGGAGAGGAACTCCGCCACCCTCAGGGCGTTCCGGCTGTGCCTCTCCATCCTGAGGGGAAGGGTTTTGATGCCCCTCACGATCAGCCAGGCGTTGAAGGGGCTTATCGCTCCCCCCGTCAGGACCAGCATCCTCCTGGCCTCCTCCACGAGCTCCCTCCTACCCACCACCACCCCCCCGAGCGAGTCGCCGTGGCCGCAGAGGTACTTGGTGGCGCTGTGGACCACCACCTCCGCACCCAGCTCCAGCGGTCTCTGGTAGTAGGGGGTCATGAGGGTGTTGTCCACCACCACCTTCGCACCGTGCTCGCCCGCCAGCCCGCACACCTCCCTCAGGTCCACCAGGTCGAGCGTGGGGTTGGTGGGGGTCTCCAGAAAGAGGACCTCCGCCCCCATCCCCAGAACCCTCTCCACCTCCTCCCTCCTGCGCGGGTCGAACATGAGGACCTCCATCCCCAGCCTGGGAAGGAGGTTCCTCGCCAGCGCGTAGGTGCCCCCGTAGACCGCCAGGGAGCAGCCCACCTTCCTCCCCTTCTCCACAAGGGCCAGCAGGGAGACCAGGATGGCCGCCATGCCCGAGGCCGTGGCCAGGGCGGCCTCCCCTCCCTCCAGCAGGGCCACTTTCTTCTCCAGCACTTCCTGGGTGGGGTTCCCGTGCCTGGTGTAGACGTAGCGGGGTGGCAGCTCCCTTCCCAGCACGAAGGTGGAGGTCTGGTAGATGGGAACGGCGTGGGCTCCCGTCACGGGGCATGGCTCCTCACCCCCATGCACCGCCGTGGTGGAGAAGCCCTTCTTCCCCTCCCCCCTCATCCCCTCCCCCCGGCCGGGCGCCTCACCTCGAAGGGAAGGTCGTGCCCTGGCACGATCACCTCCGCCACCTCGGCTATCCTCCTCATGCTCTCCCTGGCCTTCCTGGCATCCGTGTGGATGCTTGGAATGATTCCCTCCTCGTGGTGCCTCCTGGTGGGGATGGCGTCGCCGGCCACCACCACACCCCCGAAGACCACGGAGAGGTGACCCTCCACGTGGCCCGGCGTCTCCATGATCCTCACCCTCCCCGAGAGGCTGGGAGGGCAGGGGAGGTAGTCCCTGAGGCCGGTCCTCTCTATCTCCAGGGGGTGGGCGTAGCGCTCCGCCCTGAACCTCTCGTTGCACCCCGTGTGGTCGGGGTGGAGGTGGGTGTTCACCACCACGCACACCTCCGAGGGATGAAAGCCCGCCCTCCTTATTCCCTCCTCCAGCAGGGGCCAGTCCTCCTCCAGGGCGGTGTCCACCAGAATCAGCTCACCGTCGTCGATCAGCACCACGGAGGAGGAGGCGTACTGCACGAAGGCCCCCTCGTAAACCACCTTTCCAGGCTTCACCAAGTAAATTCCTTCCCTTATCCTCATGCTCTCAGCGCAGTGGGAAGGGGGGCCTGGGCTCCTCCACCCTCACCGCCCTCTCGCTCCTCCCCACCTTCTCCTCCTGCATCCTCAGCACCCTCTCCCCCAGCTCCGTGAGGGCGTAAGCGGGGATGCTCTTCCCGAAGGAGGCCCTGGCCAGAGGGC
>CALJER010000050.1 GCA_938074535.1 uncultured archaeon
GGGGGCGGAGCTGGACATCCTGGAGAGGGGGAAGAAGACCCTGGGGATTACCCGGAAGGTGGCCATTGCCGCCTACCACCTCAGGAAGGGGAGGCAGACCTGGCCCGAGGTCGAGAGGATCCTGAGGAGGCATGGGTTCGAGACCCAGGTGACGGAGAAGCGGATCGTGAGGGGATGGAGGTTGGGAATACCCCGCAGGTCGAAGTAGTTTTAACGACCGTGGTTTATCCATTCCCTCGAAAGTTTGTTCTAGTCTTTTGTCTTTCTAGCCCTAGCGAAAATAATTTCCCTGAAAGAGGGCCAGAGGGAGCCGAGGCTCAGAACCACCATCCTCTTCAGCCTCAGGCTCGGAGAAGGATATCGGTCTTTGACGGCGGGGCCAGTGAGGGAGGAGACGTTCCTGCAAAACAGCTTCTCCACCTTGAAGCCCTGCTCGACCAGGAGTTCTCTCACCTCCGAAAGGGTATACTCCTTGTTGTGTCTGTCAGTTGGACCCGAAGCGTAGAAGCCCCTGTAGTGGGAGAGCTCCCTGCCGAGAAAAATCCTAAGTCTCGTGACAAGCTTTACCGCGTTCGGCGTGGTGAGGATGAGGGTACCCTCCTCCCTGAGCACCCGGTGGATCTCCTTCAGCATGTGGAAGGGAGAGTAAAGGAGGTGCTCCAGCACCTCACTGCAGACCACGCAGTCAAAGCTTTCCTCGGGGAAGGGGAACTCGTCTTCTTCAACGTTGCATTTTCGTACTTCCACCCATTCTCCCCTCCTCCATTCCCTCCTGCAGGGGTAGAGGTCCAGAGCTTGCACCTCCCCTCCCGTCCACTCCCGGAGGAGAAAAGTCAAAAGTCCTTTCCCCGCCCCGACGTCGAGGATTCTCTTCGCTTCAGGGGGAAGGAGTTCCAAGAGGATTCTGTATCGGTTCTTGGAGTCATGATGGAAGTCCTGTCTCTCCCTTCCATCCATCAAGAGCTCTTCGCCCATCTCCTCCACAAATTCTTTGGCGGAGGTCCTGCTCACTCCGTTTTCCTCCTTCGTTCTGGACCCCTGCCCAGCAGACCCCTCACCACCCCCATGCCGAAGGAAAGCTCCCTCACCACCAGCACAGGGAGGAGGAGGGGCAGGTAGCCGAAACCCCTTGCCCTGCCGGCCACGTACAAGCTCTTTCCAAAGAAGTACAAAAGGGCGGCGCCCAGCCAGAGCGGGAGGAGAAAGGGGAAGAGGGGAAAGAGGAGGAGCACGGCGAGGGTGAGGGAAAGGGTGAGGGGGGGAAGAAGATCCATGGGCTCCGTCAGCTCCCTGTGGAGCCTGACCACCTGAGTCCTGGCCACACCGTTGGAGTACATCCTCCGGAAGAGGGAGCGGAAGCCTCCCCTCCTGCGGTGGTAGACGAAAAGGGCGGGATCGAAGAGCATCTTCATCCCCCTTTTGGCCATCCTGTAATGGAGCTCCGTCTCCTCTATTCCCGTGAGGGAGGGATCGAAGCCCTCCTCCTCCAGCGCCTCCCTCCTGTAGGCCACGTTGCATCCCCTCAGCCTGAGGTGGGGCTTCTTAGGGGGTCCCTTGGCCAGGTCCAGCTGGTAGAGGGTGCGCTCGAAGTAGGAGGAAGTTCTGGGAAGCCTGTCGTCCCCCCCGTAGACCTTCAGCTCCCGATCCTTCCTGAAGGCCTCCTCTATCCTCTCCAGCCAGTCCGGGGGGAAGGTGCAGTCGTCGTCCGTGTACACCAGGATTTCCCCCCTCGCTTCCCTGGCCCCCACCAGGCAGGCCCCGGCCCTCGTCCCGTAGTCCTCGTACACCACCCTGGCCCCGTGCCTTTTGGCCACCTCCACCGTGTCGTCGGTGGAGTGCCCGTCCACCACCACCACCTCGAAGTCCCTGAACCGCTGCCCCGAGAGGCTGGAGAGGCACTCCCCCAGCAAGGGTGCGTGGTTCCTGGTAGGAATGATCACAGAGAGTCTGGGTTTCATGAGGCTCGGAGGATCTCCCTTATCCCCTCTTCCAGCCCGTAGGCGGGTTCGTACCCCAGCAGCTTTCGGGCCTTCGTCAGGTCGGCCCTCTGCCTGAAGATGTAGTTCTTCACGGGTATCCTCACATATCTGGGCTTCAGCCTCTTCCCCAGCATCCGGTTCAGGATTTCCACCAGCTCGTTCAGGGAGGTCTCCTTCCCCGTCCCCACGTTGATCACCTCCCCCGCCACCCTCTTCGCCTTTGCGGCCAGGAGGTTGGCCCTCACCACGTCCCTCACGTACACGAGGTCCCTGGTCTGGGTTCCGTCCCCCCATACCACGGGTCTCTTTCCGTCCCTCATCCACCAGAGGAACTGCGAGACCAGGTTGGCATACTCCCCCTTCGACTTCTCCCTGGGACCGTACACGCTCATGTATCTGAGGGCCACCGTCTCCAGCCCGTGCTCCTGGAAGTAGAGGCGGCCCAGGTGCTCGCAGGCCAGCTTGGAGGCGGCGTAGAAGTTGGGGGGCTCCACCCTCATGTCCTCCCTCCAGGGCACGGGGTTGTTCCCGTAGATGGAGGAGGTGGAGGCGTGCACCACCCTCCCCACCCCGTTCTCCCTGGAGGCCTCCAGCAGCCTGATGAACCCCACCACGTTCACCGCCACGGGTTCCTCCAGCTCCTTCAGGAACATGGGGGAGGAGGAGGCCGCCGCCTGGTGGAAGACCACGTCCACGTCCCTGGTGAGCCTGCGCAGGAGCCCCGCATCCATCACGCTCCCCCTCACCAGCTCCGCCTCCTTCAGGAAGGGGGCCACGTTCTCCTTCCTTCCCAGGAAGAAGTTGTCCAGTGCCACCACCTCGTCCCCCCTTTCCACCAGGGCCTCCACCAGGTGGCTCCCCACAAAACCCGCCCCTCCCGTCACCAGGGCCCTCATTCCACCGCCCTAAAACTCCCCCGCTAAAAGAGCTTCCGGTCAGCCCGCGCGTTCCTCATCCCGCCACCTCTTCGTAGATTCCCTCTATCCTCCTCACCAGCCTCCTCCAGTCGTACTCCCCGGCCTTCCTCCTTCCCTCCCTTCCCAGCCTCTCCCTCAGCCCCCCCTCCCTCAGCAGGAGGAGGAGCTTCCCCGCCAGCTCCAGGTGGTCCCCCGGTCTGAAGAAGAGCCCCCCCTTTCCCCCCGAGACCTCCTCCAGGGGAGGGAGCGCCGAGGCCACGAAGGGGACCCCGCAGGCCATGGCCTCCACCAGCACCAGCCCCAGCCCCTCCACCTCGCTGGGGAGGCAGAACACTTGGGAGGACTTGAGGACCCTCACCACCTCCGCGTGTTCGGGCAGGAAGCCCAGGAACTCCACGTTCTCCTCTACCCCCAGCCTTCCCGCCAGCCTCCTGAGCCTCCCTTCCTCCTCCCCCGTGCCCACGATCCTGCACTTCACCCCCGGCAGCTCCCTCCTCACCAGGGCCAGGGCCCTGAGCAGGACGTCCACCCTCTTGTACTCCACCAGCCTGGAGATGCAGCACACCGTGGGCTCTTCCCTTTTCTCGGCCCGCACCCTCTCGAAGGCCCTGAGGTCCACCCCGCTCGGGATCACCTCCACCCTCTCCCCCTCCACCCCGTTTCTCAGCAGCTTCTCCCTGGTGTACCTGCTCACGGCTATGAACTTCTCCCACCTCCTGGTGAGCACGTACCTCTCCAGCAGCTCCCCCAGGATCCCCCCGGGCCCCACGTTCCTCGTCCACTCCCCCACCCACACGTCGTGGTAGGTGGCCACGGCCGGAATCCCCAGCCTGCGGGAGAGCCTCCAGGCCAGGGGATAGGCCACGAAGCTGTACCCGTCCACCACCTCGAACCTTTCCCCCAGCCTCCTCCCCCCCTCCAGGAAGCCCAGCCTCCCCCCCAGGTCCCACCTCTGCGCGTACCCCCTCTCCCCTCCCACCCTCCGCACCTCGAAGCCCAGCACCTCCTCCCTCTCCGGCTGTCCCCTCTCCCTGGAGGTCAGGACGGTGACCTCGTGCCTGGGGGAGAGGAACCTGGCCACCTGGAAGGCCCTGGCCTCCACCCCACCCCACACCCCCCCCCA
>CALJER010000051.1 GCA_938074535.1 uncultured archaeon
CGGCTATGCCTACGCCAAGCTGAAGCCGGGGGTGGTGGGGGTGAAGGTAAGGATCATGCCTCCCGCGCCCACACCGGACGAGATAAGGATCAAAACCGAAACCCAGAAAACGGAGGAAACACCACCGGAGAAGGCGGAGGGAGAGAGTGGCGGTGCTGAAGGCTGAGGAGATAAGGGGAATGAGCCTGGAAGAGATAAAAAACAAGCTCAGGGAGCTCCGCGCGGAGCTGGCCAGGGAGAGGGCGGTGAGGAGGGGGGGAGGTCCCTCCGACAACCCCATGAGGGCGAGGGAGCTCAGGCGCGCCATAGCAAGAATTTTAACGGTGGCGCGAGAAAAAGAAAGGGTGAGAGCTCCATAATGCAGGGAATCTGTCCACGCTGCGGCCTTCCCACCGAACTCTGCGTCTGCGGTGAGATCTCACGGGAGCAGCAGAAGATCACCGTCTACTCGGAAAGCCGCAGGTTCGGGAAGGTGGTGACGGTGATAGAGGGGCTGGATGAGAAGAAGAGCGACCTGAAGGAACTGCTGAAGAAGCTGAAGAGCAGGATGGCCTGCGGGGGGACGATGAGGGAGAAGAGCATCGAGCTCCAGGGCGACCACAAGGACAGGATAAAGGAAGTGCTGGTGGAGTTCGGGTTTTTACCCGAGTCCATAGACGTTATCGAGTGAGATGCCCCTGCGTCCCTCCAACCTTCCCAGGCACGAGCTGATAGGGCTGGAGGTGGAGGTCCTGGACAGCAGAGACCCCGGCCTGAGGGGCCTGCGGGGCAGGGTGGTGGACGAGACGAAGAACATGCTTAAAATAAGGGCCGGGGCAAAGGTAAAAAGCATACCGAAGTCCATAGTCTACCTGAAGTTCGTCCTGCCGGGGGGAGAGGAAGTGAGGATAGAAGGGAAGAGGCTGGTGGCGAGGCCAGAGGACAGGGTGAGGAAGGCATGAGAAGCGTGCTGGGAAGGAAGGCCCCCGAGAGCCCCTGCTCCGACCCGCGCTGTCCCTTCCACGGAAACCTCTCCGTGAGGGGAGGGGTGCTGGAGGGGATAGTGGTGAGCGACAAGAGGTCGAAAACCGTGACGGTGGAGATCCCCCGCGTTCACAGGGTGGAGAAGTACGAGAGGTTCGAGAAAAGGACCTCCAGGATCCACGCCCACAACCCTCCCTGCATCAGCGCCAGAGCGGGGGAAAGGGTGAAGATAGCGGAGTGCCGGAGGCTCAGCAAGACCAAAGCCTTCGTGGTGATAGGGAAGGAGGGTGGCTGAATGGGAAAGAGAGCCGGAGGGGTCATGGCCACGGGCCTCGCCGCCCCCGTCCGCGCCCTCCCCATAGGGGCCAGGCTGAGCTGTGCCGACAACACGGGGGCCAAGGAAATCCAGATCATCTCGGTGGTGGGGCTGAAGGGAAAGAGGAGGAGGCTGCTCTCGGCGGGGGTGGGGGATCAGGTGGTGGCCTCCGTCAAGAAGGGGACCCCCGAGTTCAGGAAGCAGATCGTCCGCGCCGTGGTGATCAGGCAGAAGAAGCCCTACCTCAGAAGCGACGGGATCAGGATCAAGTTCGAGGACAACGCCGCCGCCATCATCACCCCGGACGGCTCGCCCAAGGGCTCGGAGATCAGGGGGCCCATAGCCAAGGAGGCGGCGGAGCGCTGGCCCAAGCTGGCGGGAATAGCCACGATGGTGGTGTGAGTGAAGAGCAGGAAGCCGGGGAAGCAGAGGCTCTGGCTCCACCGCATGCCCCTCCACAGAAGGCACAAACTGCTCTCCGCCACCCTCAGCCCCGAGCTGAGGGAAAAGTACGGCAGGAGGTCCCTCCCGGTGAGGAAGGGGGACAGGGTGAGGATCCTGAGGGGAGACTTCAGGAAGCTGGAGGGGGAGGTGCTGGAGGTGGACCCGAAGAGGATGGCGGTGACGGTGGACGGGGCCCTCACCAGGAAGGCGGACGGGACCGAGGTTCCCAGGAAAATCCATCCCTCCAACCTCATGCTCCTGAAGCTGGCGCAGGACAAGGAAAGGGAGAGGATCCTGGCGAGGACCGCCCCCTCCTAGCCCGGCGCTTTCCCACTGTTACACAAATGAATAAGAGGGGGCAGACCCTAGGGGGAAGATGCGCATAGACCTGCACACTCACTCCCTCCTGAGCGACGGGAAGGTCCTGCCCGTGGAGCTTGCCAGGAGGGCGGAGGTGATGGGGCATGCGGCCCTCGCCATCACCGACCACGCCGATCCCTCCAACCTGGAAAAGCTCGTGCCCCAGATCCTCAGGGCCTCCGAAGAGGTGAACAGGAACATGAACATCAGGCTCGTGCCGGGGGTGGAGCTCACCCACCTTCCCCCCTCCGGCATAGGGAAGATGGCCAGGCTGGCGAGGAAGCTGGGGGCCGCCCTGGTGGTGGTGCACGGGGAGAGCCCGGTGGAGCCCGTCCCCCCGGGAACCAACGAAGCCGCGATTGACTGCGGGGAGGTGGATCTGCTGGCCCACCCAGGTTTCCTCTCCGCCCAGCTGGCCGAGAGGGCGGAGAGGGGGGAGGTTTACCTGGAGCTGACCTCCAGAAAGGGGCACTCCCTCACCAACGGGTGGATAGCCAGGGTGGCGGGAGGGAAGGGGGACAGGCTGCTGGTGAACACCGACGCCCACGACCCCGAGGACCTCCTCACCCAGGAAGAGGCCAGGAAAGTGGCGCTGGGGGCGGGACTGGAAGAGAGGGAGGCGGAGAGGGTGGTGGGAGAGAACCCGAGGGCCTTCCTCAAGAGGTTAGGATATTGAGGCTCCTCTCACGGAGGGTCAGGAAGTTCCTGAGGGCGGGAAGGGCCTACCCCTACGCGGAGGAGTACGGGAGGAGGAGGGGGGTGGTGAACCTCGCCTCCAACGAGAGCCCCTTCGGCCCCTCCCCCCTCGTCCTCAGGGCCCTGAGGGAGGCCCTTCCCCAGGCGGGCTACTACCCCGACCCGAAGGCGGAGGGGCTGAGGGAAGCCATCGGGAGGTACGTGGGGCTTGGGAAGGAGGAAGTGCTGCTGGGAAACGGGTCGGACGAGCTCATGGACCTCCTCTGCCGGGCCTTCCTCGATCCAGGAGACCGGGTCCTCCTCCCCCTGCCCACCTTCAGCTTCTACGAAACCGGAGTGCTGCTGAGCGGCGGGGTGCCGAAGTTCTACAGGGGAAAAGAGGGGGAGTGGGACCCGGAGGAGCTGGTCTCGGCCTGCAGGGGGGTCAAGCTGGTCTTTCTGGGGAGGCCGAACAACCCCACCGGGAGCTGCCTGGAGGAGGAGGCGGTGGAGGGGCTGCTGGACACCGGGGCCCTGGTGGTGGCCGACGAGGCCTACGTGGAGTTCTCCTCCCGGAAGTCCCTGGCGGGGTGGGTCAGGAGGAGGGAGAACCTGGCGGTGCTCAGGACCTTTTCCAAGGCCTTCGGGCTGGCCGGGCTCAGGGTGGGCTATCTGCTCGCAGGACCCGAGCTGGTCTCTGTGCTGGAGAGGCTGCGCCAGCCCTTCAGCGTGAACAGGCTGGCCCAGGTGGCCGCCGGAGCCGCCCTCAGGGACCTGGGGTACATGAGGAGGGTGGTGAGGGAGGTGAGGGAGGAAAGGGAGCGCTTGAGGCATCAGCTCCTCTCCCTCGGGCTGAAGGTCCTCCCCTCCGAGGCCAACTTCCTGATGGTGGGGACCTCCCCCTGGGGCAGAACGGCGCCCTGGCTCTGCAGGGAGCTCCGCAGGGAGGGGGTCCTCATAAGGGACCTCTCAGGCTTCAGGGGGGCGGGAAAGGAGTGGGTGAGGATCACGGTGGGGAGAAAGGAAGAAAACGAAAGACTCATAGAAGCGCTGGGGAAGGTGAAGGGGGGAGGGAAGTGAAGCTGACGATGAGCGTGCCCAAGGGCCACCTGGAGGAGCCCACGGTGAGGCTGCTCCAGCAGTCGGGCATAGGGGTGGTGGGGAGGGACGGCAGACAGCTCTTCTGCCGGACCAACGACCCGGAGCTGGAGCTGGTGTTCGTGAGGGCGGAGGACATACCCGACTTCGTGGCCGAGGGGGCCACAGAGCTCGGCATCACCGGATACGACCTGGTGTGCGAGAGCGGGAGGGAGGGGGAGGTGGTGGAGCTGCTGGATTTGAGATACGGCTTCACCAGAATGGTGATAGCCTCTCCCGAGGGGTCGGGGATAAGCTCACCCTCCGACTACCGGCCGGGACTGAGGGTGGCCACGGAGTTCCCCAACCTCACCCGCCGGTACTTCTCCGAGAGGGGGGTGAAGGTGGAGGTGGTCAACCTCACCGGAGCCGCCGAGATCGCCCCCCTCATAGGGGTGGCCGATCTGATCGTGGATGTGACCAGCACGGGGACCACCCTGCGCACCCACCGCCTCAGGATAGTGGACACCATCCTGGAGAGCACGGCCAGGCTGGTGGCCAACAGGAAAAGCCTGGAGGAGAAGGGTGAGAAGATCGAGGAGATCAGGACGGCCCTGAGGAGCGCCACGGAAGCCGAGGGGAAGAAGCTGATCCTCCTCAACCTGCCCGAGAACAGGCTGGAGGAGGTCAAGAGGGTGCTCCCCGGCATGGCGGGTCCCACCGTCTCCAGGGTGGAGGCGAAGGAACCCATGCTGGCCGTGCAGGCGGTGGTGAAGGAGTCGGAAGTGTACAGGGTGGTGAGGGAGCTCAAGAAGGCGGGTGGGAGGGACATCCTGGTCCTCCCCATCGAGCGCGTCCTCCCCTAGGTGCCAGCTTGCTGGTGATCCCTAGCGTGGACATCAGAAGGGGAAGGTGCGTCAGGCTGAGGGAGGGAAGGGAGGAGGGGGAGAAGGTGTACGGCGACCCTCTGGAGTGGGCGAGGAGGTGGGAGAGGGAAGGGGCCCGCCTCCTGCACGTGGTGGACCTCGACGCCGCCATGGGCAGGGGGAGCAACCGGGAGCTGATCCTCAACCTCCTCCGGGGGAAAAGGAGCGGGGCCCAGGTGGGGGGAGGCATAAGGTCCCTGGAGGTGGCGGAGGGGTATGTGAGGGCGGGGGCGGAGAGGGTGGTGGTGGGCACCTCCGCCGTTAAAGACCCTGGGCTGGTGAGGGAGCTGGTGAAAACCCTGGGGGGGGAGAGGGTGGTGGCCGCGCTGGACGCCAGGGGGGGAAGGGTGGTGGTGGAGGGCTGGAGGGAAGAAACGGAAAGGGAAGTGGTGGAGCTGGCCAGGGAGATGGAGGAGCTGGGGGTGGGATGCCTCCTCTACACCGATGTGGAGGCCGACGGCACCATGAGGGGGATAGGGAGGAGGACGGCGGAGGTCCTCTCCAGGATAAGGCTCCCGGTGATCCTCTCCGGGGGGGTGCGCTCCCTGGAGGACGTGAGGAGGGCGAAGGAAGCCGGGGCAGCGGGGCTGATCGTGGGCACGGCCCTGTACGAGGGGAGGTTCACCCTGAGAGAGGCCATGGAGGTGGCGGAGTGAGGAAGTGCAGGCTGAAGAGGAAGACCGCGGAGACGGAGGTGGAGGTCTACCTCAAGCTCGACGGCGGGGGCGAAGCCGAAGTGGAGACGGGAGTAAGGTTCCTGGACCACCTTCTCTCCCACCTGGCCAAGCACTCGGGCTTTGACCTGCGGGTGAAGGCCAGGGGAGACGTGGGGCACCACGTGGCCGAGGACGTGATGATCGTGATGGGGCAGTGCCTGGAGAAGGCGCTGGGGAACAAGGAAGGAATAAGGAGGATGGGGGACGCGATCGTACCCATGGACGAGACGCTGGTGATGGTCTCCGTGGACCTGAGCGGGAGGGGCTACTCCTCCGTTGAGCTCAGGCTCAGGGGAAAGAAGGTGGAGGATCTGGAGGCGGACCTGCTCGAGCACCTCCTCCAGACCTTTGCCCAGAACGGGAGGTTCAACCTGCACGCACAGGTGCTGAAGGGCAGGAACGACCACCACAAGGCGGAGGCCGTCTTCAAAGCCCTGGGGCTGGCCCTGGGGGAGGCCTGCAGCAAGAGGGGGGAGGGAATCCCCAGCACGAAGGGTGTGCTTTGAAGCTCCTGGAACTCGAGAAGAACCCCGGGGCCCGGAGGGAGCTGAGGGAGGGCGGCCCCCCTTTGGAGGGGGTCCTGAAGAGGGTCAGGAGAATCGTGGAGGAGGTGAGGAGGGGGGGAGACGAAGCCCTGCTCAGGCTCACCCTCCGCTACGATGGGGTGAGGCTGAGGAGGGAAGAGCTGAGGGTGAGGAAGGAGGAGATCTCCGCTGCTTACCGGAAGGTGGACCGTGGGACCCTGCGCTCCCTGGAGGAGGCCGCCGGTGCGGTGGAGGGATACCACCGCAGGCAGCTTCCCAGGGGCTGGTCTACCTCCCCCTTCCCAGGGGTGAGGGCGGGCCAGCTTGTCCTCCCGCTGGACTGTGTGGGCGTGTACCTCCCCGGCGGCCTGGCCTCCTATCCCTCCACCGCCCTCCACACCCTCCTGCCCGCCAGGGTGGCGGGGGTGAAGAGAGTGGTGGTGTGCACCCCTCCCGGGCGCGGGGGGGAGATAAACCCGCTCACGCTGGTGGCCGTGGACCTGGCGGGCGGGGGCGAGGTCTACAGGGTGGGGGGAGCGCAGGCCGTGGCGGCGATGGCCCTGGGAACGGAAACCATACCCAGGGTGGAGAAGATCGTGGGGCCGGGAAACCTGTACGTGACCGCCGCCAAGCTCCTCCTTTCCTCCGAGGTGGGCATAGACTTCGCGGCCGGTCCCACCGAGCTGGCGGTGGTGGCGGACGCTTCGGCCGATCCCTCCCTGCTGGCCTGGGATCTCCTCGCCCAGGCCGAGCACGACCCCCACGCCAGGCTCTGGCTCCTCACCCCCTCCAGGGAGCTGGCCCGGAGGGTGGTGGAGGAGGTGGAAAGAACCCTGGGGGTGCTCCCCAGGAGGGGGGTGGCGGAAAAAGCCCTGAGGGAGGGAAAGGCGGTGGTCACCCGGGATCTGGAGGAGGCGCTGGAGCTGGCCAACCTGCTGGCTCCGGAGCACCTGCAGCTCGCGGTGAGGAGGCCGAGGGAAGCGCTCAGGAGGGTGAGGTGCGCGGGAACGGTCCTGCTGGGCCAGAAAACCCCTCCCGCCGCCGGGGACTTCGCGGTGGGGCCCAGCCACGTCCTGCCCACCATGGGGGCGGCGAGGTGGAGGGCGGGTCTCACCGTGCACGATTTCCTCAGGTGCCCCAGCTTCCAGGAACTCAGCCGGGAGGGCCTGCGGAGGGTGGCCCCGCTGGTGGAGAAGCTGGCCGGAGCAGAGGGTCTTTATGCCCACGCGGAGAGCGTGAGGAGGCGTCTGGGATGAAGCTGAAACCCGAACGGGCGGAGGAGCTGGTGGGGAGGCTGAGCTTCAGGGAGGGTCTGGTGACGGCGGTGGTGCAGGAGGAGAGGACGGGGGAGGTGCTGATGGTGGCCCACCAGGATCCGGAAGCCGTGAGAAAGACCCTCACCACGGGGCTGATGCACTACTGGAGCCGCTCCAAGGGGAGGCTCTGGCTGAAGGGGGAAAGCTCGGGGCACGTACAGCACCTGAGGGGGGTGAGGGTGGACTGCGACGGGGACGCCCTCCTCTACAGGGTGAAGCAGGTGGGGGGCGCCTGCCACGAGGGCTACCGCTCCTGCTTCTTCAGGGGACTCAGGGGGGGCAAGCTGGTGAGGATGGGAAGGAGGATCTTCGACCCGGAAGAGATTTACGGGGAGGGGGGAAGCGGGGGAAGGCGGTGAAATGAAGTACGTGGTGGTGCTGGGGGACGGGATGGCGGACCATCCCGTGCGAAGGCTGGGGGGGAAGACTCCCCTCGAGGTGGCCCACAAGCCCAACCTGGACTCCCTGGCCAGGGAGGGGGAGATGGGGATGCTGAAGACCGTTCCGAACGGCATGCCCCCCGGATCGGACGTGGCCAACCTCTCCATCCTGGGGTACAGGCCGGAGAGCTGCTACACGGGGAGGGGGCCCCTGGAGGCTGCCGACATAGGGGTGAAACTCGGGCCCAAAGACGTGGCCTTCAGGTGCAACCTGATCACGGAAAAAGAGGGGAAGATGTACGACTACTCCGCCGGCCACGTCACCACGGAGGAAGCGGCGGAGCTCCTGGCCGAGCTGGGACGCAGGTTCAGGAAGGGCGAGTTCCATGTGGGGATCACCTACCGCCATGTGTTCGTCCTGAGGAACTGCGACCCCAAGCTGGAGACCGATCCCCCCCACGAGATCCCCGGAGAGCCCATCGCCCGGCACCTGATCAGACCCCCAGGGGACCCCCTGGCCAGGGAGCTCAACCGCCTGATGCTGGAGTCCAAGCGGATCCTCTCGGAGCATCCCGTCAACAAGGCCAGGGAGATGCAGGGGAAGAACCCCGCCAACATGATCTGGCTCTGGAGCCAGGGGAGGAGGCCCAGGCTGCAGAACTTCAGGAAGAAGTACGGGATGAAGGGCGCCCTGATCTCCGCCGTCCCCCTCATCCGTGGGATAGGGGTGTACACGGGAATGACCCTCATCAGGGTGCCGGGGGCCACGGGATACTTCGACACCAACTACGAGGGTAAGGCCCTGTACGCCCTCAGGGCCCTCGAAGACCACGACTTCGTGTACGTGCACGTGGAGGCCCCGGACGAGGCGGGACACGGGGGGAACCTGGAGATGAAGGTGAAGGCCATAGAGGACCTGGACCGCAGGCTCCTCGGTCCCCTGCTGGACGGCCTGCCGGAAGGATGCAGGATAGCCGTCCTGCCCGACCACCCCACGCCCCTTGAGGTCAAGACCCACGTGGCCGAGCCCGTGCCCTTCGTCATCCACGGACCGGGGGTGAAGGGCGAAGGCATGACCTTCTCGGAGAGGAGCGGTGCCAGGGGATCGGCGGGCTTCCTCGAGGGAGAACAGTTCATGCAGAGGTTCCTGGCCAAGCGCCGGTAGGACCTACGCCGATCTCTCCAGCGCCTCTATGATGGCATCCGCCATCTCCCTCGTCCCCACCGCCGAGGGATCGGAGGGATCGGGCTTCAGGTCGTAGGTCACCCTCTTCCCCTCCGCTATCACCCGCGCCACGGCACCCTCCAGCCTGGAGGCGGCCTCCGCCTCACCCAGGTGGCGGAGCATCATCACCGCGCTCAGGATGGCGGCGGTGGGATTCGCCCTGTTCTTCCCCGCGTGCTTGGGGGCGCTGCCGTGGACGGGTTCGAACACCGCCCCCCTCTCCCCCACGTTGGCGCTGGGCGCCACCCCCAGTCCCCCCACCAGCCCGGCGCAGAGATCGGAGAGGATGTCCCCGTAGAGGTTGGGGCAGACCAGCACATCGTAGAGCTCGGGCTTCTGGACCAGCTGCATGGACATGTTGTCCACGATCCTGTCCTCGAACTCTATGTCCGGGTACTCGCTCGCCACCCTCCTGGCGGTCTCCAGGAAGAGCCCGTCCGAGAACTTCAAAATGTTGGCCTTGTGCACGGCGGTGACCTTCCTCCTCCCGTTCCTCCTGGCGTACTCGAAGGCGAACCTCACGATCCTCTCCGAGGCCCACGCCGAGATGGGCTTCAGGCTCACCCCCGAGTCCTCCCTCAGGGAAACCCCCCTGAGCTTCCTCAGGAACTCCAGGAACTGCCTGGTGTCCTCCCTGCCCCTCTCGAACTCCACCCCGGCGTACAGGTCCTCGGTGTTCTCCCTGATCACCACCAGGTCCACCCCCTCGTACCTGCTCCTCACCCCCCTGTACCACCTGCAGGGCCTCACGTTGGCGTAGAGGTCCAGGGCCTGCCTCAGGGCCACGTTCACGCTCCTGAAGCCCTTCCCCACGGGGGTGGTGATGGGCCCCTTCAGGGCCACCCCCGTCCTCCTCACCGACTCCAGCACCTCCTCCGGGAGGGGTGTGCCCTTCTCCTCCGCCACCTTCTCCCCCGCCTCCACCACCTCCCACTCTATCCTCACCCCGGTGGCCTCCACGCACCTGCGCGCCGCCTCCGTGACCTCTGGGCCTATCCCGTCTCCCGGAATGAGGGTGACGCGATAAACCATCCTCCTCAGACCTCGAAACCCGCCTTCCTGGCCAGCTGCCTGAACTCCTCGTCCCTCAGGGGCATCCTGCGGGTCCCGCTGACGAACTTCTCCCTGATGGTCTCCACCAGCTGCTCCAGCCTCGGGTCCTTCTCCTCCACCGGCTTCCCGAGCATCTCCTGCAGCCTGAGCCTGATCCCGTGCTTCCCCGACCTCTTCCCTATCACGATGGTCCTGCGCTGCCCCACCAGCTCGGGGGGGAAGGGCTCGTAGGTGAGGGGGAGGGCGGAGATCCCCTGCAGGTGGATCCCCGACTCGTGGGCGAAGGCCGCGTCCCCCACGATGGCCTTGTTGAGGGGCAGGTGGTACCCGGTGGAGGAGGAGAAAAAGAGGGCCAGCTCCCTTAGGGGGGCGAAGTTCCACTTGGTCACGTCGTGGTGCAGGTAGCAGTTGAGCATGACCTTCTCCGTCTCCGCGTTCCCCGCCCTGTCCCCCACTCCCAGCAGGGTCGTGCTCACGTAGACCTTGTCGTAGAGCCCGGAGGCCGCCCTCACCGCCGCCATGGTGTTCTCCACCGCGTTTCCCAGGTCGTCGTGGGCGTGGATCTCCACGTAGGGGATCCTCGTCTCCCTCCTGACGTGCCTGATCTTGGCCGGGATGCCGTTGGGAAGGGTGGCGAGGGGATCGGAGAGGCCCACCCCCACGGTGTCGCAGATGCGGTAGACCGCGGCACCCGCCTCCGCCACGGCGTTGATGAACATCCTCTCGAACTCCCAGTCCGCCCTGGTGCTGTCCTCCCCGTGCACGAAGACGGTGAGGCCGTGCTCCACGGCGTAGGAGACCGTCTCCACCACCCTCTCCAGCAGCTGCAGGGGGGTGCTCTCCCACTTCTCGAAGTGGATGTAGGACACGGGATGGGAGATCCCCACCTGCTTGAAGCCCAGGGAAAGGGCCGTGTCCACATCCTCCTTCGAGGCCCTGCACCAGGCCGCCATCATGTCCCCCAGCCCGGCAT
The DNA here is from genome assembly GCA_938074535.1 of uncultured archaeon. Taxonomy (GTDB): domain Archaea; phylum Hadarchaeota; class Hadarchaeia; order Hadarchaeales; family WYZ-LMO6; genus WYZ-LMO6. Next base: position 10,949 of record CALJER010000051.1, read on the forward strand.
CCCTCATGAGCTTCACGGCCTGCTGGTCCGTCTTCGTGAAGGTGAGGACCTCCAGCCTCTCCACCCCCAGGTCCCTGAGGAGGCAGGCGATGCGGCAGGTGTCCTCGGGCTTGGGGGTGACCATCCCCGCCATCTGCAGGCCCTCCCGGAGGGTGGTGTCGTCCACCACCACCTCCACGTTGAGCGGGACGGGACGGTACACCAGCTTGCGCAGGCGCTCCCACTTCTCCCTGTCGAAGTGGGGGGAGGAGAGCTCCCTCAGCAGGGCAAGCTCCTGCAGCCTCTTCCTCTGGAAAGGATCCTCTGCCGGCACCAGGGACTCCACGACTCCTAACGGAGCTTCTGCCTAATTAGTTTTTCCGAAAGCCTTCTCCCCTCCCCTCCACCGAGAGCCTGGAGGGAGCGCCCAGGCCGCCCTCCACCGAGAACTTCACCCCGAGCATCCCCTCCACCAGCTCCACGTTGGTGAGGGCGTGGAGGGTGAGATGGGTGCTCCAGAGCTCCGACCTCCCCTCCGCCAGGGCCAGATAGGGGATGAGCTGGTCCGTGAGGTACCTGTCCACGGCATACCCCGTCCTGAGCTCCTCCAGCAGGAGCTCCGCCGCCTCCCTTCCCACCCTCTCCGCAGGCTTCCCGGGCCTGCCCAGGGAGCTGCTTCCAAGAATCCCTCCCCGGGAGGTGAGGGCCCAGAGGACGATCCCGCTCCCCGGTCCAGGGGAGGGTCCCCCCTGCACCTCCGCCCTTATCCTGGCCGCGTATCCCTCCTTCAGGAGGCGAAGCTTGGCGGCATGGGCCTGCCTGGCGGCCACATGGGGGGGCAAACCCACGCAGTGGGAAATCCCCTCCACCCTCTCCACCCTTCCCGCCTCGGTGAGCTCGAGGGGTCGAAGCACCTCCACGGGATGGGTCCTGACCACCACCTTCCCCCCTCCCCTCGGATAGTGGCCCCTGCGGGGGCACTCCAGTTCCACCTCGTACCCCATCCTGGCCAGCATGGGGAGGGTCACGTGCCTGAAGTAGTCCACGGGAGGGGCGAGGGGGTTGTCCGTCCCGCCCGTTACCTCCACCTCCGCGGGCCCCGAGGCAAAAGCCAGGGGAGGAAGCAGGACCTGCAGGAGGAGGACGGTGCTCCCGGCCGTACCTATGTCAAACCTGTACTTCCCCCCCGAGATCTCACCGGGCTCGAAGTAGACCTCCGTGGAGCCGAGCTCCGCCCCCTCCACCTTCGCCCCCGTGACCTCCGCCAGCGCCTCCACCCCCTTCAGGTGCTGGGGCTGCAGGCCGGGCCTCTTGCGCTTCAATCTGACGTTGTAGACCCTCACCGGCCTCCCCCTCACCGCCGCCAGGGCCAGGGCCGCGCGGAGGACCGCCCCTCCGCCCTCCCCCCTGGACCCATCGACCTCCAGAACCTCCATTCCAAACATCCCCCCTCTCCCCCCGTTAGAGCTTTTCGGAACCCCTCCAAGCTTTGGGGATGGACCTGCGCTCCAGGGTGCTGGAGCTCACCTCCCTCATTCCAAGGGGAAGGGTGACCACCTACGCCGAGCTGGCCAGGGCGGCGGGCAAGCCCAAAGCCTGCAGGGCGGTGGGACGCATCCTCTCCCTCAACCCGAGACCGGTGGAGGTCCCCTGCCACAGGGTGGTGAGGTCGGACGGAAGGGTGGGGGGCTACGCGCTGGGGGAGAGGAAGAAGGTGGAGCTGCTGGAGGGGGAGGGGGTGGAGGTGAGGAAAGGAAGGGTGGAGCTGGAGAGGTTCATGTTCCGGTTTTCCGGGGGCCGAGCAGGCGATCGCTCTGGGAGAGGTCCCTCATCCTACCCACCCCGTCGATCTCCTCCACCACCTTCACCACGGCGGGGGGGACCAGGTGCTCCCACTTCTTGCCCCTGACCATGCGCTCCCTGATCTTCGTTCCCATGTAGTCCTTCCTGTTGTACAGGGGGAAGGTCCTCACCTCGTAGCCCGCCTCCCTGAAGAGCCTCCTGACCAGGGGGTTCCCGGTGTAAACCACGGAGAAGGGCGGGGAGTAGGAGAGGACGTGGGAGACCCAGAGGGCGTTGTTGTTCACGTCGGGAATGGGGACGATGTGGACCCTTGAGGTCTCTATTCCCTCCTCCGCCAGAGCCCTGCCCAGCATGAGCATGCGCTCTCCCGCCGTGAAGGGGTTCTCCAGCGTGTGGCTCTCCTGGGCGCTCCCTATCCCCACGATCAGCTCGTCGGCCTCCTTCAGGATCCCCTTGAAGACCTCCAGGTGCCCCTTGTGGGGGGGCTGGAAGCGTCCGATGAAGAGGGCCCTCCTGACCATCTTTCCCCCCTCTCCCTTAGCTCCCATCCCTTTTATCCCTCCCCACGGAAGGGAGAGAAGAGCATGCAGGTGAGGGAGGCGAGGAAGGGGAGGGCCACTCCTGAAATGAAGGCGGTGGCAAGGGCAGAGGGGGTGCCCCTTTCCCAGGTGGTGAGGGGGGTGGCGGAAGGCAGGATCGTCATACCCCACAACCCCTGCAGGAAGGAGAGGATCCGTCCCAAGGGGATAGGGGAGGGGCTGAGGGTGAAGGTGAACGCCAACGTGGGCTCCTCGCCCGACTACGTGAGGGTGGAGGAGGAGGTGGAGAAGGCCAGGGTGGCGCAGGAGTGCGGGGCTGACGCGGTGATGGACCTGAGCATAGGGGGGGACCTGGACCTGATAAGGAGGAGGATCCTGAAAGAGGTGAGCCTGCCCGTGGGGACCGTGCCCATCTATCAGGCCGGGATAGAGGCCTCCAAGAGGGGCGGCCTGCTCGACATGAACTCCGACGACATGTTCAACACCATAAGGAGGCACGCGAAGGACGGGGTGGACTTCGTCACCGTGCACTGCGGGGTGACCAGGGAGGTGGTGGAGAAGCTGGGGGGAAGGAGGCTGCTGGGGATCGTGAGCAGGGGAGGGGCCTTCCTGGCCGCCTGGATCCTGAAGAAGGGGAGGGAGAACCCGCTCTACCAGGAGTTCGACTACCTGCTGGAGCTGGCCTCGGAGTTCGACCTCGTCCTGAGCCTGGGGGACGGCCTGCGCCCCGGAAGCATAGGGGACGCCTCCGACTACTTCCAGCTGCACGAGCTCATGACGCTGGGGAGGCTGGTGGAGAGGGCCAGGGAAAAGGGGGTGCAGGCCATGGTGGAGGGGCCCGGACACCTGCCGCTGGACCAGGTGGAGTGGAACGTGAAGCTGGAGAAGGCCGTGTGCAAGGGAGCGCCCTTCTACGTGCTGGGACCGGTGGTGACGGACCTGGCCGCCGGCTACGACCACCTGGTGGGCGCGATAGGGGGGGCGGTGGCCGGGATGGCGGGGGCGGACTTTCTTTGCTACGTGACACCCTCCGAGCACCTCTGTCTCCCCTCCGTGGAGGACGTGAGGGAGGGGGTGATCGCCACCAAGATAGCGGCCCACGTGGCGGACGTGGCCAGGGGCATGGACCTGGAGAAGGAAGTGGAAATGGGGAGGGCCAGGAAGAAGCTGGACTGGGAGAAGCAGTTCAGGCTCTCCCTCTACCCGGAGAGGGCGAGGAAGATAAGGGGCGGGAGGCCGCCGAGGGTCGACCCCAGCACCTGCAGCATGTGCTCCAAGTTCTGCGTCATCAAGTTCCTGGGTGAAGTGCTGGAGGGCAAGGCCTGAAGGGGCAGCGCCGCTCGGGGAAGGCCTGCTAAGGCGTTTTCAGGACCTCCGCCAGCTTCCCCAGCATCTCCTCTATGTCCTGGAGGGTGATGTAGCCCATGTTCCCTATCCTGAAGGTCCTCTCCCTCAGCCTTCCGTACCCCTGCGCCAGCTCCACCCCCCTCTCCCTCATCCTCAGGTAAATCTCCTGCCCGCTCAGGTGCGGGGGGGCGTTGAGGCAGAAGATGGTGGGGCTGGCGTACTTCTCCTCCGTGAAGAGGGTGAGGCCCAGGTCCTTCACCCCGCGCAGGATCCTCCTCGCCCTCCCGGCGTACTCCTCGAAGTACCTCCCCTTCCCCTTCTCCTCGATCATCCTCAGGATCCTGTTCAGGGCCAGGATGAGGGGGATGGGCGGGGTGACGGGGGTCTCGTCCTTCTGCTGGGAGCGATCGTACCTCTCGAAGTCGAAGTACCACCCCTTGTTCGCCATCTCCCTCGACTTCGCCATGGCCTCCTCCGACACCGACACCACGGCCATGCCCGGGGGAAGGCCCAGGCACTTCTGGGAGCCCGCGAAGCACACGTCCACCCCCAGCCTTTCGGGGGAGAACTCCACTCCCCCGAGCGCGCTCACGGCATCCACCAGCAGGAGCTTTCCCTGCTCCTTCACCACCCCCGCGAGCTCGGGGAGGGGATTGAGCAGACCGAGGCTGGTCTCGGAGTAGGTCACGGTGACGGCCTCCACGTCGGGGTGCCGGCGGAGCTCCTCCTCCAGCCTGTCGGGCAGAACCGGCTTTCCGGGCTCCGTCTGCAGGACCACCACCTCCCTGCCGTTGGCCTCCGCCACCCTCACGTATCTCTCCCCGAACTCCCCCGTCACCGTGCAGAGGAGCTTCTTCTTCACACAGTTCCTGATGGAGGCCTCCATTATCCCCGTGCTGGAGCTGGGGAAGAGGAAGACCCTGTGGTTGGTGTCCAGGAACCACCTCAGCCTCTCCACCGTCTCCCGGTGCAGGCGGTGGTACTCCTCGCTCCGGTGGCTGAACATCTGCCTCCCCATCTCCTCCAGGACCTCGGGGTAGCAGGCCACCGGGCCCGCCGTGAAGAGCTTCGCGGGCATCCTCTTAAAGGGAAGGAGGGTTATAAAAAAAGGTGGGGCCGTGGGGTAACTTGGCCAGCCTACCAGCTTGGGGTGCTGGCGATCTGGGTTCAAATCCCGGCGGCCCCATCAGCCCACCGGGAGCAAGCCTCGCTGCCTGGGCCGCCTTCGGAAGATGGTCGACCAGGAGGAGGAGAGCCCCGGCGAGGTAGGTGCGGCTGGACCGGCTCCGCTTGGGCCCGTCACATCCGTACGATGGCCGGGACCGGTGGGGCTTGTCCGGAGGCCGAAGGTGGTTTTTGAGGTAAGCTCAGGTCAGGAGCTCGTCTTCCTCGAACTCTCCCCTGCCGTGCTGCAGGCGGAAAAGGAGGAGCTCCAGCTCGTGGACCAGCATCCGAACACGCGCCAGCTCCCTCCAGCTCCCCCTTCTCCTGAGCGTGCTTATGCTCTGGGGTCTGTCGCGGATGGCCAGGTACTTGGCCAGCAAAAGGTCGTAGACGGGAAGCTTTTCACCCCCCTCCACCCGCACGCAGAAGCGCTCCCTCCCGTCGGGGGAGAGCACCTCCCCCCTCTTCGTGAGCAGGTACTCCCGCCCGTCCGCCGCTTTGACCAGCATTCTGCCCTCCCTCAGGAACCGCTCCGTCAGTTCCTCCCCGAGCACGCTCCTGAGCGTTCGCAGCGCCCTCTCCTCAGCTTCTTTCTTGTGGGAGACGATCAGCTCGGCCAGCTCCCCCGCCCTCTCCGGCGTGAGCTCCCAGAACCCCGTCAGGCAGGCCCTGAGCCATTCCTCCACTTCCTCCCATCCCACACCGGAGTTCCCCAGGAACAGCTCCCCCTCCCTGATCTCCAGGGTGCCCAAAGGCAGGGAGCGGTGCTCCACCTCCCAGAGACCCTCCGGCCCCTCCTCCAAATCCTCTGGGGAGGGATCCCGCTTCAGCCTCCTGCGGAAGCCCTCCATATGAAGCCTGAGCTTCCCCGTCATCCTGGTCTTCCTCACTCCCTCCAGGAAGGCCCCCAGCGCCTCGATGGAGCAGTACTCCCTTTCACTCTCGAGGAAGTACCTTTTCTCCCCTGGCCCCTCCAGGTATGCCTCCCCGATCTCCTCGGTTCCTCCGGACATAACGGGTCCTCCCGTGCTAGCCTCCCGTCACGCGGGGGATCAGCAAGAGCTCCACCTCAACGGCGCCTTCCCTGCTCTCTTCCTCGACGGCGCTCTCCACGACTTCGAGGTCCCCTCCCAGCAGCCGCGTCCCCTCTCCGGTCCTTATGGCCACCTGGTACCCCTGCTCGAGTTCCCGCCCCAGACGCTCTTCCAGTTCCTGCTCGGTGCAGACCAGAGAGGTATCACCGGAGGCCCCCAATTTCCTTATCACCAACCTCATCCTTCCTCACCTCCTTTTTGATAGGAGGAGCCCCATCCCCGGTATTAAGCCGTGGAGGAAGAGAGTTCACCCCGCTGAAAAAAGTTCTCCCCCGGTCCGGGTGCCGCGACCCCAGCCTTAGGGACCTGTAGAACTCCCTGAACTCCTCGGTCTGCTCACAGACTTCCTCCCCCTTCGGCGTGGCCCGGTACCTGCGCTGGGGGAGGACCTCCACCCACCCCCTCTCGACCATGAGCTCCAGCATCTGGCGCATCCTGTCCCTGCGCTGGTGGCTCCTCACCCCGTGGTTCATTAGCCGGTAGAGGGTGAAGGGGCCCTCCTCTTTCCTCAGAACCATGTACTCCAGAAGCTCCAGGGCAGTGCACTCGGCCGGGAGATACTTGGACCTCTTCCCTTTTCCCTCCATGTGATCCCCGCCCATACTCCGGGCCCCCTCTTAAATACGTTTCGGTAATCCCTAATCGTGAGGCTTTTCCTAACCTTTTTAAGCACAGGAGGCGAGAGGGGGAGAAAGAAAATGCCGGAGATAGGTCCCTTCGCCAGCGTGGGGGTCTCGAGCGTCTTCTTCAGGATGGTGCTGGGGGAGACCACGCCGAAGGGAATAGCCAAGTCGCTGGGGACCAAGCCCTCCACGGTGGTGGAGCACCTGCACAGGCTGCAGGAGATGGGGGTGGTGAAGCTGGGTGAGAAGGAGGGAAAGTACCAGCACTACGAGATCGACTGGAGGGGGTTCGCCAGGGCCTTCCTGCGGCACTCCTACACCCTCTCCCTCCTCGAAGCCGGGGGGCCAGGGGAGGAGCTGGAGGCCATGAGGGAGGTGGCGAAGGAGCTGGAGAGGATGGAGGAGTTCAGGGAGCTCCTGCGCCTGTACCTCCGGGAGCTGGTGGAGAACATGGAAAAGGGGAGATATCCGAAGCGCACCCTCTGGGGCCTCATTTACGGCTTCGAGGACTCCCTGGAGCTTCTCCCCTCCCTGAAGGGGAGGCTGAGCGGGAGGGGGGAGCTGGTGGCCCTGCTGGAGAGATGGGAAAGGTGCGCCCGGAGGTTCAGATCCCACGGACCAGCCTCAGCCCTCAAGGCCGCGCTGGGGCTTGAAAAAGCTCCGGGGAGGACCTAGTTCCTTCCGCCGGACCTCACCGGAGGTGCCCCGCGGGTCCCCTCGGCCCCGACCGTGTCCCGGGACTGGTGTGGGCGTGTTGGGAAAAACGTTTATCCCTCCGGCACGGAAGTCCCGTGATCCACCTTGTCCCCCGGCAAGCTCACCAGGGAGGTCCCGGGCTGGAGCGATGCACCCGTCCCCATCTGCCTGGGGGGAGACCTCAGGGCCCTCACCTTCTGCTGCCATCCCGACTACCCCCTCACCTTCTCCTCCCTCTGCCTCAGGGAAAGGGCCCTGGAGGAGGCCGGGCTTTCCCCCCGGAGGTACGTGGGGATCAAGGACTGGTTCTCCAGGCTGGTGGGCTGGGACTCACCGGACGTGTGCTTCGGCTCCCTCTCCTACTGCTGCATGAGGAGGAGGGGATGCCCGGGGGAGAGGGACAGAGTCCTGAGGGAGATGTACGGCGGACCCTTCGAGAAGGCCCTGGAGGAGTACTTCCTGAGGAAGAGGATCCTGTCCGCCCACCTCCTGCGGGAGGGCAGGGCAGGGGGGCAAGAGCTGGTGAAGAGGGAGATCGAAGGGATCCTGCGGACGGGCAGAAAGGACCTGATCTCCCTCCTGCACCTGAAGCCTCCATCCGGCCCCGCCTAAGGGGCGGTTTCCGAGGAGCTTTGGGCTTTACCCGAAAGAAACGAAGGAAGATGATGGAGCTCCTGAGGGAGTTCGACCCCTGGAGGGACCCCCTCTGCACCTGTCCACCCAAGCTCTCCCTCAACCCCTACACGGGCTGCCCCCACGCCTGCCTCTACTGCTACATCACCTCCTACATCCCGCACGGATTCCAGTGCCGGCCCAAGAAGGACCTGCTGCGCAGGCTGGAGGGGGAGGCGGGGAGGCTGGAGGGGGAGCCCCTCATCTCCATGTGCAACAGCAGCGACCCCTATCCACCGCAGGAGAGGGAGCTCCTGCTCACCAGGGGCTGCCTGGAGAGGCTGAGAGGGAGGGCGAGGGTGCTGGTGGTGACCAAGTCCGACCTGGTGGTGAGGGACCTGGACCTCCTCTCACGCCTGCCCTGCACCGTGAGCATGACCCTCACCACCCTCAAACCGGGGCTGGCCCGCAGGCTCGAACCCGGTGCCCCTCCCCCCGAGAGGAGGCTGAAGGCCCTGAGGAAGCTGTCCGATGCGGGCGTGCCCGTGAGCGTGAGGCTGGACCCCCTGATCCCCGGTCTGAACGAGGGGGAGATCCGGGACCTTGTGGAGGCCGCGGCCTCCGCGGGCGTCGGGCACGTGACCTCCTCCACCTTCAAGCCCAGGGCGGACAGCTGGGAGAGGATGAGGAGGGGCTTCCCGGAGCTTTTCCCGCGCCTGAGGGAGCTCTACCTGAAGGGGGAGAGGAGGAAGAGGAGCCTCTACCTCCCCAGGGAGAGGAGGAGGGAGCTCATGGAAAGGGTGAGGGAGGCCTGCCTCTCCCTCGGCCTGACCTTCTCCACCTGCAGGGAGGGCTTCCCCGACCTCCACACCTCAAGGAGCTGCGACGGGAGCCATCTGATAGGATGAAAGCCCCCACCGCGGAAGGGAACTCAGGCCAGCGCCCTTCCCGCTCCAAGTCCCACCACCCCCAGCACCACCAGCAAAATCCCCAGGGCGGCCAGCAGCCTGGCCCTCCTCCCCCTCTCCCCGAACTCCCCGTAGTACAGGACACCCCAGAGAACCGCCACCAGCGTGCTGGCGGTGCCTATGGGGAAGGCCACGGCCACGCCGAGAGAGGGGACGGAGGAGAAGTTCACCAGGTTGCCGCCCATCCAGAGGAAGCCGGCCAGGAGACCCAGGAGATGCTCCCTCCTGCCCCCTCCCCACCAGGGGCCCAGGACCCCGACCAGAAGGGTGCGGAGGAAGTAGACCAGGAAGGCCCCCACCGCAATGAGGGCGCAGTACTGCACGGGGGTGATCCCAGCCTCCAGCGAGGCCGCCACCCCCGCCCCCCCGAAGGTTCCGAAGCAGAGGGCGCCCAGAAGGGCCCACCTCACCCCCTTCCACCCCCTTTTTCCCTCGAGGGACCTCCCCAGCACGAAGGCACCCAGGAGCATGGAAAGGAGGCCAAGGGAGGCGACGGCCAGCGGGAGGCCCCTTTCCATCTCCCCGAAGAGGAGAATCCCCCAGAGAAAGGCCACGGCCGCCGACAGGTTCAGGAAGGAATAGGAGTAGGCCAGACCTAGCTCCCTCACCGCCGAGAGCCCCGCATAGTTGCCCGCCGCCCAGACCACCCCGGAGAGGAGGGGGAGGAGGATCTCGGGTCCCCACCTCCCTCCCCCTTCCCTCAGGAAGACCGCCCAGGAGAGGAGCAGGCCCCCCAGGAGAAGGTCGTTGGAGAACTCCCAGGGGCCGAAGCGGCGGAGGTGCTTGAGGGGGTTGCAGTAGGTCCCCCAGAGAAAAGCGGAGAGGAGGCTGAGGAAAAGGGCCCCGGTGTCGATCAAGGTGGCTCACCCCATCCCCTTACCTGAACCCGCCTAAAAGAGCACTGCCCTCCAAGGCAGGAAAAGGCTTCCGCTCAGCACGTGAGGTGAAGGGCCGCGGCCACCCTTCTGCCCCCCGACCTCCCGTTGAAGCTCTCCACCGCCCTGCCCGTCACCTCCGCCACCAGCTCTATTCCCCTCCTCCTCACCTCCCTCACCGTCTCGGGCGGAACTTCCATCTCCCCGTAGTACCCTCTTCCCACCACCAGCACCTCGGGCCTCTCCTCCAGCACCTCCTTCAGATCCTCGGGGCTGAGCCTGTGTCCCTCCCTCCTCCACCACTCCCTTACCCCGCTGGGGAGGATGAGAACGTCCGAGGTGTAGACCTTCCCCTCTATCACGATCTTCCCGAACTCGTAGGAGTCTATCCTGGGCATCTCAGATCTTGTACACCTTCCCCGGCTCTGGAATCACCACCCTCACCCCCGGCAGTTCCCTCTCCGCCTTCCTCCCGAACTCCTCCGCCTCGTCGGGGGAGCAGTGGAAGGGAACCGCCACCCTGCACCCCAGCGTCCTGCTCATGCGGAGGGCGTCCTCCACGGAGGCCGTGGGGGAAGGCGCGCCGGCGGGCACGAAGGCCACCTCCGCCCTGCACTTTTCCAGCCCGGCGGTGAAGGAGGAGTCCGAGCCGTGGAAGAGCGTGAGACCGCCCGACTCCACCAGGAACATCAGGGGCTCCTTAGCGGGGTGCTCCGCCCCTATGCCCGTGATCCTGGCCCCCTCCACCTCCACGGAGCCTCCGGCCTTGAGCTGCACCAGCTTCCCCACCTTCCCCTTCAGCATGGAATAGCTTCCGGGGTTGCATACCACCGTCCCGCCCGAGGTGCGCTGGAGCTCCACCAGCCTGGAGGCCTCGAGGTGGTCGAAGTGCTCGTGGGTGATGAGGAGGAGATGGGGCTTCCAGGCGGAGACCTCCTCCCTCCTCACCAGCTCGGCAGGGTCGAAGAGGAGGCGGTGCTCGGCCGTGCTGACGGCCAGGGCCGAGAACTCGAAGTAGACGAAACCCAGCTCGCCCCTGGAGAGCCTGAGCCTGGCAAGACCCCCCAGCCCTTCCCCCACCCTCATTCCCCTGCCTTATACCCCCGGGGATAAATATCTGAAGATGGGCGGTTCCGGGCAGAGGGAGCTGGAGGAGGCCTGCCTGGAGCTGCTGAGGAGGGCCAGCACGGGGCTCCCCTCAGACGTGAAGGCGGGACTGAGACGGGCGCTCCGCTCCGAGAGGGACCCCGTGGGAAGGGTGAACCTCAGGGCCATCCTCGAGAACGTGGAGGTGGCGGAGGAGAGGAAAGTTCCCCTCTGCCAGGACACCGGGATACCCCTCTTCTACTTCTGGATGGATCCCTCGGGCCTGAACCCCGTGAGGGCCGCGGCACGGGCCGTGAGGAGGGCCACGCAGGAGGGCCTGCTCCGCCCCAACACCGTCCACCCCCTCTCCAGGAGGAACCCGGGCGACAACCTGGGGAAGGAACTGCCCGCGGTGAAGGTGCTTCCCCCGCGGGGTGAGGGGGTGGAACTGGCGGTGATGCTCAAAGGTGCGGGGTCTGAGAACGTAAGCAGGCTGGGCATGCTCACCCCTGCGGAGGGGGAGAGGGGGCTGGTGGACTTCGTGGTGGGGACCGTGAGGGAGGCGGGAGGAAGGCCCTGCCCTCCCGTGATCGTGGGAGTGGGGGTGGGGGGGACGGCCTCCCTCTCCATGGAGCTGGCCCAGCTCTCCCTCCTCCGCCCCCTGCCCGAAAAGCATCGGGAGGCCCCCTTCAGGAGGCTGGAGAGGGAGCTGGAGGAGAGGATCAACCGCCTGGGCCTGGGACCCATGGGACTGGGGGGAAGGACCACCTGCCTGGGGGTGAAGGTGGAGTACGCCCACACCCACACCGCCAGCCTTCCCGTGGCGGTGAACCTCCTGTGCTGGGCAGCCAGGAGGTTCAGGGCCAGGCTGAGGGGAGGTGAGCTGGAGTGGAGGTGAAGGAGCTCTCCCTTCCCGCGCGCAGGAAGGACGTGGGATGGCTCAGGGCAGGGGACCTGCTCTTCCTCACGGGGGAGGTGGTCACCGCCAGGGACCGGGCCCACCTCAGGATGGCGGACCTGCTCTCCAGGGGAAAGGAGCTGCCCGTGGACCTCAGGGACGGAGCCCTCTACCACTGCGGGCCCGCCGTCAGGAGGGAGGGGAAGGAATGGCGGGTCCTCTCGGCAGGCCCCACCACGAGCTCCAGGGTCGACCCCCTCCTGCCCCGCCTCCTGCCCAGGCTCGGGGTGAGGGCCGTGATAGGGAAGGGAGGGGTGGGGGAGGAAACGAAGAGGGTGATGAAGAGGATGGGCTGCGTGTACCTGGCCTTCCCCGGGGGGTGCGGGGCGCTGGCGGCTAGGGCCGTGAAGGAGGTGAGGGGGGTCCACTGGCTGGACCTGGGCCAGCCGGAGGCCATGTGGGTGCTGGAGGTGAGGGGCCTCGGCCCGCTGGTGGTGGCGGTGGATCCGAGCGGAAGGGACCTGTACGAGGAAGTGAGGAGGAGGATGGGGGCCTGAAGGGGTACGTGGGCGAAATCTTCAGCTCCGTGCAGGGGGAGGGCCTGCTCGTGGGAAGGAGGCAGGTCTTCATCAGGTTCGCGGGCTGCTCCCTCCGCTGCTCCTACTGCGACACC
>CALJER010000052.1 GCA_938074535.1 uncultured archaeon
GGTGGACAGAGCGGGGTGGAAGCAGAGGGCTCTGAGGAAGAGGAGAAGGGTTGAGGAGGAGGAACTGGAGAAGAGGGAGGCGGAGCTGAGAGCCGCGCTGCTTGAGCTGGAGGGGGAGGAGAGGAGGCTCTCCAAGCTGGAGCTGGAAGTGAGGAGGGTGGAGGGGGAGCTGAGGGAGCTCCCCGAGCTCAGGAGGGAGCTGGAGAGGCTGAGGGAGGAGGGGGTGAAGAAGGAGGGGGAGCTGAAGGCCTGCGAGCGGGAGCTGGAGGCCCTGAGGGAAAGGCAGCGCCTGGCCGAGAGGGGGGAGGAAGAAGGCAGGAGGAGGTGGCAGGAGGCCAGGGAGAGGCTGGAGTGGGCGAAGAAGTTCTCGGAGCTGTGGAGGGAGCTCCGGGAGAGGAGGGTGAGGCACCTCAGCCTGCAGAGGGAGCTCTGGGAGCTGGAGAGGAAGTACAGGGAGGAGGAGGTGAGGAAGATGAGGGAGGAGAAGGAGGAGCTCCTCCGCCAGCTGGGGGGTGTGAGGGGAGAGCTGGGGGGGCTGGAGAGGGTGCTCGGAGAGGAGGAGGAGAGGATGAGACTCCTGGAGAAGGAGCTCCTGGAGCTGAGGAGGCTGGAGCTGGAGGCCCTGAGGCTGGGCGAGGCCTCGGAGGCCCTGGCGCTCATCCAGACCGCCCTCTCCAGGACCCAGGCCACGATGCGCGAGCTCTTCGTGGAGCAGGTCAACCAGCTGATGGAGGACCTCTGGCAGGAGGTCTACCCCTACGGGGACTACACCTCCCTCAGGCTCTCGGTGGGGGAGGAGGGGGACTACCAGTTCGAGCTGAGGGACAGGAGGGGCAACTGGCTGCCCGTGGAGGGTGTGGCCAGCGGGGGTGAGAGGACGGATGCCTGCTTCGTGATGAGGGTGGCGCTGGCCCGCGTCCTCGCCCCCGGCCTGGAGTGGATCGTTCTGGACGAGCCCACCCACAACCTGGACGCGGAGGCCATCCAGGAGCTGGCCAGGGTGCTGAGGGAGCGCCTCCCCTCCCTCGTGCGCCAGGTCCTGCTCATCACCCACGAGGAGAGACTGGAGGCAGCCGTGAGCGGGTACCTTTACAGATTCCGCAGGGACAAGGACAGGGAAGGGCCCACCCTGGTGGAGCGGATCTCCCCCCCAGAGATGTTTTAAGACTGCAGGGAGAAGGAAGAAGGATGGGAAAGAGGGGGAGGTGGAGGGCATGCCTCTGGGGGGCGGTGGGCCTTTTCCTGATGCTGGCGCTGGTCTTCTCCGCCCTGGATTTCCTGGTCCCGAGGGACAAGATAGCCGTGGTCGAGATAGAGGGGGAGCTCTCCGACTTCAGCTACGCCGAGCTGCTGGAAAGCGCCCGCAGGGATCTCAGCGTGAAGGCGGTGGTGGTGGAGGTCAACAGCCCCGGGGGCACCGTCCAGGCCTGTTTCGAAACGGAAACGGCCATGCGCCAGCTCGCCCGGGAGAAGCCGGTGGTGGTCACCATGAGGGAGTACGCCGCCTCCGGGGCCTACCTCCTCTCGTCGGCCGCCAGCTACATCTTCGCCAGGAGCAGCACCCTCACCGCAGGGCTCGGGGTGATCGCGATCTGGGTGAGCTACGAGAACTGGCTGGAGAGGGAAGGAATAAAGTACTACCGATGGTCCACGGGACAGCTCAAGGACCTGGGGGCGGAGTACAGGGGACCCACCCCGGAGGAGAACCTTTACCTGCAGAGCATGGTGGAGAACCTGCTCAGGGAGGCGATGGACCGCATCAAGCGCAACCGTCCCCGGCTGGAGAACGTGCTCGAGTCCCTCAGGGACGGCTCCGTCCTGTACGGGACGGAGGCCCTGTCCATGGGCCTGGTGGACAACCTGGGTACCTTCAGGGATGCGGTGGACAAGGCGAGGGAGCTCGCGGACCTGAAGAAGGGCGGCTACCGCCTGGTCTACCTTTAACCCGTCCTCGCTTTCCTCCAGGCTTCCTTCTTCGAGTAGCCGTGCTGCTGGAGGTGGAGGGCCAGCCCCAGGGTGGAACGGAACTCCGCTTTGCAGTCAGGACAGACCTTCCTCTTCTGCTGGGGGCTTGCCACCTTTCTCCCCTTCCCTGCCCCTTCCGTGTTTTAAAATTTTGTGCAAACAAAATTGTGCTAACCAGGTCCTTCAGCCCCCCTATGCGCCAGGCGAGGGATTAAAGTGTTCAGTCATTTAAAGGGAGGCAGAGACCGGAAAGCCTATAAGGAGGGGTAAAGGAAGCGTTGGGATGGCTTCCAAGGGAAGGGGAAGGCTGATCAACAGGCCCACGAAGACGGGAGAGAAGGAATACGACAAGTTCTTCATCTACCTGCCCACGGAGCTGGTCAGGGACTCCGCTTTTCCCTTCGCCCCCGGCGACTACCTGCTGGTCGAGATAGATCAGAAGAAGAAAGAGCTCAGGATGAGGAAGTACGACTCAGGGTGAGGCACCTGGTCCTCCCCTGCACAGCTCCAGGAAGTACTCGTGCATCCTGGTGTCTTCCGTGAGCTCCGGGTGAAAGCTCAGCGCCAGCAGCTTCCCCTGCCTCACCCCCACGATCCTTCCCTCCACCTCCGCCAGCGCCCTCGCCTCCCCCCACACGCGCTCGACCGCCGGGGCCCTTATGAAGACCCCCCTGAAGGGTCCGCCCCTCAGGCCCTCCACCCTCACTTCCGCCTCGAAGGACTCCCTCTGCCTCCCGAAGGCGTTCCTGACCACCTTCATGTCCATGAGGCCCAGCAGGGGCTGTCCCGTCCTCCTCACCTCCTCGTCGCCCTCCTTCGCCAGCAGGATCAGCCCGGCGCAGGTCCCCATCACGGGAAGGCCCCCCCTGGCCTCCTCCCTCACCTCCTCGAAGAGACCCGTGCTCACCATCAGCCTTCCTATGGTGGTGCTCTCCCCTCCCGGCAGGATGAGGCCCTCCAGCCCTTCCAGGTCTTTCCTCCTGCTCACCCAGACCGCCTCCCCCTTCAGGCCCAGGGCCTTCATGGCCTTCCTCAAGGAGGCGAGGTGCTCGGAAACGGCTCCCTGCAGCCCCAGAACGCCGATCCTCAAGGGTCCCACTGGGACTAGACTCCCCGCGTGTGGAGGAGCTCTTCAGGTTTCAGAGCCCTGAGGTCCGTGCCCCTCATGGGGGAGGGGAGGTTCCAGCTCGCCCTCAGCACCGCCTCGGGATCGTCGTAGTGCCTGGTGGCCTCCACGATGGCCCTGGCCATGCGCGGCGGGTCGGAGGACTTGAAGATGCCCGAGCCCACGAAGACCCCGTCCACCCCGAACTGCATCACGAGGGAGGCGTCGGCGGGCGTGGCTATTCCCCCCGCGCAGAACCACACCACGGGCAGCCTCCCCAGCCTCGCCACCTCCCTCACCAGCTCCACCGGCACCCTGTACTCCCTGGCCTTTTCCTCCAGCCCCTTCCGGTTCAGCTTCTTCAGCTCCTCTATCTGGCGCAGGGTGAGCCTGATGTGCCTGACGGCCTCCACGATGTTCCCCGTCCCCGCCTCGCCCTTCGTCCTTATCATCGCCGCCCCCTCGTGGATCCTCCTCAGGGCCTCCCCTAGGTCCCTGGCCCCGCACACGAAGGGCACCCTGAACTTCCTCTTGTCCACGTGGCACTCCTCGTCGGCGGGCGTGAGGACCTCCGATTCGTCGATCATGTCCACACCCAGGGCCTCCAGCACCTGGGCCTCGGCGAAGTGCCCTATCCTGCACTTCGCCATCACGGGTATGGAGACGGCGTCCATGATCTCCTTGATCCTGGCGGGGTCGGCCATTCTGGCCACCCCTCCCGCCCTCCTGAGGTCCGCCGGGACGGCCTCCAGGGCCATCACCGCCACCGCACCGGCCTCCTCGGCTATCCTGGCCTGCTCGGGGTTGGTCACGTCCATGATCACCCCTCCCTTGCACATGCTGGCGAAGCCCCTCTTGAGCCTCTCCGTGCCGAAGAGCTTCCTCCCTCCTTCCATCATCTATACTCCCCTTCCTTCCTTAAAGGATTCCCGGGCGAGAGGGGATGAGGATGCCCGAGTGCAGGGTTTGCGGGAAGGAGGCCCCCTCCTCCGTGCTGGGGGTCTGCCTCTCCTGCGTGAGGGAGCGCTTCGAGGAGGCCAGCCCCTGGATAGAGGCCGCCCACGCCCGGTCCAGGAGGGGCACGGGCCTTCCCCCCCTGGTGCCCAGGGTGCCCGGGGCCCCTGTCTGCCAGGGATGCGGGAATGCCTGCGGGATACCGGAGGGGGGGACGGGCTACTGCGGTCTGGTCAGGAACGAGGGTGGGAAGCTGGTGAGGACGCTGGGGACGGAGGAGAGGGGGCTGGTGAGCTGGTACCTGGACCCCCTCCCCACCAACTGCGTCCCGGCGGAGTTCTGTGCGGGCTCCGGAGGGGCGGGCTACCCGAGGTGGTGCCGCTCCCCCAGGGGAGACCTGGGATACTTCAACCTGGCCATCTTCCTTGGAAGCTGCACCTACAACTGTCTCTTCTGCCAGAACTTCACCTTCAAGTCCATGCTGGCGAGGGGCGGACCGGTGGCTGGACCCAGGGAGCTGGCGGAGGAGGCCGACGAGGCGGTGGGCTGCGCCTGCTATTTCGGCGGGGACCCCTCCAGCCAGATGCCCTTCGTCCTCTCCTCCGCCAGGGCCCTGAGGGAGAGGGCGGAGGGGGAGGGGAGGCTGCTGAGGATCTGCCTGGAGACCAACCTGAACCAGAACCCCAGGGACCTGGAGGAGGTGGGGAGGCTGTGCCTGGAAAGCGGGGGAGGAATAAAGGCGGACCTGAAGTGCTGGTCGGAGGAGGTGCTCTACGCCCTCTCCGGGGTGAGGACCGGGGCCCCCTACCGGAACTTCGAGAGGCTCTCCCGCCTGCACCGCAGGAGGCCGGAGGTGCCCTTCCTCCGCGCCAGCACCCTCCTGGTCCCCGGATACGTGGACGAGGAGGAGGTGAGAGCCCTCGCCTCCTTCATCGCCGACCTGGACCCCACCATCCCCTACGTCCTGCTGGCCTTCCACCCCCTCCACTGGATGGGGGACCTCCCCTACACCAGGAGGGAGGAGGCGGAGAGGTACCTCTCCCTGTGCAGGAAGGAGGGTCTGGTGAAGGTGAGGATAGGCAACCCCTGGCTGCTCAGGTAGCTTTATCGCCCGGCGGAGCGGAGGAAGGGGGATGGAGCTCCAGCTGGCGGAGAACGCGCTCGGGGTCTTCGCCTTCGAGGGGGGGAGGGTCCTGGCCTTCAGGGCCTTCGGATCCCCCGCGGAGGCCGTGGAGAGGATCAGGGCCCTCCGGAGGGGGGAGCCTGCGCCCGAGCACCTCCAGCTGGTGGAGGAGCTCGTGAAAAGGGGATACGTGGAGTTCGTGGTGGAGGGGGAG
>CALJER010000053.1 GCA_938074535.1 uncultured archaeon
GGTCTCGGGGGTGACCTCCTTGCCGGCCCTCACGGTGAGCATGCGGTGGGCGATGTCCAGGTTCACGATGACGGTGCGCTTGATGTCGTCCAGCATCTGCTGGATGGCCACGTTGTTCAGGTGGTGGGTGTCGTCCTGCTCCACCATGATGTTCGTTCCGGCTATCAGGATGGGCTCCAGCTGCCTCTGGCCTATGGGCAGGCCCACCGCCCTGTTGTAGGCGGGCAGACCCCTCTCCACGGCCACCTGCCTTCCCAGCCTGACGAACTCCTGCTTCCTCCTGGACTGCCTGTAGCCCCCCCTCTTGTACATCTGGGAGTCCTGGAGGGCGAAGGGGTCGGAGCCGAAGGTGCGCTGCATGATGGAGTAGAGCGGCCTTTCCTTCTCCACCTCAAGGTACTTCTTGGAGAGGGCGTACAGTTCGCGTATATATTCCCTCTCCCTGGCTTCGAGCTGGCCCGCCCTCTCGTCCACCCTCCTCTTCCTCTCCACGTTTAAAGAGTGGGGGGGGGAGTTAAATAGGTTACTCCACGGGGAGCTTGTAGGGTGTGGTGCCCAGGAGAACCAGCTTTCCTTCCTGACCCAGCTTCCTGTCCGCCAGGCAGCTGTAGTGCAGGATGTCCTTCCCGGAGCCGTCGTACCCCTCCTCCACCATGATCTGCATCTTCTCCCTGGTCATGTCCACCGGCCAGACCTGTCCCTTTTTCCAGTCTATGGGGGGGAAGTCGCTGGGCTTCAGCCACTCTATGGTGGGATCGAAGAGGTACTTCAGCCTGGGAACCTCATTGTAGGGAGGAATCCTGCCCGTCTTCCTGTCCACCCCTCCCTCGGACTCCAGCAGCTCCCAGTACTCTTTGGGCAGCTTGTCCGGATTGGCGAAAACATCCCTTATGTTCACCTCCCTGTACACCGGAGCGGGCAAAGCTGTGAAGAAGGCTTTGGGTGGGGGTATGCCCTCATCGCAGGGAATGGCCAACCCTTTGAACGCCCTCCCCCTGAGGTAGAGCTCCCTCATTTGGTGAAGCATGGGGGTCTTCTTCTCGGGAGTGATGACTTTGTTGATGGCATCGCACACCAGCCCCTTCGGCCCCGTGGTGAAGAGCTCCTCCAGTCTCCTCACCCAAAGCTCGGCGGGGAGGGCCAGGAGGGTGTTGAGGATGGGAGGAAGAGGCTCGTAGGTGTAGAACATGATGGGTATGCCGATCAGCCTCGTGGCGTTCATGGCCATCCAGACCAGTGACCAGAAGTGCGAGGTCCAGAAGGTGTGCTGGGAGGCTATGCCCATGTTGCCTGGCGAGGTGGAGATGTAGAGGGTGGCGTGGGTCCATCTGGGGAAGATCTCCTCCCTCAGGTCCTTGATGATGTCCCTGGCCATCCTGAGCCACTCCACCAGATCGTAGGGGGACTTCCTGGGGATCTCCCTGAGCTTTATGCCGGTGCGCAGGTGCCTGCGCTCCAGAGGCGCCGTGACGTCGGGGGGAACCGCCATGAAGTCGCTGGGCGTGAGGAGCTTCTGCCTGTCCTCCTCATCGAAGTGCTGCACGATTTCCCTGGTCATGCCTATGATCCAGTGCTGCACCGGCACTCCATCCTCGTTGTGATATCCCTGGAACCAAACGAACTCTCCCCTCCACCAGTCCACATGGCACCACATGGTGGTGGCGTACTTGCCGTAGAGCATCTGGGTGGTGGAGAAACCCAGATCGGGCCTCACCATGTAAGCCGGGGGATGGCTGAGGTGGCACAGCCACTCGGCCTTGATGAGCTCCGAAACGGGGGGCTTCTCAGCCACGGCACGCTTGCAAACCTCTATGGCATGGATGACGCGGTAGGCCCACTCCACGAATTCCTCGTAAATCAGCCTGTCGTACTCCTCCATGGTTATTCCGCCGCGCTCCCTTATCCAGTTCAGCATCCAAGGTTGGGTGGCCATGCCGTCTGGGGCTAGGTGTTCGTAGCCAGCGGGATAGGTGTCCCGGTAGTACTCAGCCTGTTTTTCCCTTATCTCCAACGCCGTACCGGCGACTCTCCTCTTGAAATCCTCAAAGGACTCCGGGCTCAGTACCTTGCTGACCCCTTCCAGGTGCTTCAAAAGTCCACCTCACATTTCTTCCGTCAGGAGCTCCGGGTTGAAGCCAGCCAGGACCCTCAGCTTGGCGGCCCTGGAGATGATCTCCAGAACCTCTGTCCTCGACTTGAAGGGATGGGTGTCCCAGGTGTAGGCCAGGTCCAGCTTCCTGCACTCCTCCTCGGAAAGGGGCCTGCCCACGGGCACCGGGTTGTCCAGCACCCTGCCCATCTGGTCCTTGATGTACACCACTTCCCCGCTCGCCTTGTCCAGGATGTACCTCCTCCTGGCATCGAACATCAGACCATCCTCGTCCAGCCTCAGGGAGTGACCGTGGATGGTGATTCCCTTGAGGGCCGTCCTGGCGGGGTTGAAGATCTCGGTCTCAAGCAGCATCTTCATGGCCGCTTCCAGATCCCTCTCCCTCATCTCCAAGATGCACCTCCCGCTGTAGGCCACCACGTCTATCCCCCTCAGCCTGTTGAAGTAGAGCCTCAGCCTCCCGTAGGGCGCGATGGGCGGATGCCAGAAGCTGTCCGCGAACTGCACGAACCTTATCCTGTCCCCGGCTCTGGCCCCGGGGGTGGGGACCACAAGGTTCTTGATGGGATCGTAGGGCTCGATGAGCTCCTCCAGAGGTGGATGCACGCTGGGGTAGAGGGCCCCCACCGCCCTGTGCCCCAGCAGGCGGGTGATGTCATCATCCGAAATCTCCCGGTACTTTGCCAGCTTCCTCCTCTTGTCCCAGAGCTTCCTCCTTCTCTCCGACGTCTCGTCCTTTCCAGGATAAATCTGCGGTTCGTACTTCACCTTGCCCGCGGCCATCTTACTCCCTCTTCACCTCCCCCTTTATCCTCTCCGCCGCCTCCGCCACCTTCTTCAGGGGGTCGTGGAGGAGGGGCAGCTTCTCCCTTATCTTGAAGTAGCTGGCCGAGGTCATCTCCGGGGAGAAGAGCTGGGTGCCCGAGTCGAGGCACATGCCGGCCACGATGCACGGACCCACGAAGCCGGATCCGTGCCTCGGGATCACGTGATCGAGGGTGTAGGCGCCAGGGCCGGCCCCCCCGTAGATGGAGTGAGTGTAGAAGGCGAAGCCCTGCCCCGTGCCCTCCACCCTGCCGGCGTCGGGGTCGGGAAGGCCCCCCGTTTCCATGAGGAGGAGATCCCCGAAGTACCCCAGCACGGTGGAGACGCTCTGGGCCGCCCTGCTGGCCCCCACGTTCACGATGACGGCGGCGAGCACGGCCGCACAGGTATAGGCGTTCCAGAGGGAATAGTCACTCGTGGAGTAGACCTTGTACCCGGAGGGGAGGGTCTTCTTCACCTTTATCACCCCGTCCTCCAGCGCCCTGCGCACCACGCTGTAGGCCACATCGCCTATCGTCCCCTCCCGATTCTCCTTCACCAGATCGAGCACCAGGTTGTGGGCATTGAAACCCTGATAGGCGGAGCCCAGGAGCTGATACCTCTCGAACCACCCCAGGGCGTTCCCCATCTCCCACTGGGCAGCCTGCTCCAGGATGGTGGCGAGGGCCACCCCGTCCAGGGTCCTCTTGTTGCAGAGGGCTACCAGGTGATTGACCATGATGGCCTTAAAACCGGAGCCCAACCCGTCCACGGTGTTGCTCTGCTTCAGGAAGGTGGACACGGGGCCGCCGGGGGAGAACTCCGGGGATTGGGGGTATCTCCCGAAAACCGCCCCCTTGAGCATGTTGCATCCATCCGGGTCCGTCTCAGGGGTCAGGTTGAAGGTCTCGGCCACGGCCTGGCAGAGCGCAACACTGGTCCAGGTGAGGGCCGGATCCCTGCTGGCCGAGATTTCCATCATCCGGCGCGGAACCTTCACTATGATGTACCTTCCCGCTCCCTCGACCAGCTGCTCTCCGTCCCCGTGCCTCTCCACCTTCTCCCTTATCCTCTCCGTGATCTCCTTCGCCCTGTCCACCAGAGGCAGGTCCCTGCCGTACCAGGGCATCTTGTTCTCGTCCTGCCCCACCGCCGTCTCCCACCCAGCCATCCCCTTCTTCATCAGGTTCTCCAGCTTGCCCAGGTCTATCACGGCGAGCCTCTTGAAGAGATCCAGGACCTCCCTCATGTAGGGGTTGTAGAGGGGGGAGAGAGCCCTCAGGGGGATTTCGCTGGCCACACAGTTGCCCAGGTCGTCGTACAGGTCCACCGTTCCCTTCCTTGTCTCCACCTTCATCCTTCCACCTACGGATGCCCAAGAGGCCACATCACCGGCCGCGGAATAGGAGTCGGGCTCCCAGCGGGGGCCTCCCTGCCATTAGTAGCTTCCAACACGTCGCATAAAAGGTCTATGGCTGCCACCGTATTTCCTATGATCTCCACCCTTCCCTCATACAGGGGGTTGAAGGGAGGAAGCTCACCGCACAGAACGGCCACCAGATCGTAGTACCCTATCCTCACCACCACATCGGGTTCCTCCTCCGCATATCCTTCCATCACATCCGTGGGGTTCAGGAAAATCCTGGCGTACTCCACCCCCCTGGCGGGATGCTTCACCTCGAAAAGGATGAGCCTGGAAGGAGGAGTGCTCCCTATGGAGATGGCGAGGGGGCTGGTCATGGCCTTCCCTATGATGAAGTCATGGAGGAGCTCGTAGGCGGTGGGCTCCCTTCCCCTGTCCACGATCCAGAGGGAGTGCGGGTACTCCCTCCACCAGCCCTCCGGACGGGGGCGGGAGGCCTTGGGGAGGGGAGGCTCCTCCGTGGTCACCCTCTCCATCACCGTGGAGAGCCTGGTCTTTTCGAACTCCTCCGCGAAGGCGGGATACCATTCCTCCAGCTTGGGGATCTTCCTCACGTCCTCACCTCAGTGCGGCGGAAGCACCGGGTCCCTCTCCCCGGCGGGCATGAACTGTCTTATCCCCGCCTTGGCTATGCACAGCTTGGGGTGCTTGAAGTCGAACACCAGGTGGGGGTCGGCGAAGGCCACCTTCACGATGGGGCTGAGGCACCAGGCGCTCCCCCTCCCCAGCATGGCCGAGTACACGGCCGCGGCCCTGATGGCCCCGTGGGCGGCGGTGTAGGACTGCATGGGGTAGTTCAGACCCCTCAGCTCGGTCAGGTTCCCCTCCTCCGGCCTGAAGCTGCACAGGTAGGGGAGCCCTATGTGATCCTGCACCTCCTGTCCCGCCCACCCCGTC